>JAGADM010000091.1 GCA_017613595.1 Lachnospiraceae bacterium | reverse complement strand
CTTTCTTATCGTCCTCTCCGTCATCGATGAAATCGGCCGAGTACGTAAGTGCCTTGATTCCGATTACCATAGACTCGATCAGATTTACCGCGCCGCGAAGAAAAGGCCAGCCGAGAAACCTGTATTTCTCGCTTATGCTGTGGGTTTCCTTGACATCCACAACGATCTCGCCGTCCGGCTTACGGCACGCAACCGCATAACGGTTCCTGTTCCGCATCATTACGCCTTCCATAACGGCCTGACCGCCGATTCCGGAATTCTTCATCGCATCCCCCTGTCTGCCTGTTGAAGGAGCCGTCAGGCTTCCCTTTCCGCAGGTCAACAATCTTTCCGTATAGAAAAAGGAGTTGAGATAACGGATACCTCAACTCTTTCCAAAAGTCTTATTCATGAATCCCTTTACGGATTACAGACCATACTTCTTATTGAACTTCTCAATCGCACCGCGTGCCTTAGCAGCCTTCTTCTGGCCGGTATAAAAAGCGTGGCACTTGGAGCAGATCTCCACGTGAATCTCAGACTTGGTCGATCCCGTTACGAATTCATTACCGCAGTTGCAGGTAACCTTTGCCTGATAGTACTTCGGCTGGATTGCTTCCTTCATAACTCTCACCTCTCAAAACATAATTTATTGGCAGTCGGCCGGCCGAAACCAGTCGACCTGACATCCGATTATTCTGTCCCGGAACAGGACAGCGGACTTATTATAGCATAGCATTTTACGGAATGCAATACCCAATATACGGAATTTACAGCGGAAAAAGAGCGTTTTTTACGGCTCATTTTCCCCGATTTCTACTGACCCTGTTCACGCGCAAGCCATTCGCGTTCCCGCTCCGTAAGTTGTGACGGCAGGAGCTCGAATGCCTGATACTCATAAACGGCAGTGCTTTTCACGGAACCATCCGACTCATAATTGATTTCCTTCGCGACGCAGCCGTTCTCATCGTACTCGTAACCGATATCGGAAAGGACCGCCGTAATGCCGTAATACTCTGTCTGGCGGAGCAGACGGCCGTTGTCCGAATACTCATAAGAGTAGCGCGTATTATAATGATCCAGGTTATCCGAAGGCGCGTTTCCGTAGAATTTCTGAACCATGCGTCCCGCATTGTCATACTGATACTCTAACGCCGAAATGATCTGGTCGTTGTAGTAGTACACTTCGCGGATCTTATTGCCCTTGCTGTCATACGTGTATAACGTCTGTGAAGAATTCCCCTCGGAATTGCTTCCGCCGTATTCACGGATACAGTTTCCTTTGCTGTCATACTCATAATGCGTGACCCACTCGTCCGTTCCGTCGGAGTTCACACGCTGATAGAGTGCAATCTTACCGATCGTGTTATACTCATAGGTTGCGATCGTATACTCCTCAAGAGAAGTGTCCAGCCACTGCTTTTCACTTGTCTTACGGTGCATTTCGTCGTAGGTATACTCGGTCTTCGATTCGTTCATGCCGACAGCACCCGACATTCTCGAAACGGTTTCCTTAAGATCCCCGTTCTCATAGTAGGTATACAGGTCCAGGAACAGGCTGGCATCCTGCCCGCCGCCCCAGGAATAGATTTTTCTCGTCTCACGCCGGGTAATGCGGTTCTCCTGGTCATAGGTCGAGACAACTTCGCTGTCGAGATCCGTTCCGGAATAGGTAACCCTTCGGGTCTCATTGCCGTTCTCATCGTACTCTACTTCGGATAACGGATACTCCTTATCACCTTCATACATGGTGGATTTTTTCTCACGCCACACGGTTATCGTATCCTTTGGCGGCTCCTTCGTCGGTTCTTCAGTCGGCTCCTTTGTCACCTCAACGGGTTTCGTAACTTCCGCAGGCTCCTTTTCGCCCTTTTTCTCGGGATTTTTCTTTTTGGAAAATACGCCCGCGAGCAGCAGTCCCTCAGCGATCAACGCCAGGACACAGATTCCCGCGATAACGAAGAAGATGGTTTTATTTCTTTTGCTTTTTCTTTTACTCATTGTTCCGGTCTCTTTTCTTTCAGTTCTCCCCAATATACTACCGTTTCTGCGCCCTTATGATGATACTCATGTAAGGATAGCTGTACGGTGTTCCGTCCGGATTCGTGATCGTCACCCTGTCGGACAGATACTTTTCATACTCTTCTTTCGATTCCGCAATCGTCTCGATTGAGAATCCCCCTTCCGCAAGTGCCGAGATCCATTCGTCCTTCGTCAGAATTCCGAACCGCTCGCATACTTCTCTCGCGTAGCTCTCTTCACCCCATGTGTAAGTGCTCAGGAATTCCTTCAGAAAACCCTGTCCGGCAAGGAACCGTCCGTCGCCGAGGTCCTTGACCTCCCGCGAAATATCCGTTCCGTCAAAACCGCGGAAATCCTCCCGGAAACGATACAGCCAGCGGCTGTCCTCAGACTTTGTAAACGAAATCACCGCAGGCTTATTCTGCTCCGCTTCATCCACCATAATGCCGTCACGGATCAGAATGCTCCCGCCGTCCGTAAGGATCTCCCGGCATTTTAGAAACGCATCGAGGATCGGTCCTCTGGTGAACCGCTTTGCCTCGTCCGGGTGGTAGGATGAAATCTCATGGAGGATAGAGGAAAATACGACCGTGTCGTACGTTCCCTCCGTAAGAGCAAGAAAATCTCCGTGGATCAGGTCCCACGGTCCGCCCATCTCACGAAGCTGCCGGATTGCCTCCGCATTCAGATCGAGACCTGTCAGTTCGGCGTCCTCATTTTCCTCCTTGATGGCGAAGAGGAGCACGCCGCTTCCGCAGCCCACATCTAAGATGCGCTTTCCCTGCCTTGCCATGATCGGGAGGAATCCCTTCGTGGAATTACGGATACTGTCCGTCATTCGTTTCAGATACCGCTGATAATTCTCGCGGTTCCGGCTGCTCAGTTCATCCAGTTGATTCACGATGGTCACCGCCTTTGTTTCGTGTCTGTTCCGCTGTCCGGTCTTTCAGACTTCCTTCTGTCAGCCGAACATTCTTGTCCGCTTCAGCTGTGTAATAAACTCGGCATTGGAACGCGTATGCGTGAACATGTTGACAATTGCCTCGGTCGCTTCCTCGGCTCTTGCACCGCCGAAAGCGCGCCGCATGATCAGATTGGCTTCCTGCTCCACCGGAGAGAGAAGCAGGTCTTCTCTTCGCGTGCTGGACTTCGGCAGGTCGATTGCCGGGAATATACGCCGTTCGGAGAGCGCGCGGTTGAGCGTCAGCTCCATGTTGCCGGTTCCCTTGAATTCCTCAAATACAACGTCATCCATACGGCTTCCGGTATCCACAAGCGCCGTCGCAAGGATCGTAAGGCTTCCGCCCTCTTTCATGCAGCGGGCCGCGCCGAAGAACTTCTTCGGCATGTAAAGAGCCGCCGGATCAAGACCGCCCGAAAGCGTACGTCCGCTTGACTGGCATGTCAGGTTGTAAGCTCTTGCCAGTCTTGTAATACTGTCGAGAAGGATAATGACATCCTTTCCGTACTCCACAAGCCGCTTCGCGTGCTCGATCGTCATCTCGGAAACGCGCTTATGCTTTTCGGGCGCCTCGTCAAATGTGGAATAGATGATCTCCACATTATTGCCGCGGATACTTTCCTTCATGTCGGTTACTTCCTCGGGACGCTCGTCAATCAGAAGAATGATCATATGAAGTCCGGGATTATTCTTCTGTACCGATCTCGCGATATCCTTGAGAAGCGTCGTCTTACCGGCTTTCGGCGGAGATACGATCATGCCTCGCTGGCCTTTGCCGATCGGCGAAAGCAGGTCCACGATCCGTACGGAAGTCGGGCCGCCCTCGGTCTCGAGACGGAGACGCTCATGCGGGAATACGGGGGTAAGCTTCTCGAAACGCTTCCGGTATACGGCACGTTCGGGATTCTCCCCGTTGATCTTTGATACATTCAGCAGGGCGACAAATTTCTCTGCGGGCGATTTCACCTTCAGGTTACCGCAGATGATGTCGCCTGTCGTCAGGTTGTACCGCTTGATGATCGCGGGCGAAACGTATACGTCATCCGGGCTCGGAAGATAATTCTCATCGCGGATAAATCCGAATGACTGCTCCGGAGCGATCTCGAGGATTCCGGTCTTCATAACGCCGCTGTCCGCCTGGCTTTCAGCAGTATGCGCCGACTGGTAGCGGGGCGCGTTCTCGCTTACACGGGAAGGCTCTCTGCGTATGGCGGGACGTGCTTCCGCCTGCCCATTTCGCTGCTCGCTCTGCGCGGGACGTACCTCTGCCTGCATGGTCCGCGGCTCGGGTCTTGCCTCCGTCTGCGCGGGACGTACCTCGGCACGAACAACCACGGAATCGTTCCGCTCGGGGCGTCTCACCTCTCCCGCCTTGTCAGCAGGTCTCACGGATGCCCTTACAACGGTTGCGGGCTTTCTCTGCGGTGCCTCGGGGGCTTCCGTTGCTCTTCCCTCTGCGGCTTTCGGAGCCTTTTCCGCCTTTTCGGAAGCCTTAACCGGCTCTTCCGCCTTAGCTTCCTTCACAGGTTCCGCTTTTGCGGATGCCGCCTCTAAAAGCTCTATTATTTCATTCTTCTTTTTGCTGCTGCACCCGGTGATACCGAGTTCTTTCGCCGCTTTGCGCAGTTCGGTAAGCGGCATATCATTCCATTTGTCCATAGATTCTCCTTGGATATGATGCTTCGAAAACCGAATACGAAAAGACTCCCGTTCCGGTTTCACGTTTTTATGTTATTGTTGTAAACGGGGTAATTCAGATGTACCGATACCGGATACAGTCCGGACCGGTTCCTTTACGAAAGATTTCAGATCACTTGAAAAAAGAAAAATGCGGGGACAGGGTTACTGCCCCCGCCTGAGGGACTCCGCACAGCGGCGGAATCCCGGAAAATACTGAACTCAGACGTTTTATTCGTCTTTCTCTTCATCGGAGTCCTCGAACTCGTCATCGAATTCAAACTCCTCATCCGCAAATTCGGACTCGTAGAAATCGGACTCGTCAAATACTTCGGTGAAGTCATCCGCGAAATCTGCGTCGATGGCGCGATCTGCGGTGTCGTCCGCGATCACATCGTTCTCTTCGTTCAGACCGTTGCGGAACTCATCCTCAAAGCCTTCGATATTGTCTAAGATCTCATTGTCCGTATCAAGACGGATGTTGCGGTACTTCTTCATACCGGTTCCGGCAGGAATCAGTTTACCGAGAATAACATTTTCCTTCAGACCGATCAGCGGATCGATACGTCCGCGGATAGCGGCATCGGTAAGAACCTTGGTCGTCTCCTGGAAGGATGCAGCCGACAGGAAGGAGTTGGTGGCAAGGGATGCCTTGGTAATACCGAGCATAACCTGCTTGCCTTCCGCGGGCTTCTTGCCTTCCGCAACAAGCTTCTCATTAACCTCTTCAAAGTCAAGTGCGTCAACACTCGTGCCGGGCAGGAATTCGGAATCACCCTTCTCCTCAACACGAACCTTCTTCAGCATCTGACGAACGATTACTTCGATATGCTTGTCGTTGATTTCTACACCCTGCAGACGATATACACGCTGAACTTCCTTGGTCATGTAGTCCTGTACGTCACGGACACCCTTGATCTTCAGAAGGTCATGCGGGTTAACGGAACCCTGGGTAAGCGCGTCACCGGCTTCGATCATCTGACCTTCGGTAACCTTCAGTACCGAACCGTAAGGGATCAGGTAGGTTCTGGCCTCACCGGTCTCCTGGTTGGTAACGGTAACTTCACGCTTCTTCTTGGTATCGCTGATGGTAGCGCGGCCGGCGAACTCGGAGATGATGGCAAGACCCTTCGGCTTACGAGCCTCGAAAAGCTCTTCTACACGAGGAAGACCCTGTGTGATATCATCACCGGCAACACCGCCGGTATGGAATGTTCTCATGGTAAGCTGTGTACCGGGCTCACCGATAGACTGTGCAGCGATGATACCGATTGCTTCGCCGACCTGAACTGCCTCACCGGTAGCCATGTTCGCGCCGTAGCACTTGGAGCATACGCCGAAGTGGGACTTACAGGTAAGAACGGTACGGATCTTAATCTTGGCATCGGGTCTCGGACGCATCTCCTGCTTGTCCTCATCCCAGTAGGTAAATGCCTTCGTGGACATAATGCGGGCTGCACGCTTGGGAGTGATCATATGATTCTTCTTAACGATCAGGTCGCCGTTGTCATCATAGTAATCCTCGGCTGCGGTACGGCCGGTGATACGGTCCTTAAGGCTCTCGATCTCTTCTTTGCCGTTCATGAAGGCGCTGATCTCCATTCCGGGGATCTCTGCTCTGCCTTCCGCACAGTCTGTCTCACGAACGATCAGATCCTGGGAAACGTCTACAAGACGACGGGTCAGATAACCGGAGTCTGCTGTACGAAGAGCGGTATCGGAAAGACCTTTACGTGCACCGTGTGCGGAGATGAAGTACTGCAGTACGTCAAGACCTTCACGGAAGTTAGCCTTAATCGGGAGTTCGATGGTCTTACCGGAGGTATCGGCCATGAGACCGCGCATACCGGCAAGCTGTTTGATCTGCTTATCGGAACCACGGGCACCGGAATCGGCCATCATCTTAATGTTGTTGTAGCGGTCAAGTCCGGAAAGGAGCTTCTTGGTAAGTTCCGCATCGGCTTCCTTCCAGGTCTCGATAACTGCACGGTAACGCTCATCATCGGTCATCAAACCGGAACGATAGTACTCAGCAATCTGGTCAACCGTTTCCTCAGCCTTTGCGATGATTTCCTTCTTCTCGGCAGGTACGGTCATATCGGCGATGGATACGGTCATTGCTGCTCTCGTGGAGAACTTGTAACCGAGTGCCTTAATGGCATCCAGCGTCTCAGCCGTCTTGGTCGCGCCGTGCGTATTGATGCAGCGTTCCAGAATCTGCTTCAGTTCCTTCTTCTTAACGAGGAAGTCTACCTCGAGCTTCAGAAGGTTCTCCGGATTGCTTCTGTCAACATATCCGAGATCCTGGCTGATGATTTCGTTGAAAATGAACCGGCCGAGAGTGGACTCGATCGTACGGTATACGACACGTCCCTCTTCGTCCACCGTGCTGCGGCGAACCTTGATTCTAGCCTGCAGCGTGATGTCGCGGTTCTCATATGCGAGAATTGCCTCGTTCTCATTCTTGAAGAACTTGCCCTCGCCCTTGTCACCCGGCTTCTCCATCGTCAGATAGTAGATACCGAGAACCATATCCTGGGAAGGAACGGCTACCGGACCACCGTCGGACGGCTTCAGAAGGTTGTTCGGGGAAAGAAGCAGGAAACGGCACTCTGCCTGTGCTTCCACGGACAGCGGCAAATGAACAGCCATCTGGTCTCCGTCGAAGTCCGCGTTGAATGCGGTACATACGAGCGGATGAAGCTTGATTGCCTTACCTTCAACAAGGATCGGCTCAAATGCCTGAATACCGAGACGGTGAAGCGTTGGTGCACGGTTCAGCATAACCGGATGCTCGCGGATAACATCCTCAAGTACATCCCATACGTCATCCTGAAGACGCTCAACCATCTTCTTCGCGGACTTGATATTCTGCGCAATGCCTCTTGCGGCAAGCTCCTTCATAACGAAGGGCTTGAAAAGCTCAATTGCCATCTCCTTCGGGAGACCGCACTGATAAATCTTAAGTTCGGGACCTACTACGATAACGGAACGGCCGGAGTAGTCGACACGCTTACCGAGAAGGTTCTGACGGAAACGTCCCTGCTTACCCTTTAACATATCGGAAAGGGACTTCAGAGCACGGTTGCCGGGGCCGGTAACCGGTCT
>JAGADM010000090.1 GCA_017613595.1 Lachnospiraceae bacterium | reverse complement strand
TGATTCGCTTGTACCAAAAAGGAGAATTCCCTTTCAGCAGCGAGATGCGAAATCCGTATCGCAAGCGAAACGCTTTTCGTTCCGCGGACAACTCTCCGTCCCGCGGACACTTAACGCACAGAATCCTACTCTGCAAAATGTGTAACTTTGTTTTGAAATACCGCTATAATGAAACAATAGGGCCATGTTTCCCACATGGCCCCCAATGCATGCATTATTTACGAATTTCAAGCTTTTCGATCAACTCACGGTAAGCGTTGATATCCTTGGACTTGAGATAATCCAGAAGACCGCGTCTCTGACCTACCATCTTGTAAAGACCGCGACGGGAATGATTATCCTGCTTGTTGTTCTTAAGATGCTCAGTGAGCTCCTTGATTCTTGCGGAAAGGAGTGCGATCTGAACCTCTGTGGAACCGGTGTCCTGGGCATTCTTGCCGTACTGGGCAACAATCTGTGCCTTCTGCTCTTTCGAAATCATTGTTGTTTCCTCCAAAATAAATAATTTACGCCGTGTCCTAAGCTCCGGTTGAGGAATCCAAAAGCTGAGGGCCGGTCAACGATTGATAATATAGCACAAGTACTAACGTTTGTAAATAGTTTTTTCTACTGTTTTTGTAACGTCTTTTCAACGGTTTCCTTATCTTTTCTTATCTGTTCGGAAAGTTCTTCGACCGATGCGAATTTCCGCTCCGGACGTATCCTTTCGGCAAAGGAAACCCGGATGAAAGCTCCGTACGGAATCGTCTCCTGAGGCGTCCGCAGCAGATGCGTTTCTACCGAGACCCTTCCGTCATCCTTAACTGACGGATTCACGCCGACATTGGTGACCGACGGATAGGTAACGCCGTCATATTCGGTAAATGTGCGGTACACGCCGAAAGGCGGCAGCAGCTTTTCCGCAGGCGGCGCAAGGTTCAGCGTCGGAAAATTCATCACTCTTCCGAGTTTTCGTCCTTCTCTCGTATTGCCGGCAATATAATACGGCTGACCGAGCAGTTCTTCAACGGAACCGGTCAATCCTTCGGTGATTCTTCGGCGGATTTCGGTGCTCGAAACAAGCTGTCCCTCATTCTTCTTAGCAGGAACAACGTATACTTCCGCTCCGTATTTCACCGCTTCCCTCTTTAACAGTTCCGTATCGCCGCTCCGATCCCTGCCGAAACGGAAGCCTTCCCCGACATAGATCTGCTTTGCCTTCAGCTGGCCGATCAGAATATCACGGACAAATGTGCCCGCCTCCGTATTTCTTACCTGCTCCGTAAAGGTCAGATTCACATAAGCGTCAAAGCCGAGCGCTTCGCAAAGCGCCTGCTTTTCGGAAAAGGAAAGAATCTCCTTTGTCTCCCCGGCTTCGGGCGCGATGGAAAGAATCGCTTTCGTAAGCAGTCCGCAGTTTCGGAGCATCTCTTTAAGAAGTACCCGGTGACCGAGATGCAGGCCGTCGAATTTGCCTACCATAACGGCACATTCCGTTCCGTCATATGCCGCAGGTGTCATGTATCGTTTCATCGCATTACCTTACAAAAACATTTTCATGGGACGATACATGCCGTCCCGAAGTTCATAAAGCGCTTTAAATTCGTTGTCTTCATAGACACGGACCTTCTCTGCAGGTCCGTCAATAACATTCAGCTGGCTTTCATAAAGCGGGTTTCCGTTATGAAGATAGAGCTTTCCTTCTTCGGTAATATCCGCTCTTCCGTAATCCGTAAACAACGTATCGGCGGGGATCAGGAGCGAGTCGATATTTCCGGCAAGGAATACATCACGTACCTCATCAATCGTATGCGCATCTTCGAGTTTGAAACCGGTTGTTTCATTACGAATGAGACTGGTCATGCAGGCACCGCATCCGAGAGCTTCGCCGATATCGTTACAGAGTGTCCGGATGTAGGTGCCTTTCGAGCACTGCACAACCATGGAAAATGTGCCTGCTTCACGGTCGAACGTGGAAATCTCAATCCGGTCGATTCGGATCTTCTTTCGTTCCCGCTCCACGGTGATGCCTTTTCTCGCAAGGTCCACAAGCTTATGCCCGCCGACCTTTCTCGCGGAATACATCGGCGTGAGCTGCAGGCTTTCCCCGAGGAATGACTCCGCCGCTCTTCTGACATCCTCTTCGGAGACATAGGCTTTACATTCCTTAAGTACCGTTCCGCTTACGTCCTGTGTATCGGTCGTAACACCGAGCTTAACGCCCGCGGTATAAACTTTTACGCCTTCCATGATCAGGTCGCAGACCTTTGTCGCGTTCCCGATGCATACGGGAAGTACGCCGGTCGCGTCCGGGTCTAACGTACCCGTATGGCCGATCTTCTTGACATGCAAAATACCTCTCAGCTTTGCAACAACATCGTGAGAGGTATAGCCTTGTTCTTTTCTTATAACCAGAATTCCGTTCATATCACAATTGCAGCATGATCATTGCGTAAACCTGCGTCAGAATGCTGTCGAGGTCCGAGGTCGTCGAGAAACCGGCAGCCATCTTATGACCGCCCCCGTTAAAGGACGAGGAAATCACGGATACGTCGACTTTGCCGTTACTGCGTAAGCTGAACTTGAACTTGCCGGGAGCGTCCTCGCGGACAAATACGGCACTCTCCACGCCTTCGGTCGTCCGAAGTTCGCTGACGATGCCTTCGGTTTCCGCCGCGGTAATCCCGAGCTTCTCCATATCAGCAAGCGTCAGTACCGAGACGATTGCCTTTCCGCCGAGCACGAGTTCTGCCTTGTTTAAGGCAAATCCGAGCGCTTTCAGCTGAGGGAACGTCTTCATGTAGAAGGAACGGTCGATCAGATCGGCGGTATCAATACCCTTGCTCATCAGATAACCGGCAATATTCATCGTTTTCTCGGACGTACAGCTGTACTTGAAAACACCCGTATCATGCATGATTCCGGTGTACAGGGCCTCTGCCGTCGGAAGGTCGATCAAATCCTTATTCATATGACCGAACAGCACCTCACTCGTAGAGCTTGCATACGCTTCCACGAAGTTGATGTCGGCAAAGCCGGTGTTCGTAATATGATGGTCGAAATTGACGGTCTTCTTCGCTGCGGTAAATGCGTCGCCGCATTTACCCATACGGTCGAAACTGCCGCAGTCAACGCTGATGAAAAGGTCAAACGGTTCTTCGGGAAATACGAAATCCGTATGGATATCCGAAATGCCCTTCAGCATATTGAAACTCTTACCCGGCTCTTCCAGAAACGGAGTTATCTCGCATTCCGGAAGAACGTTTTTCAGATAAAGATAGCAGCCCAAAAGCGAGCCTACACTGTCTCCGTCCGGATGAATATGTCCGCATATACCGATTCTTTTCGCGTCACCGGCCAGTTCTTCGAGATATTCACTCATCGCCGTCATCTCCTTCCGCATCGGAAGCGTCGGAACCGGCGTCTTCCTCAGGCATATCCTCTTCGGAAGAAGCTTCCGAAGCATGAAGAGACTCGATCAGCGAATTCATATGCATACCGTATTCAAGCGATTCGTCGATATGGAACCGAAGCTCCGGAGTGTTCCGAAGATTCAGTTCCTTCGCAAGATTCGAACGCAGGAAGGGCATGGCGCTCCGAAGTCCCTGGAGCGTCTGTTTCTTCACGTTCTCATCGCCGAATACCGTAATGTAAACCTTGGCGGACTTCAGATCCGGCGCAACCTCGACACCCGAAACACTCGTCATCGGAGCGATGCGCGGATCCTTAACCTCAAGAAGGATCAGATTTCCGAGTACTCTCTGCACTTCCTGATTGATTCTTGTATTTTTAATACTGTTTTTCTTCAAAATACCTGCTTTCTACCTACTTGCGAGGCACTTCCTGCATAACGTAGATCTCAACCTGGTCACCTTCGGCGATCTCGTTGAATTTGTCGAACAAAATACCGCACTCATAGCCGGCTGCAACTTCCTTTACGTCATCCTTCATACGCTTCAGGGAAGCAATGTTGCCGTCGAAGATCTGCTTGCCGTCACGGGTGATTCTTGCCTTGCTGCCGCGCTGTACCTTACCGTCAAGCACATAGGAACCGGCAATGGTTCCGACATTGCTTGCCTTGAAAAGCATACGGATCTCGGCATGACCGGTGATCACTTCTTCGTAAACAGGATCCAGCATACCCTTCATCGCGAGTTCGATATCGTCGATCGCGTTATAGATTACGGAGTACAGACGGATGTCTACATTCTCACGCTCCGCGGTATCGGCAGCGGTCGTATCGGGCTTAACGTTGAAGCCGATGATGATCGCGTTCGATGCGCTTGCGAGGATAACGTCGGATTCGTTAATGTTACCGGCACCGCCGTGGATGCAGCGTACCGCAACCTCTTCGTTGCTGAGCTTCGTAAGAGACTGCTTAACGGCCTCAACGGAACCTGCCACGTCGGCCTTAACGATAATATTGAGTTCCTTAACGTTACCGGCCTTGATCTGATCGAACAGACCTTCAAGAGACAGTTTGGACTTGGTCTCCGCAATGAGCTGTTCCTTATGCTGCGCGATAAATGCGTCCGCAATCTCTCTTGCTTCCTTCTCGGTTCCGGTTACAACAAGCGTATCACCTGCGTTCGGAACGCTGTTAAGGCCGAGGATCTCAACAGGCGTCGAAGGCTTCGCTTCGGTAACCTTCTGGCCCTTATCGTTGATCATCGCACGGATCTTACCGAACGAAGAACCGATGGCAACGTTCTCGCCGACATGCAACGTACCCTTCTGAACGAGTACGGTTGCAACGGGACCGCGGCCCTTATCAAGCTTCGCTTCGATTACGATACCTCTCGCCTTACGGTTCGGGTTTGCGCGAAGCTCCTGAACCTCAGCGGTAAGAAGGATCATTTCAAGCAGCTGCTCGATACCCATACCGGTCTTGGCGGATACGGGAACGGTAACAACATCGCCGCCCCAGCTCTCGGAAACAAGTCCCTGGTCGGACAGCTCCGAAAGTACACGGTCGGGGTTGGCGCCTTCTTTATCCATCTTGTTGATGGCAACGACGATCGGCACATTTGCCGCCTTCGCATGGTTAATCGCCTCAACGGTCTGCGGCATTACACCGTCGTCCGCAGCAACAACGAGAACTGCGATATCCGTAGCCATGGCACCGCGCATACGCATCGCGGTAAATGCCTCGTGGCCGGGCGTATCAAGGAACGTAATAAGCTCGCCGTTGATCTCAATCTGATAAGCACCGATGTGCTGGGTGATACCGCCCGCCTCACGTGCCGTAACGTTCGTGGAACGGATCTTATCGAGAATGGAAGTCTTACCGTGGTCAACGTGACCCATTACGCAGACAACCGGAGGACGCTTGATGAGGGTGTCCTCATTGTCCTCGGTATCACGCATGAGTTCTTCCACCATATCGATAACCTGTTCCTTCTCAACGATGCAGTTGTAATCCATCGCGAGAAGCTCGGCCTCCTCAAACGGAAGCTCGGTATTTACGTTACAGATCTTACCGGAAAGGAACAGCTTTTTAACGATGGCGGCAGCATTCTGCTTCATCTTGTCGGCGAGTTCCTTGATCGTGATCACCTCAGGGATCACGATGGTCTTTACCTCATCCGGATCTTCCTGCTTCACAGGAATCGGCTCGGGCTTAATGAAAGCGCCTCTTCCGTCCTTCTTGACCTGCTTGCCCTTCTTGCCGACCGTCTCCATATCCTTATCGAGGTTACGGTTCTTGTTACGGTCGCGGTTCTTGTTATTGTAAGCATCTGCGCGATGCTCCTTGTTGATGTCCTTGGCAAAATCGGACTTGATGCTGCCGGAATCTCTCCGGTTATCATTCTTGCGGGCAAATGTGCGCTTCGTATCGCTGTCCTTGTCCTTATCGAAGCCGCCCTTATCAAATGCGCCCTTTCCGAAATTGTCGCGCCCCATACCCTGTCCCTGACCGGGTCTGCGGTTGAAGCCGCCTTGTCCCTGACCGTCTCTGGGAGTACGATTGAAACCGCCCTGCCCCTGACCGTCTCTGGGGGTACGGTTGTAGCTGCCCTGTCCCTGACCGTCTCTGGGTGTACGGTTGTAACCGCCCTGTCCCTGACCGTCTCTGGGGGTACGGTTGTAGCTGCCCTGTCCCTGACCGTCTCTGGGTGTACGGTTGTAACCGCCCTGTCCTTGACCGTCTCTGGGAGTACGGTTATAGCCGCCTTGTCCCTGACCGTCACGGGGTGCGCGGTTGTACCCCTGTCCCTGGCCTTCGCGGGGCGTACGGGTACCCTGTCCGTCATCTCTTCTCGGAGCGGGTCTTCCTTCGGTTGTTTTAACCGGTGCCTTGGAAACAGGCTTATCGGCAGTTTCCGTCTTCTCGGGAGCGGTTCTCGTTACCGGTGCTTCCGGAGCGGTTTCGGTTACCGTAGGAACGATAGCCGCGGGCTCGGCAGCAGCCACCTTCTTCTCAGGCTTAGGTTCCTCCGCCTTTACAGGCTCTTTCGCCGCGGGAGCCGGAGCTTCCTCCTTCTTCTCAGCGGGCTTGTCCTTCTTAGCGGCAAGACGAACCAGACGTCCGTCCTTCGTATACGAATAAACCGCCGTGGTAAGATTTCCGTTTTCATCCTTTTCAGGCTTGATACGGAATCCGTTTTTATCAAGCATCAGCTTCTTCAGATTGCCCTGCTCGTCAAATACCGGGCCCGTGATCGGAAGCGGATTGCCGTCGGAATCCTTGCTGTGAACGGGCGTGCCGTCCTGGTAGAACAGCTTGCCGCTCTTTGCATTTTCCTGCTTGGGCTCCACGTGTTTGATCTTGCGCTTTCCGAAGAAACTCTCCGCAATCGCGATGGCGTCATCATCGACAAGACTCGTTACGCTCTTGGCATCAACGCCTTTTTCGCGAAGATAAGACATAAGGTCATTATTCTTTACGCCAAGTTCTCTGGCCAATTCATTGACCTTGATTTTCGACATTCGGTATACCTCCAACATGAATTAAGTTTACGATTTTATCGGCTATGCCCTGGTCCGTGACCGCCGCTACGGCGCGCAGCTCGCATCCGATCGCGCGTCCGAGCGATTCCTTCGTTCCGTAGAACTCAACAGGCACCTTATAGTAAGCACATGCGTCCGTCATGTTCTTGCGGGAATTCTTCGCGGCGTCTTCCGCGATGATCACCAGACAGGCTTTTCCCTTACGAACGGCATCCTCCGTCTGAAATTCGCCGGAACAGATCTTTCCCGCCTTACGGGCAATGCCTAACATATTCAATACGCGGTCAATCATGAACGGTCATCTCCTTTAGAAGAGCCTCATACAGCTCGGCGGAAAATGTGATTTCTAACGACCGTTCGATCGCGTGGCTTTTCTTTGCCTTCAAAAAGCACTCTACGTTATCACACAGATACGCGCCGCGTCCGTTCTTCTTGCCGGTACGGTCGATTTCGACCGTCTCTTCGGGAGTACGGATTACACGGATGAGTTCCTTCTTGGGCTTAATTTCGCCGCATCCGGTGCATTTCCGGAGCGGAATCTTCTTCGTCTTCGGCATGGTTACCTACCCTTCTACCTGAGACTCTCCCTTGATATCAATCTTGTAGCCGGTAAGACGGGCGGCAAGTCTTGCGTTCTGTCCGCCGGTACCGATTGCAAGGCAAAGCTGATGATCCGGTACAACGACTCTTGCGCTGTGCTCTTCCTCATTAACGTCAACGTACACAACCTTGGCGGGAGAAAGGGCGTTCTTGATCATGATCTCCGGGTTGTCGCTCCAGTTGATGATATCGATCTTCTCACCGCGGAGTTCGTCCACAACCGCATTGACACGGGCACTGTTAACACCTACGCAGGCACCGACGGGATCCACATTCGGATGGTGTGAATAAACGGCCATTTTCGTTCTCTGACCGGCCTCACGGCTGATGCTCTTGATCTCTACGGTTCCGTCAGCAACCTCGGCAACCTCATTTTCGAAAAGTCTCTTAACAAGATCCGGATGGGTACGGGATACGGTGATCTTCGGTCCCTTAGGAGTCTCCTTAACTTCGAGAACGTAAACCTTAACGCGCTCGTTGAGGCGGAAGGACTCGCCGCGGATCTGCTCGGATTCAATCAGAAGCGCATCCATCTTGCCGAGATTCAGGGTGATGGTCTTCTCGTTAATACGCTGTACGATACCGGTAACTACCTCATGCTCCTTGCCGGCATACTTCTCGTAAAGCTGCTTGCGCTCTTCCTCACGGATCTTCTGAACGATCGCCTGCTTTGCACGGCTTGCAACGATACGTCCGAAATCGTGCGGGATCACTTCCTGATAAGCCACATCGCCGATGGCAAGCTTCTTATGAGGGAAACGAGCCGCAGCCTCCTCGGGCGTGATCTGGATGGAGGGATCTTCAACATTCTCCGTTACTTCATATCCGGAGAGAACCTTTACGTCACCGCTCTCGGGATTGATCGTAACCGTAACATAATCGTTCTTCTTATACTCGTTCTTTACAGCGGCAACGAGAGCCGTTTCAATTGCCTCAAGAAGCACTTCCTTCGGAATGTCTTTCTCTTTCTCAATCGTATTCAGTGCTTCGATCAGCATGTTCTTGTTTTCTTTTTCCATGGTGTCCTCTTTTCTGTTTTATTTTATTCGGTTTCCCATACAAATGCCTGACGGATCATCGAAAGATTCTTCCGTTCGATGACGATATCCGCGCCGTCAAGACTGACCGTAACCGTATCGCGGTCATAAGCCGTGAGGTCCGCGGTCATTTCCTTGCGTCCGCTGACTGCCTTAAAGAATTTCATCTCCACCGGCTTGCCGATGTTCCGTTCGAAATCCCTTTCTTTCTTAAGCGGCCGTGTAAGTCCCGGCGAGCTGACCTCGAGAATATACGCATCCTCGATATAATCGGCTTCATCGAGCTTATCACTGAGAGCCCTGCTGACCTTTTCGCAATCGTCAATCGTAATGCCGCCGGGCTTATCGATATAGATGCGAAGGTACCAGTCGCCTGCTTCCTTCTCATAATCGATGTCCACCAGCTCAAACTGACATTCCGAAAGGATCGGACTTAACAGTTCCGCCGTCCTGCTTTCGTATGTTTCCTTCCTGGCCATACCTTAATCCTTCCTCCGTGCCTTATTGTAAAAGCAAACGGAAAGGAGTTCCGAATCCGGAACTCCTTTTACAATACCACCTTAGTTACAAAACACATTATAACGCATATTTCGGAAAATGCAAGAAAAATTTTACGCAGACGCAGCCTGCTCCTGCTCTGCCTTCTCCTGCTCCTTCAAACGGTTCTTGCGTTTACGGAGCTTAATCCCGCAGAAGATTCCCAAACCGCCGCAGGCAACCAGCGTTAGATATGTCAAAACGCTCTTTCCGAGCTCTGCCAGAAAATCCATGATATCCTCCTAAACCGTACCGGCCGCATCCATATTATCAGGATTTTCTGCGGTTGGCAAGTTCTTTTACAACGTCATTCCAGTCAAGGCCGCACTCTACCATAAGCACCATCAGATGATACAGATAGTCGGCGATCTCGTACTTCAGTTCCTCGGCATCGGGGTTCTTGGCCGCGATCGTAATCTCGGTTGCTTCCTCTCCGCACTTCTTTAAGATCTTATCGATACCCTTATCGAAAAGATAGTTCGTGTAGGAGCCTTCCTTCGGATTGTGCTTACGGTCGAGAATGATCTCGTAGTCCTCATTCAGAACGTTCAGCGGATTGTATCCAGCATATTCCTTCTTGCAGAGTTCCGTAAAGAAGCAACTGCGGTTGCCGGTATGGCATGCCGCTCCGAGCTGGTGAACCTTCGCAAGGATTGTATCGTTATCGCAGTCGATCCGCAGCTCCTTTAAGAACTGGTAATGACCGCTCGTCTCGCCTTTGACCCAAAGCTCATTACGGCTTCTTGAGAAATACGTCATACGACCGGTGTTAATCGTCTTCTCATATGCCTCTTCGTTCATATAGGCGACCATAAGAACTTCGGAAGTCTTATAATCCTGAACGACAACCGGAATCAGGCCGTCCGCATTGGTCTTAAACTCGGAGAACGGAATCGAACTTACAAGGCACTTCGTATCGATGCCGAAGTCAAGCATTGCCTTCTTAACGCGGTTAATGTTCTTTCCGGCATAGTAATTCGTGATAAGTCCGGAAACATTATCCATCGAAAGGATCGACTCGATGTCGTTTCTTACAAGACTGTCGCGGATCATAACCGGAAGCGGACTCTCGGCAACATATTTCTTCACCTTGTCGGGAACGATGTGCTTAAAGACAAAGCCTGCGGCACCGAGTTCCTTTAAGGAATTCAGTAATTCGCTGTCCTCGTACTCCTTGCGTGACGTATCCGGATCGGTGTTAAATTCGATATAAACGCTCTTCTTACCGAAGCGGTCGATTGCCTTTACAATCTCCTCCTTCGGAAAATCGGTACCGTAACGGACAACAACCGCCTCCGCGCCGGTATAAAGCGCTTTTTTAACGTCTTCAAATCGCTTTACGACGCATCCGATGATAAGCGGAATATCGGTTTCCTTCATGATCTCACGGACCGTCTCCAAAAAAGCGGACTGCTCATGCTCGCCGGCATCGTAATTATAGACATAAAGCCCGTCGGCACCGTTCTGCTCGTAGGATTTGGCCTTCTCGATCACATTGGAACGGTATTCGGTTTCGGCATTGATATAGGCATAAATGCTCTTCTTCATGCTTAAATGGTTCCTTTCGTGGAAAGTACGCCTTCAAGGCGGGAGTCGTATTTGGTCGCCATATCAAGGGCTTTGGCAAATGCCTTGAACATCGCCTCAAGAATATGATGGTTGTTCTCGCCGGAAAGCATCTTGATGTGCAGATTCATTCCTGCGGTATAGGAAACCGCATAGAAGAACTCCTTGGCAAGTTCGGTGTCCATCTCGCCGACACGGTCAACCGTCGTCGTTACATCATAACAGAAATACGGTCTTCCGGAAAGATCCAAAGCGCAAAGCATGAGCGTCTCATCCATCGGAAGGATAAAGCTGCCGTAGCGCGTAATGCCGGCCTTATCGCCGAGTGCCTCGCGGATAGCCTGCCCGAGAACAATCCCGACGTCCTCCACCGTGTGATGCGCGTCAACCTGCAGATCTCCGTCGGCCTTCAGGTCAAGATCAAAGAAGCCGTGTTTCGCGAATCCCGAAAGCATATGATCGAAGAAACCGATACCGGTCTCGATATTGAATTTGCCGGTTCCTTCCAGATTGATGGTACAGGTAATCTTCGTTTCCTTGGTCTCGCGGTTAATCGTTGCCGTTCTGCTCATCGGCTCAGTCCTCCTTTTCAAATCGTACTGCTATCGAATTGGCATGTGCCGTAAGGCCTTCGGCTTCGGCAAATGTGGTAATCTCCTTCCATACCGGCTGCAGAGCCTCACGGGAATAAGAGATCACGCTGCTCTTCTTGATAAAATCGTCCACATTAAGAGGCGAGAAGAAACGGGCGGTTCCGTTGGTCGGAAGAATGTGGTCCGGACCCGCGAAATAATCGCCGAGTGGCTCGCTGGAGTATTCGCCGAGGAATATCGCTCCCGCGTTCTTAATATAAGTCATCGTATCGAAAGGATTCTTTGTGAGAATCTCCAGGTGCTCGGATGCAATGTCATTGGCCGTATCGATTGCCTGATTCATCGAGTCGGCAACGAAGATATAGCCGTAGTTCTCAAGCGATTTCTCGATTACGGCCTGTCTCGAAAGCTTCTTCGTGAAGTTATCCACCTCAACGGAAACCTTCTCGGCAAGTTCCTTACTGGTTGTAACAAGAATCGCCGATGCGAGCTCGTCATGCTCGGCCTGGCTCAAAAGATCGGCCGCCACATAGCGGGGATTCGCGGTTTCATCGGCAAGAACAAGAATCTCGCTCGGACCCGCGATGGAATCGATTCCGACCGAACCGTATACGGCCTTCTTGGCAAGTGCCACATAGATGTTGCCGGGTCCTACGATCTTATCCACCTTCGGAATGCTTTCGGTTCCGTAAGCAAGCGCTGCGATCGCCTGTGCGCCGCCGACTTTAAGGATACGGTCAACACCTGCCTCAACTGCCGCTACAACGGACGTCGGATTGAGTCCTCCGCTCTTCTGCGGAGGCGTCACCATAATGATCTCATTTACGCCGGCAACCTTCGCGGGGATAACATTCATCAGAACGCTTGAGGAAAGAACCGCTTTACCGCCCGGTACATATACGCCGACCTTCGCGATCGGAAGAATGCGCTGACCGAGGAATATGCCGTCCTTTGTCTCGAACCAGCTGGCTCTCTTCTGAAGCATATGATAATCGCGGATATTCCGGATCGCGTCGCGGATAACCTTCAGAAGTTCCGGATCGATTTCCTTATAAGCCTGCTCAATCTCAGCCTTCGTTACTTCAATGTTATCGCTGTTAATCTCAACGCCGTCAAAGCGCATGGTATAGTCAAATACGGCGCTGTCACCGTTCGTGCGGACGTTCTTGATGATGTCGGCAACCGCGTCTTCCTGTTTACGGAAGGAATCGGTGCTTCTCTTAGCGAGAATGTCCTGCAGTTCGCGTTTGGACTGCTCCGTTAACGTTACAATTCTCATAACATTTTCCTCTCTTTATGCCGTCAGTCGTTATTGAGAACGGCCTTAATATCCTTAATCAGTTTGCGGATGCGTTCCTGCTCCATCTTCATGCTGACCTGATTGATCACCATTCTTGCGGAAAGCGGCGCAACCTCTTCTAAAACCTCAAGTCCGTTCTCGCGAAGCGTCGAACCGGTCTCCACGATATCCACGATTACATCGGAAAGCCCTACGATCGGGGCAAGCTCGATGGACCCGTTCAGTTTGATGATTTCAACGGTCTGATGCTTTACGTTTAAGAAGTAATCCTTCGCGATTGCTGGGTATTTGGTCGCAACGCGGATCACTTTACCGCTTCCGAGCAGTTCCTTTGCTTCCTTAGGCCCGGCAACGCACATACGGCAGCGGCCCATGTTGAAATCGATGACTTCGTAAAGTTTACGGCCTTCCTCGAGGATTGTATCCTTTCCGACAACGCCGATGTCGGCAGCGCCGTACTCAACGTAAGTCGGAACGTCATTGGCCTTCGCAAGGAAGAAACGCATCTTCTGTTCTTCGTTCGTGAAGATCAGCTTACGCGTGTTCTTATCCTTCATCTCTTCGCAGGAATATCCGGCTTTGGTAAGAATCTCCATCGCCTTTTCCGCAAGACGGCCCTTCGCGAGAGCCACGGTAATGTATTCCTCAATCGGCTCCTGCTTAAGAATCCCGGAAATCTCCTGGCGCTCAATCGCCATCATCAGCGAATCAACCGTAATGGACATGCCAATCGCGGGAGCATCCATACCGAACTGCGAAACAAGATTATCGTAACGGCCGCCCGAAGCAACCGGCTCGCCCGAACCGTACGTGATCGCACGGAATATGATACCGGTATAATAGCGGTACTTGCTGAGCATACCGAGATCGAGCGAAACGTAACGGTCATAGCCATCCTTCTTTAAAATCTCATAAAGGGCCTGCAGACGGGCAAGTGCGTTTAAGCTCTTCTCGTTCTTCGTAAGGTTACGGATTTCGCTGATCTTCTCAAAACTTCCGAACAGTTCGGGAATCTGAAGGATCAGCTCCTTATCCTCGGGGTTAACCGATTTGCCGGAAAGAAGTTCCGAAGCGCCGGTCAGGTTCTTCGTTTTAATGAGCTTTCTGAGAGATTCCTCCTCTTCCTCGGTAAAATGACAATCCTCGGCAAGTCCCTTGAAGAACGCTGCCATACCGATCTCAATCTGAAAACTCTTAACGCCTGACGAAAGAAGGCATTCCACGGTAAGCTCGATCATTGCAGCATCGGCTTCGACGGAATCGTCATTCATAAGTTCCGCGCCGAGCTGCGTTGTTTCCTTAAGCCGGCCCTGATAACTCTCGTTATTCTGGAACGTGCTTCCGCAGTAGCAAAGCTTGATCGGTCCTTCCTCGCCGCGGAAATACTTCGCAACCGATCTCGCGATTGACGGCGTCATATCCGGTCTTAACACGAGCGTATTGCCCTCGCGGTCGAAGAACTTATACATATCCTTCGACGGAACGGTTCCGCGCTCCTTACTGAAGATATCGAAATATTCAAAGGAAGGCGTCTCAATATCGAGGTATCCGTGCCGGTGCATGCAATCCGTCAGCTTATTCTGTAAAACAAGCTTCTCCCTGCATTCTCGTCCGTAGATGTCCCGAACTCCTTCCGGGGTGTGCAATAATTCAATCATTTCTTTTCTCACTTTCGCGTGGTAGAGTGTTAATTTGGTAACAAATGAATGCAGTCATTATATAGAACGAAAATTCATCTGTCAAGACTCAAATTCTTCCTCTTCCGCTTCTCTTCGTTCGAGGTCGTCGTTTACGTACTCGAGGTAATTCACATAAAGACTGTCGCCTTTTTTGTAAAACCTCGTTCCGTCCAGTTCGGAAAATGCGACGCTCTTCCGCCCGCCCTTCTGCATCCGTCCGTAGAAATAGGCGAGTTCCTTATAATTCATATAATAAATGATCTCACGCTTGGTGTAATAGATCAGAAGAAATGCGACGCCGCCCTGCTCCTCGAAATCCTTCATGTATTTGACCTGATGCTCATGGACATTATGCAAAGGGAACGTATCCTCCGCGCATTCCTTGCAGTCAAAACAGAGCGCCACTCCCTGCGCCACACCGACATAGTCGACCGTACTGATCTGGTCGAAATAGGCAAGCGTAATATGCTTCGATTCCTTATCGATCTCAATCGGCGTGATCGGGGTCGGGATCTTATGCACGAGAGCAATTCCGTTGTCACGGTAATATTCGTTGGTCTCGTTGATCAGTTCCTCAAAGAACGAGCCCCGAAGTCCCCGGGATTTCCATGACGGCATAAAGTTCTTCCCCTTTCGTAATCTCCGTTGCGGCAACTTCCGCAAAACTCTTCGGAACCGGCGCGTAGAACGTCTTTCCGGACATTTTCGAAAGCGTCCCGGTTAACCCGGCCGGAAAATGCACCGCATACGCAAGAAGCAGCTGGCCTCTGAGATGGTATTTGACGTGGTAATGCTGATTGAGCGCCGTAAACCGGCTGTCCTCTTCAATGTATTTCGGATCCCCTAAAACCGGATGCCCGAGATAAGCGAGTACGCTTCTGATCTGATGAGACTTTCCGGTATGGAGCTGAACGCGGATAAGGCTCAGGTCCTTTCCCGAACGGACCGGTTCCATCGTTGTATGTACCGGTACGGAATCGTTCGAAGCCTTTGTTTCGGTTATCTTAACCTGATTCACCGAAGCATCCTTCGTAAGATACAGTTTACTGTCAACCGGCTTATCAAATGTGCCGAATACGACAGCGTAATAGTATTTGCCGATAGTCCGATCCTTTAAAAAGCGGTTCAGCTCACGCCCGCCCGGTAAGGAAACTCCGAAAAGAACCAGACCCGCGGTGTTGCGGTCAAGGCGGTTGCAGATGCCCGGTTTATAGGACTGCAGCGAGGCGGCGGTCACTTTGCCGCTGTCAATCAGATACTGCAGGATCATTTCGTTATAGGACTCCCCTTCCGGTGTATCCTTCTGGGAAAGCACGCCGGCAGGCTTACAGGCGATCAATATGTCATCGTCCTCATAAACGACCGCTTCCTTGCGGATCGGGTGCTCCGAGTAAAGCGGAACAATTTCGGAAACGGTACCGCGAAACGACGAAAAGGTCTCATCCGAGAAGAACAGTTCAACGGAATCGCCCGCGGAAAGCATCTCGCCTCCTTCGGCCTTCTTACCGTTTAACGTAATGTTCTTCTTACGAAGCATTTTATAAAGAAAACCGCTGCCTGCGGACGGCATAAGCCTTGTCAGATACTTATGAAAACGCTGGCCCGCTTCCTTTTCGCTAATCGTCTGCCTGATCATCGCTTCTCCTAACCGACAAGAATCATCCGGATAAATTCCGTAACCTCATCGCTGACCGCACCCGGATCACAGTCCTTAAGGCGTGAAAGCAGCGAATCCACATTACGGAAAATATGCATATGGATCCCGATCCCGCGTTTCTTCATCGAATCAGTAAAATACTGTAAAATCTTCTCCTGCTTGGCGCCGTCCTTCGAGTAGGCAATCAGCTCAGACCCGCGCACGCACAGAAAATCCAGATGCATCGTACTCTGCTCGGAGGTAAATACGAGGTCGTAATAATAGCGGTCCTCTTCCGCCTTTAAAGGCTCAACCTTGTCGACAAGTTCCCTATCCGTCGACTTATGCGGAAGGAACAGAATAAGGTTTACAAGCGCCTTTGCTGCGGGAAGCGTCAGTAAAACCGCGAACACCGTACCGAGATTCCGGCTTGTTCCGATCACTGCCTTACAGCCAAAGAACATCGAAAGACCCGCCGCAACGAAAAGAATCACAATCAGCGACTGCAGCTTCTTTTTATAATCGATGTAACCCTGTTCACCCTTCGAACGCTTCATAATCCAGTTCCTCAAATCCGTTCAGATAATAATCCGAGAGCGCTTCCGCCTCCGGTACGCTGATATGCGAGTATTGATCATACACGGCGCAGACATTCATTCCCGCGCCTCTCGCCGCAAGTAGTCCCGCTTCCACATCCTCAAAAACGAGGCACTCGGACGGCTTGAGACTAAGCCGGTCGGCCGCGTGCAGATAGATATCGGGTGCCGGTTTACCGTGCTCGACTTCGCTTCCCGTAATGATCACCGTAAAGAAATCCCTTATGTTCTGCGCATCAAGCACCGCGCCTAGAAGCTCGGGCGAATTGCTGGTCGCTATACCGCAGGGAATCGAATTTGCCTCTAAAAACCGAAGAAACTTCCGTACACCCGGTTTCAGCGGGATCCGGTTCTTATAGAAGTCAAATGCCATGTCGTTCCAGTCCTTCATCATCTGTTCGACGCTGTCCGGTATCTGAAAACGCTTCTTCGTATAAACCGCGACCTCATGAAAACTGAGGCCTTCGATCTTCTTCTGATAATCGTCCGGCAGATCGTAGCCGAACCTTGCGAGATATTCGATGTCGATATCGTCCCACATCGACATGGAGTCGATCATTGTTCCGTCAAGGTCGAAAATGACGCCCTTTATATTCGCTTTAATCCATTCCGTAGATGGCTTCATCTAACTGTTCCCTCGTATACTCCCGGTACTCTCCGGGTTTTAAATCTTCCGGAAGCGTAAGGCCTCCGATCGCAATCCTCTTCAAATAAACGACTTCGTTTCCGACTGCGTGAAACATACGCTTCACCTGGTGAAAATGCCCCTCCGTAATCGTCAGAAGGCAGTCCGAACAGCCGTCCTTTTCGCTTATAAACTCATATTTCGCGGGTTTACTCGTAAAGTCCGAGAAAACAATCCCGCTCTCAAGCCTGTTGATTCCTTCTTCACTGACGCGTCCCGTAACCGTCGCGAGATACGTCTTCGGCATCTTCTTCGACGGACTTGTCAGATTGTGGGCAAATGCGCCGTCATTCGTCACAAGCAGCAGCCCCTCCGTATCCTTATCAAGCCTTCCGACCGGAAAATAGTCCTTCGCGTCCGCCTCGGGGACCAATGATAATACGGTATCGCTGATACGGTCCTTTGTCGCCGAGATTACGCCGTCCGGCTTATTGAGAAGAAAGTACCGGTACTGCCGGTATACCAGCTGCTTACCGTTCAGCATGACCGTATCCGTTTCGGTATCGATCTGCTGCTCGGGAACGCGGCAGATCTCGCCATTAACCGTCAAAGCCTGTGTCTTCAGCAGTTTCTTCGCGTCGGAGCGGCTTTTCGCGGCGTTTGTAAG
The DNA here is from genome assembly GCA_017613595.1 of Lachnospiraceae bacterium. The sequence goes on along the minus strand of JAGADM010000090.1, from coordinate 29,204 downwards.
CGCCAGGAACCGGTCGAGACGCATTGTAGTTTTACTCATCACATCATTCTCCAGCCGGGAAGGTATTTGTTCTTAAACCGGCCGTTACGGACCTTGCCGAACCCGAGCGGATAACCGTCAACGCACACGAGCGTGTAGCCGTCCTTCGTATCTTCGGGCGGATCAACCGATTCGCACTTCAGGTAACGGATCACATTCGGGTCATCCGCGGCATAATTGATAACGGAATCAAAATCCGAACTCTTAAGCGCCATCGCAAGCGCCTGGGACGGCTCAAACCGGCCTTTCCGGAGTTCTCCGAGGAATAATCCCGCACGCAACACGCGAAGCCCCTTAATATCGGGCATACCTTCCGGAATCAGCGAAAGCCATTCGTCGGAAAGCGCAAGGCGTGTGGCGGGAATATCCATGGAAATATGCGACAGAAATTCGGTAACCTCGGGCGTAATCGCCTTCGGCTTCGCAAAGTCGCGGAACAGCGGCACATTTGCCGTATCCGTACAGTCGCCCTTTTTATGAAACAGTGCCAGATAATGCCCTTCTCCTTCCACTTTATGCGGGAAGAGCCTTACGGTCTTTTTAATCTCGGGAAGCGGGTCCTGCATCCATTCCTCCCGGCCGGTATCAAACCCGAACGACGCATATTCCGCTTTACGGTCAACGGGAACCGCGTCCACAAGTTCCATATCGGGATACGAGTCTAAGAAGAAACGGACCGTATCCTCATCCTCCTCAGGGGAAAATGTGCACGTCGAATATAAAAGCATTCCGCCAGGACGGAGCATATCATAGGCTCTCGGCAGAATCTGTTTCTGCAGGTCGTTATAATAACCGGTACCGTACTGTTCCCAGTTCTTCATGATGGCGGGCTGCTTCCGGAACATTCCCTCACCGGAACACGGCGCGTCAACGAGAATCTTATCAAAATATTCAGGAAAACGCTGCGCGAGTTTCTCAGCGGGTTCGCTCGTAACAACCGCGTTGGCGATGCCGAACAGCTCGATATTCTTAAGAAGCGCTTTCGCTCTGGAATGACTGATGTCGTTCGCGACAAGAATGCCCTTTCCCTGCAGTTTCGCGCCGAGTTCTGTACTCTTTCCGCCGGGTGCCGCGCAAAGGTCCAAAACACGGTCTCCGGGCTCCACAGGCAGCAGTGCGGCCGGCGTCATGGCGCTCGGTTCCTGCAGATAATACATCCCCGCATAGTAATACGGATGTTTCGAAGGGATGTCGGAATCCTCATAGTAGAATCCGTTCTTCGTCCATTGAACCGGCTGCAATCCGAACGGGGAAAGCTTCGTAAACTCTTCCGGACTCAGTTTCAGCGTATTCACACGTACGGCCGAGCTCACCTTTTTCGTAAAGCATGCTTCATAAGCCGCAAACTCTTCCTCACCGAGCTGGTCTCGCATACGTTTTTCAAATTGTTCCGGAAAATGCATCTCGTATGTTCCTTCTTTGGTTCAATAACGGTTTAAACGGTATCCTTCCGTAAAGCATATCTCAGCTCAACATCGATACAACGCTTGGCAGCGCATATCGATCAGTTGATCGTCTGCGCGCGGTAGCCTTCCGCGATGATATCAAGCTCGGTCGCGAAATGGCGCAGTTTTTCGATGTTCTGTTCTTTATAAATGTCATAAAACTCTTCCTGGATACGAACCGCCTCGCGGTGGCTGACGAACCGGTAAAGGTTCTGAATCGAAAGCAGGATGTCGTTAACAATACGTTCCTCTTCAAACCGAAGTTCTCTCGCCGAACGGATCTCGTCACGGATTGAAGAAAGTTCCTTATCGGTTTCGATCATGCCGTCTGCCGTATTGCGAAGACGGATCTTCAGTTCGTCCGGAATGTTGCTCCGGTACTTATACTGCAGCGAATGCTCGATCGTCGACCAACTGTTCATTCCGAGCGTTCTTACCTGAATCTCGCCGTGGATCTTCTTCGGTCCGGAAACTGACTGCACGGTATATAAAATGCGCAGATGGAAGCTCCGGTAACCGCTGTCCTTCGGAAAAGCGATATAGTCATTTTCCGAAACGACTTCCATATCGGTTCTCGACTTGATCATGTCGACAACCTGATAGCAGTCCTCCACGAACTGGCAGATCAGACGGATACCGCATATGTCCCACATTTCATTTTCGATATCCTCAAGCGGAATCTTCTTACGATTGGCCTTCTCTATGATGCTGGCGATTGATTTCACACGCCCCTGAACAAGCTCAATCGGGCAATAATCATCCGATTTGCGGAACGCGGTCATCAGATGGTTGAATTTGATCATCAGTTCATCAACCGCAAGCGCGTAAGGATCCAGAAATTCTCTCCACAACTGTATTTCCATAAATGTAACCCCCGTTAGTTTTTAAAGCTGTGCACCGGTGCCGGGATACGGCCCTTTCTGTTAATGAAATCCGCACAGGAGAACGAGTTGACCGGCATGATCGGCGCATACCCGAGAAGGCCGCCGAATTCGGCGCTGTCCCCAACCTTCTTGCCGATTACCGGAATCAGACGAACCGCGGTCGTCTTCTGGTTGATCATTCCGATCGCCATTTCGTCCGCGATAATACCGCTCAGCGTTTCCGCGGAAGTATCCCCGGGAATGGCGATCATATCAAGACCTACCGAGCATACGCATGTCATTGCCTCAAGCTTCTCTAATGTCAGGCATCCCGCGAGCACCGCATCGATCATTCCCTGGTCTTCACTGACAGGGATAAATGCGCCGCTGAGACCTCCGACATAAGAGGAAGCCATGATGCCCCCCTTCTTTACCTGATCATTTAAAAGCGCAAGCGCAGCGGTCGTTCCGGGTGCGCCCGGATGCTCCAAGCCGATCTCCTGCAGGATTTCCGCAACGCTGTCGCCGATTGCGGGCGTCGGAGCAAGGGAAAGGTCTACAATACCGAACGGTACGTTAAGCATTTCGGAAGCTCTCTTTGCAACGAGCTGTCCGACTCTTGTGATCTTAAAGGCCGTCTTCTTGATGGTCTCGCAAAGAAACTCGAAATCCATGCCGCGTGCCTGTTCCAGAGCCTTCTTCACAACGCCGGGGCCGCTGACGCCGACATTGATAACGGCATCCGCTTCGGTTACGCCGTGAAATGCGCCGGCCATGAACGGGTTGTCATCGGGAGCGTTACAGAATAAGACAAGTTTCGCGCAGCCGATGGAATCCTTGTCCGCGGTGTTCTCGGCCGTCTGTCTTATTACCTGCCCCATGAGCCGTACGGCATCCATGTTGATACCGGTCTTCGTGGAGCCTACATTAACCGAACTGCAGACAACATCGGTTACCGCAAGAGCCTTCGGAATGGAACGAAGCAGAAGTTCCTCCGCTTTGGTCATGCCCTTTGAAACAAGAGCGCTGTAGCCGCCGATAAAGTTTACTCCTACGGCTTTGCCTGCTTTATCAAGAGTCCTGGCAATTTCTACGAAGTCATCCTCGCAGCGGCAGGCAGACGCGCCGATCAGACCGATTGGTGTAACGCTGATACGCTTATTGACAACCGGAATGCCGTATTCCTTTGCGATTTCATCCCCGGTTGCCACAAGATTGCCTGCAAGCGTCGTTATTTTCTTGTAAATCTTCTCATTCAGCCGGCCGAGATCCGAGTCGATGCAGTCCAGAAGGGATATTCCGAGCGTGATTGTTCTCACGTCTAGATTCATCTTCTCGATCATCCGGTTGGTTTCCTGTATTTCCAGTTTACTGATCATAGCATTTTCCTCCAAACAGACGGTACGCGTCCGTCCGTTCCTTTCAAACATCTTATAACGGTCTCAGCATCAGATACGATGCATCATATCGAAAATATCCTCGAGCTGGATACGGATCACGCATCCGATTTCCCCGCCGACCTTCGATAATCCGTCCGAAAGATTGTTGAAATCGATCTTGCTTGCGGAAACATCCACGATCATCATCATGTTGAAATATCCGCCGACGATCGTCTGCGAAATATCAAGGACGTTCACATTTTCCTCGGAAAGGTAAGTGCAGACCTTTGCGATAATGCCTACGGTGTCCTTTCCGACTACGGTTATAATTGCTCTTTTCATGGTAAAACCTTCTTTCCGGCCGAAGCCGTTATATTTGATCGGATATGCCGATACTGTCGTTTTAAAGAATGAGTGCTTCCATCGGAACGTCGCGCGGCGCCACAAGAAGCCTCGGTTTCGGATTGTCGAAATTCCAGGCGCCGTCGAGTTCGTTCTTCATCGTAAGAAGCGCCAGGTCCGGCATATTGTTCTCTTTACTGAGGTGTGCGAGCACGATTGCCTTCAGCTTTTCATGAAGCACATGCGATACAAGACGCGCCGAATCCTCATTCGAAAGGTGCCCCTGCACGCTCATAATGCGCTGCTTTAAGGAATACGGATACGAACCCGCGAGAAGCATATAGCGGTCGTAATTGGACTCTAAATAAAGCACTTCGGAGTCCGACAGGTGGCTGACAATCTCGGGCGTTATGCAGCCGAGGTCGGTCGCCATGCCGATTTTATGCGTTCCGTCCGTAAAGGCAAATGCGACCGGTTCCGCAGCGTCATGACTGGTGCCGCAGCAGCTGACCCGTACATCTCCGAAGCGCATCTCCGAACCGGGCTTTATTACCCGGAACAGATCTTCCGAAAGCCCCTCAAGCGTCTTCATCCGCTTCAGATATTGAATCGTTCCTCCTGAAGCATAAACCGGGATACGGTATTTCTTCATAAACACCGCAAGCCCCTGCGTATGGTCGGAATGTTCATGCGTAACAAGTATTGCGTCAAGCGATTCGGGCTGGATCCATTCGGACTGCAGTCCCTCACAGATCCGTTTCGCGCTGATTCCCGCATCGATCAGAACATTGCAGGAACCGGTCCCGAGATAGATGGCGTTTCCGCTGCTTCCGCTCGCCAAACTGAAGAATTTCAAACCTTCTTACCGCCTTCCGCCTACAATCCGAGATTGGTCTCAATCTGGAAACAAAGTTCCAGGTCGCCGACAAGATTCCCGTTTACGATTTCCTTATCGCAAAGCTTCTTAAGCTCTTCCTCGGGCATCTGCCCTGAGAACAGCGAAGCCACTTTCTCGTCCGAATAGCCGCGCCCCTTTATAAGCCGGTAGCGGCGTACGGTTTCGGGAGCGGTAACGGCCCAAAGCTCATCGCAGAAATCCCGGTAACCTGCCGAACACGCAAGCGCCGATTCGACAAATACGAACGGGATTCCTTCTTCGGCGTATTTCGCGATTCTTTCACGGATTTCTTCGATTACCGCGGGATGCGTGATCGCGTTCAGTATTTCAAGTTTCTCGGGATCATGGAACACGAGGTCGGCAAGCGCTCCGCGGTTCAACGTTCCGTCATCATTCGCGTACGCATTTCCGAATGTTTCAAGAACCTTTTTCAGAACGTTTCCGCCCGGTTCCATCTGCTCCTTCGAAACGGCATCGGAATCGATGACCGGATAACCGAGATGTTTTTCAATAAGGCGGCATACATGACTCTTTCCGGAACCGACACCGCCCGTGATTCCGATGACTTTGGTCTGACCGAACATAGTTTGTTACCGTATTTCCTTTACTGTATCATTCCGTTTTGCGGTATCATTTGGCCTCATACCAGCTGCTGCCTTTATGGATATCCGCAACAAGCGGAACGGACAATACGGCTGCTCCTTCCATTGCTTCTTTCAAAATCGACTGCACCTTCTCCTCCTCATCGTGAGGAACCTCAAGAAGGATTTCGTCGTGAACCTGTACAAGCATCTTCGACTTCAGGTTCTGTTCCTTTAACATGCGGTACACGCGGACCATCGCAATCTTCATGATGTCCGCCGCGGTACCCTGGATCGGCGAATTCATCGCAATCCGCTCGCCAAACGAACGCTGCATGAAATTATCCGAAGAAAGTTCCGGAATCGGCCGCGGACGTCCGTATAAGGTGCGGATTTCTCCGCTTTCCCTGGCCTTCCGCACGTTCTCATCGAGATACTGCTTCATTGCCGGATACTTTTCGTAATAGGACTTGATATACGATTCGGCGGTCTTACGGTCGATGCCGAGGTTCTGCCCGAGACCGAATGAACTGATACCGTACAAAATACCGAAGTTAACGGCTTTCGCGGCGCTTCTCTGCGCGTCGGTAACTTCTTCAAACGGCACATGGAATACCATCGCCGCCGTCGTACGGTGAATGTCGGCCGCATTATTGTAAGCGTCGATCAGGCTCTTGTCGCTGGACATATGCGCCATCAGGCGAAGCTCGATCTGCGAATAGTCGGCGTCATAGAATATGCAGCCTTTCTTCGGCAGGAATACCTTTCGGATGGAACGACCGAGTTCCGTACGGATCGGTATATTCTGCAGGTTCGGATTGGTCGAACTGAGCCGTCCCGTTGCCGTCACGGTCTGCTGGAACGTCGTATGAATGCGGCCGTCTGAGGCGATGCAGTTCATAAGTCCCGCGGAATAGGTTGTCTGCAGTTTACGGTACTGCCGGTACGTCAGAATATGCTCTACAACCGGCTCATCCTCCGCAAGTTTTTCAAGAATATCGGCCGAAGTGGAATACCCGTTCTTCGTCTTCTTGCCGCCCTTTAATCCGAGTTTTTCAAAGAGTACTTCCGACAGCTGTTTCGGCGAATTCAGATTGAATTTCATGCCGGCAAGTTCGTATACCGTCTGCTCTTCCTCGTTGCAGCGGGCGATAAACTCTTCGTCTAACTTCTTTAAAAGTTCCGGATCCGCATAGATACCGGTCTGCTCCATATCGGCAAGCACCCAGATAAGCGGCCGCTCAATCTCTTCATAAAGCTTTGTTATCTGCTTTTCTTCCATCTTCTTACGGATTTCATGTCCGCAAGCTCTGGCAAGCGCCGCCGTGTAGTCACCGTCCGCCTTAAATCCGATACCCGACAGATACTCTCTCTGCAGATCCTGCGGTTCATGCGAACCGGCAAGCGGCCTTAACAGGTAATCGCATACGGAAAGGTCGTATACGCCGTCCTTTTCCTCCGGGAACAGCACCGTCAGTTCCTTTACGGAAAATGCATAGATCACATTGTCCGTAAGCAGCTGATTTAAAAGCTCCGAGAAGTAAATCTCCCCAAGGCAGAATCCGTCCGGGATAAAGCGGTATACTTTGTCGGCAGCCGCCAGATACAGCGAGCCTTCCCTATTATCGTAACGGATGCCGTAGGACTGCCCGCGTCCGGTAAGCAGTCTGCTTCTGATAAGATCAGCGTCATTCAGATCGGATACCGTAACGGTTTCATAGCTTAATTCCATTGCCGCGGCAGTCGCCGCACCCTCTATAACCGGTGCTTTCAGCGAGGAAAATGCAAGCTCATGCAGTACTTTATCGATTTCATCGCTCTTAAGCCGCAGTTCGAGATCGGAAAGCTGCTCTTCAATCGGAATATCCGTTTTAATGGTCGCAAGAACCGTACTGAGTCTGGCCGATTCCTCGGCATTTACCCCGTCTTCGTCCTTTGTAAGCGTCTTAACGATGCCCGCGCGTACACCGGCCGCCTTAAACTCTTCCGCAAGCGTCGTTTCGGGAGTGTTCTTAATCGCGTCATATAAAGCATCTACGGTCTCGTAACGTGCGATCAGACCAACCGCCGTCTTTGGACCGATTCCCGCTACGCCCTTGATGTTATCACTCGAGTCGCCCATCAGCCCCTTCAGATGGTTGATGGAGGAAGGCTTAACGCCTTCTTCACCGACAACTGTTTCGGGCGTCATCAGGAAGCATTTCTCCGGGCAGCAGTTCTTGTCAAAATTGTACTTCTTCAACAGTTCATCAGCCTTACTCTGCACGGTCTGCATCAGGTAAACATAGACATTGTCATTGACAAGCTGCAGATAATCGTGGTCCTTCGTAAGAATCCTGATCGGAATCTCCTTACCGAACTTCTGACAGAGGCTTCCGGCAAAATCGTCGGCCTCGTAATTGTTATCCATATACTGGCGGATGCCGATCCGACCGATCACATCCTCGCAAAGCGCAAACTGGTCTTTCAACGGAAGCGGCGTCTCACCGCGGTTGGCCTTATATTCGGGATACAGTTCTCTTCGGAACGTATCGCGGCTCAGATCCCACAAAACCGCAAGATACTTCGGCGGATGCGTTTCTAAAATCTTAAATAACGTCCGCAGAAACCCGTATACGCCGTTCGTATAAACGCCTGCAGGCGTATGCATGATCTTATGGTAATTCCGCTCGCGGTCTTCCTGCGTCTTTGCCATCAATACTTCCCGCGGAAGGTTTCCGTAGTACTGCGTCGAAAGAAGCCCCGACCCGTCAATTAAAAGCATGTAATCTTCCATCGTTATTCCCCAATGTTTCCGGTATCGTTATCCGTGCCGTCCGAGGTTTTCTCACCGTCCGTTCCGTCCTCCGCCTGCGTTTCGGCGGCATCGGATCTTCCATTGCTTTCAGCCTTTTCGGAGCTCTCGGACTCTTCGAGACTTTCAGCACTCCCCGCTGTTTCAGACCGGCTTTCCTGCTTCTTCGCGCGGTCTCGCTCCCGGATGCATTTTAAAACGTCATCGTTGTATTTGTATATGCCCTGGATCACGGGATCGAGATAGGTCGGAACACCGTACATCTCAATTACCACATGGTCTTCCGAATCCTCGGGTAAGAAGGCATATGTCTTCTCAATCGGCGGAAAGAAGGAGGCAAATGCCATGATCGCGATAATTTCAAGCACCACGAAAGCCCTGCGGAACCGCTTTGCCTTTGCCTCATGCAGAATCGCATTACGGGCGGCATTCAAACGGTCATCCACTTCTTTCACATAGTCCGAAGAAAGTTCTTCATTATCGTTCAGAGAACGGATCGCGTTGACGATCGCGTAATTAATTATCAGGTCTTCCTTACACTTCGGACACGTCTCCAGATGCGCGTAATATTCGAGTATCTGATTGCCCGGAAGGGTTCCGTCAATAAAGCTTTTCGTACATTCCTGACAAGTTGTACAATCCATGCCGGCCCCTCCAAAAATGATGTTGCAAAAACAATACAGGTGTGATAGAATAACCGCTGTCAGCGGATGTGGCGGAATGGCAGACGCAGCAGACTCAAAATCTGCCGGGCTAACACTCGTGCGGGTTCAAGTCCCGCCATCCGCATCGGGCGTTCATCGTAACGCCCGTTTTTTTATGTCTATAATCCGATATGCTTCCGGTAAAGTTCCATCGCGTAACCGGTCTGCGTCGGCTCACCTTCAATGATCCGATAGGTGTTCTCATTTCTCTCATTCCGCTCGGTCTCATAGAACTTCGTAAACGGATAATGCTCCGAGTAAGCTTTCTTCGCGAAAGCATAAATATGCGTCACGAAGAATACCGTGATCTGGTTCTCATTTAACGCCCGGATGATCTCGTCGGCCATTGCCGCGCCTTCCTTTTCGGACGTAGTCGCGAATGACTCGTTCATAAAGAGAAGGCTGCCGGGATTCATCGTATCCACGATCCGGTTAAGACGGAACAATTCTTCCTCGAGACGGCCGGAATTCAGCGTCTCGTCCTCATTTCTCACGAAATGCGTAAAGATACCGCGGAATATGGACGTCTTCATGCTCTTACAGGGAACGAACATCCCGCACTGCGCCATAATCTGCGCGGTTCCGACGGAACGGAGGAAGGACGTCTTGCCGCCCTGGTTTACGCCGGTGATCAGGTATAACATCGTATCATTGCTGTGTAACGTATTGTCCATCGGACGCTTCAGCGTACGGATGGCAAGCACGAGGTCGTAAATGCTCTCCGCCTCGATTGCGTGATAGCGCTCCGAAATATCCGGGAAGCACAGGCGGTACGCCATACCGCTCATATGCGTATGCAGGTTGCAGCATCCGTAGAAAAATGCGATCTGCGCGCGCAGCGTATCGAAAAGCTTCGAAATCTCCTTGTTGAAGTCTTCAAAGCAGGAAGCGACATGCAGTAAAGCGGTATTCTGCAGGTTCATGCAGTCCTGGTTCATCGAAATGTTGTCATAGCTGACGCGGATCTCGTTCTTCTTTACCTTGGTTCCGAACAGGGAGTCCCATTTTTCGAATTTACGCTTAACCGTCGTCTTCGTGATTGAATTGACAATCAGACTGTCGCACTTCATGCCGCGGCCGATCTTGCCGCTGATCTTCACTTCGCCGCCCATCTGGATCTCGCGGAGTGCTTCGCGCTTTTCCTTCATCCGCTCGATAAAGGCATCGTCGTATTCCTTCAGAAACTGCTCAAAGAAAGTACGGAATATACCGGGCTCAAAGTGGTTATTTGCGTCGATAATGACCTTTTTCAGATTTTCAAGGCCGTTAAAGAGCATATTTAACGTATCGATCGAATTCAGGACGCGTACCGCCGGAAGCGTCGAATTGGTCTCCTTCTTCATGCGGTCGCGCTGGTTGATGAGATCGGTAAAGGTCTCGGAAATCGTCACATACAGCTGAAATATGTATTTCTTATTGTCGATGGCTTCTTTCAAAGCGTTCTGGCGATGCAGAATGTTCTTCCGGTCGCCGCTCGGCGCAAGCATTATGGTTCGGCACGCCTGGTATACGTATTTATCATTCTTGCTCATCGTTTCAAGGATAGGCTGAAGGTCGAAATCTTCAAACAGATCATTCTTGAACGGAGCGACGTCACTGTTGACGTAGTCTTCGCAATTCAGCAGAAAAACCTTCATAAGCACCTCACCTCTTGTTACTGAGCCGGACTTTGATGTGTTCGTAATCGAGTTTGTATTTGTCTACGATTGAGTTCGCGTAAGCCACGCCGTCGGCAGGCTTGCGGATCAGACGGAACGTTCTGCGGAAGCTTCCGTCTTCTACGACCGTTGCGACAAGACTTACGTAATTGTCGGAATCGTAAGCGAGTTCAAAGGTATGGGTTACAACGAACAGGATCGCCCCCTTCGCGATCAGCCGTGACATCAGGTCACGCATCATCGAAAGCGCGTCAACCGTCGAAGCCGACGTAAACAGTTCGTTGAAAATGACGAGTGATTCCTTTGAAACGCTGTCAAGCGTTGTCTTGATCAGGTCAAGTTCGTGCTCAAGGCGTCCTTCAACGGTATTGCCGGTCATTGACGCGAAAAGCGTGAAGATGCGGTCAAAGAAAGGCATCTTCGCCACATTTGCCGCAACGGGAAGTCCCATGGAGGTAAAGTAGGCGGCCTGGCCGAAGCTTCTCGCGAGTGTCGTCTTACCGCCCTGGTTCGGACCGGTCACGATGATCGCCGTCTCGGAATCGGACTTCATAATATCGTTGAAGACAATTTCCTTGTTCACCGAGGAATTCTTCTCGGCAAGAACGATGTCATAGCAGTCATCTAGGTATACTTCGCGGTCCTCCGAGAACTTCGCGAACGAAATCGGGAAATTCTTCACCTTCATCCGTGCCATATAATCAAGATTCAGAATGTAGAACCGGAATTCGCGTACAATATCGGAAACTTCAACCGTAATAACATCGCGGTTAATACCGCAGAAAGTCTCGAGATTACGGAAAAGCGGACGGTTCCGCTTCATAAACTGCTCAAGTATGAAGTTTTCAAGCGGTGAAACGTTCATGTCGCCGAACGGAGACTCCGTAAACGAATGGGAATCCGTCGATTCTTCGCTCCGCAGGAATTCGGAACGGATTTCGTTACAGTAATCATCATCGCTGTAATCAAAATCGAGTACCGCATTCTCTTTGCCGATCGTAAGACGGAACCGCATTTTCTCGAACTCGTCGTTGATATCTCCCGCCTGCTTTCTTAAGTTCACAACATCGGCGGACGAAATGATCTTAAAGAGTTCCTCGCGAAGCTGCAGAAGCGCTTCCGATTTCGGAGGCATGTTCTTAAGGTCTTCGCAGAACATTTCGATTGCGTCATAATACTGAACGATCGTGTCAAGACGCCACTTCCACTTCTGCACCGACTCGGTCTTCTCGGAAAGCAGCTGATAACGGCGCGCAACGATAACCCCGAGAATAAAACGGTTTACGGCAGCGCGGATATCGGGATCGCAAAGATCCCTGGCAACAGCCTGACGGTATGCCGCTTCGCCTTTGTTCTTCGAAGCATAGTAAAAATACGGACGAAGTTCGGCATCATCCGGCTCTTCCAGAACAACATCGATATATTCTGGCAGATTCAGATCATCGAAAAAGTCCGGCACCGCAAGCGCGCTGACCGATTCAAAACTGAGCCCTTTCACAGGGCTGAATAAGCTTGTCATAAAACCCCCGTTCCAAACGAGATGTCACCCCAAAGTCAGTACATTCGTCTTATTTCAGGTTGATGGTACCGACCGCGGAAAGGTCGGTGTAGGTCTTCAGGCTCGTATCGCTCCAGGTAAGGATTCGGTTACGCTGTCCTTCGCCTTCGGAATCGTTTACATGAATATCGAGACCGAGGAATCCGCCGAATGTCATCGAAGCCTTCGGTGCGGGAAGCGAAACTTCAACGGTATAACCGGTATCGGTACCCTTCACTTCATAGGTAAGCGCCGAAGCCTTAATGCCGTTGCCGCACTCAAGCGCGCCGTCACGGCCGATCCGCACATGCAGGTCCTTGCCTTCCCGATAGGTTTCGGATTTCGTTCCGTCGCCGCAGAGGAATACCTCCACGCAGTCTTTACGGGTCATTACCATGCCCTCGGAATTGGGCGTATTGTCCTTCACATCGATCAGAAGATATACCCGGTCGGTATCCCACAGAATACGGAATTCCGCTTCGGTTCCTTTATCGCCCCAGGCGGGGTTCTGCAGCGGGAATGCCTGGGAAGCATCCCAGAGTTCCTCAACTTCACCGTCCATAACAGGCTTCGGGAAACGTCCGGCATTATCCTTCTCAAGCGCCAGCGTACCGATTCCGGTAAGATTGGTTGCCGTCTTATCGCTTGTATCATTCCACGCAAGCTTCTTAACGACCTTATCGCCGTCAAGATCGATCACCGTAACGTCAAATCCGATCTCGGTATCGGGAATAACCGTAACCGCCACAAGAGGCATCGTTACTTCCACAACATAGCCGTTATCGGTTTCAAAGCCGACCGCCTTCATATGCGAGGAATCGCATCCGGTTCCGTAAACGATGCGGCCGTCCCGGAGGATCGTGCAGGTAGCGTCGCCGGCGGCGTATTTGGCGGGCTTATCTCCAGCCTCATTGAGGAAAATCATAACGCGGTCCGAAGTATCCGCCTGATTGGTGATCGTCCTCGTCTTATCCTGAACGTTCAGACGGATATAAAGCTGCGTATCCGTATGAAAGACCTGGAAATCGGCCGTCGTGGCAGAGCCGCCGACAATCGTCTTCTCAATCGGACGGCGTTCCGCGAACTGCCATACCGGCTCATCATAGCCCGAAAGAAGGGGCATAACGGCATGCGCGTCCGCGTTTACGTCCGTAACGAGCGGTTCACGAACCTGAAACGGCGTAGGCGTATAGGTTACCGGAATCTCCGTCGGCGTTATCTTGGCTCCCGCATCATCCGGAATAGACGCTCCTCTTCCTTTCCAGCCGCAGGCGCTTAACAGCGCGGCCGTCATAATCAGGGATAATGCCGCAAGGCATATTCTCTTGATCCGCATAGTACATCACCTTTCTGAATCTTTAAAATCACTCGCCGTCATCCCGCATCCGAAGAATATCTCCGGGCTTGGGAACAGCATCCGCTATCGCGGTAATCATCTCTTTCGGATGCGGACAGGATGTTACCTCTGTCCCGTCTTCCCCGAACATATGTCTGACCGCCGTTTCCGTATGACGGAAGCCGGGGGAAAGAATCTCAATCGTATCGCCGACGGCGAATTTATTCTTCTGCTCAAAGACAAATGAACCGTCCGCGGCAACGCTTTCAACCGTTCCGAGGTACTTGTAATTCCGTTCGTAAACCTGGCTGTCATAAATCTGCGCGTCAGGTCCGGGCTTTCCGAAGAAGAAACCGGTCGTGTAGCTCCGGTAGGAACTCTTCTCAATCTCTTCCCGGTACAACGGCAGGTTCTTCGTGAACAGCTCGGGGTCGGCCGTGTAATCATCGATTGCCTTCCGGTAGGTACCGGCAACGGTAGCGACATAAAGAGCCGTCTTCATACGGCCTTCGACCTTAAAACTGTCGATTCCTGCCATGCAGAGCTCCGGAATATGCTCGATCATGCATAGGTCTTTTGAGTTAAATATATAGGTGCCGTCTTCATTCTCCTCAACCGGAAAATACTCATCGGGACGGGTCTCCTCCATCAGATAATACTTCCAGCGGCACGGATGCGTGCAGGCACCCAGGTTTGCGTCGCGTCCGGTCATGAAATTCGACAGCAGGCAGCGCCCGGAATACGAAATGCACATTGCTCCGTGGACAAATGCCTCGATCTCCATGTCCTCAGGAATCTTTCTGCGGATTTCCGCGATCTCCTCAAGGGAAAGCTCGCGTCCGCATACGACACGGCGTACGCCAAGGTCATACCAGAACAGAAACGTCTCCGCGTTTACGTTATTGGCCTGCGTGCTGATGTGAACCGGAATCTCCGGGCAGATCTCCCGCGCCTGCCGGAATACTCCGGGATCGGAAATGATCAGCGCGTCCGGACCGAGTTCCTTCAGTCTTGCGAAGTATTCGCGCACACCCGCCATATGGTAGTTATGAGCCGTAATATTCGCGGTAATGTAAATCTTACAGCCGTTCTCATGACAGAAACGGACTGCCTCGGCCATGTCTTCATCGGAGAAATTCTTCGCCTTTGCCCGAAGGCTGAACAGCTCCCCGCCGATATAAACCGCGTCTGCGCCGAATAAAACAGCCGTTTTCAAAACATCAAGACTGCCCGCGGGAATCAAAAGTTCGGGTTTCTTCATCACAGGTACCATAATGCAGGCAGGACTGATACCGGTGCATGCCTGCAAGGCACCGGCATTGTCTTTTCAGACTTTTTTCAGCTTCGAAACAGTGATACCGTCACCGAGCGGAAGCATCAGACTGTCATACTCTCCGCTTCGAAACAGCATTTCTATGAATTCACGCATTCTTAAATGGATCGTACGGTCTCTTCTCGTAACCGTAAACTTGGATTCCGCAAGAGAACCTTCCTGAAGCACATTGTCCGCTATGAGAACCGACTCGGGTCCCATCAGTTTACGGATGAGTTCGAGGTAAATTGGATACTGTGCTTTCGCGGCATCCAGAAATATCAGATCAAAGCATTCTCCATTTTCCGTCAGCCCCTTTAAAAATGCTTCCGCGTCGTCTTGAACGCAGTTGATTTCGGGACATCCTGTACCCCGCCGTTTTTCATAATCGGCAGCATATAAAGCCGTATTCTCACACGCTTCAGTAAAGCGCGCATCGTCCTTTTCCACGGTCAATATACTTGCTCCGGACGGCAGAAATTCTGCCGTTAAACACGAAGAAAAGCCGATGGCGGTACCGATTTCGAGTACTTTCAACGGCTGTCTGTCTAAACACACGAATCGAAGAAACGACTGTGCTTCTCTGCGAATGACAGGAACACGGTCTGTCCTCGCTTTCCGATATAGGTTTTCCAGAAACTCCGGAAGGTCCGGCTGTAACGAGGATAGATAATCCGAAATGTGACTGTTGACCAATAGTGAATCGTTCATTCTTCCTCTACGATCTCCTCTTCACGATAGCGGGTTATAATCTTCAGTATGGTATCATAGTCCATATCCGACCTTAACGTATATGTGCCGGGCTGGATGTTGGATTTGGAAAGAACGCTCTTGAAATAAAACGAATAACGGTCGACGATAACGCCTTCACGCTTCAGTTTGCTTGCTACATCCTTTGTGGAATCACCCGTCTGGATCAGGAATTCAATTTCATGGCCTTCGTCTTCCTTGTCGACCGCAACCGAGCCGAACAGCTGATAACAGAAGTTGTATCCGTACTGCGAAAGCTTAATGGTCGAAATGACAACCACGGTATAAAACAGAATATCCAGAAGGAGTCTGGTAATATTGTTGGAAAAGTCCCGAAGGACTCTTCCGTTTCTCATTTTCTTCTTTTTCACTTTTCCGCCCCGTTTTATGCATTCCAGTCAACGATTACCGGAAGGATCATCGGGCTGCGTTTCATTACGCGCCAGAAGTAATCGCTGAGGCTCTGCTTAATATCCGCGCGAAGACGGTTATGGTCCGTTCCGCCGGCATCGATAAACCGCATACAGGTTTCCGTAACGACTTCCTTTGCTTCGTCGAGAAGCTGTTCGGATTCCTTCACGTATACGAATCCTCTCGTCACAATGTCAGGACCGCTGACGATCTCGCCTGCCGCCGAGTCAAATCCGACCGAAACGATAACAATACCGTTTACGGACAGGTACTGACGGTCGCGAAGAACCGCATTGCCGACATCGCCGACACCGAGTCCGTCAACCATGATGCCGTGTGCCGGAACATTTCCGACAATCTCCGCACTGTCATGCGTCAGTTCGAGAACATCGCCGGACTTTAAGATTTCAATGCGCTCCGCGGGAATTCCGAGGTTCAGCGCAATGTTCTTCTGCGCGATGCGGTGACGGTACTCGCCGTGGATCGGGATCGCGTACCGCGGCTTGGTCAGACAATATAACAGTTTAATCTCTTCCTGGTTGGCATGTCCGGAAACATGCGTATCCTGGAAGATTACATTGGCCCCGAGCATCGAAAGCACATTGATCAGTTTGAAAACGGCTTTCTCATTGCCGGGGATCGGCGTAGCGCTTATGATAACGACATCGCCCGGCATGATGGATACGCGCTTATGCGTATTGGAAGCGATTCTCGAAAGCGCCGCCATCGGCTCGCCCTGGGAACCGGTCATGATCAGAACAATCTGGTTGTCCGGATAGTTCTTAATCTCCTCCGCCGAAATCATCAGTCCGTCCGGGACCTTGATGTAGCCGAGTTCCTGTGCCGTTCCGACGATATTGACCATGCTGCGGCCTTCGATCGCGACCTTGCGGCCGTATTTCTCCGCGGAATTAATGACCTGCTGGACACGGTCGACATTGGAGGCAAATGTGGCTACGATGATACGGCGGTTCGGATTGTCCGCGAAAATCGTATCAAACGTCTTGCCGACCGTACGCTCCGACATCGTATTACCGGGCTTTAACGCATTCGTGCTGTCGCACATCAGTGCAAGAACGCCTTCCCGACCGATTTCGGCAAGTCTCTGTAAATCTATCGGTTCCCCGTATACGGGGGTATAATCCACTTTAAAATCGCCGGTATGAATCAACGTACCTGCATCACAGCGGATGGCAAGCGCAGCGGCATCGGCAATACTGTGATTGGTACGGATGAACTCTACGGAGAAATCATCACAATCCACAACATCGCCGTATGCGCAGACACGAAGGTCGGCGGTATCGGCCATTTTATACTCTTCGAGTTTGTTCCGTACGATCGCAAGCGTAAGTCTGGTGCCGTAAACCGGTACCGGCATCTCGCGGAGGATATACGGGAGCGCTCCGATATGATCCTCGTGACCGTGCGTTATGAAAATTGCCTTAACGTCATCAATATGTTCCTTCAAATAGGTGATATCCGGAATAACCAGGTCGATTCCGAGCATATCATCTTCCGGAAATGCAAGACCGCAGTCAACCACGATGATCGACTGTCCGAAGCAGAAGGCGGTAATGTTCATGCCGATCTGCTCCAATCCTCCCAAAGGAATTACGCGAATTCCATTGCTGAGTTTCATAAAAACCTCCCTGTGAACATCAAACCAGATCGATGTCCTCTAAGATCGCACGGAACATTCCGCCGACCGCATCGATCTCGGTATCGTCATCCACCATTTCATAAACCATATCCTCGTTCTCGTCGCGGTTCTCCTTGAGGATAAAAGCTTCCTCTCCGACCTCGTCCGTTACAAGGATATAATTATTCCCGTTCAGGCGGGTTTCCGAGATGACGGTAAATGTGATCTCGGAGCCGTCCTCCGTGCGGAATATCACGGTCTCATTCTTCTCATCCATAGATTTCCTCTAAAAGTTTCTCTTTCTCCTGCGGACAATTGCTGAGATAGTCCATGTAGGACTGCAGAATGAAAACCGCGGCAAGCTTATCCACTACCGCAGCTTTCTTAGCGTATCCCATATCCGCCTCATCCAGTGCGCGATGCGCGGAAACAGTCGTATAACGTTCATCCCAAAGGATTACCTTAAGGCCTGTTCTTCGTGCGATATCTGCGGCGAATTCCTCCGAAGCGGACGCTCTGTCCCCAATGGTGTTATTCAGATGCTTCGGATAGCCGATAATGATGGCATTGGCTCCTCTTTCACGCACTATTTCTTCAATTCTGCGGAATGTCTCCCGTAATTGCTTCCCCCGGTTTCTGCGGATTACCTCAAGCGGCTGTGCGGTCAGAAACAAACCGTCGCTTGCAGCCACTCCGACCGTAGCCTCTCCGTAATCAAGCCCCAGCAGACTGAGCTTACGTTCCATAAATACTCCTCTTACTTCAGGTTGTTCTCAATGTAATCGGTCAGAAGCTGCTCGATAATCTCGTCACGCTCAACCTTCGCGATCTTAGCACGCGCATTCAGATGATTCGTGATATAAGTCGGGTCACCGCTCATAAGATAACCTACCATCTGGCTCACCGGATTATATCCTTTCTCGGCCATGGCTACATAAACGGAAGCGATAACGCTCCGTACGTAATCATCCGAAATATTCTCAACCTTAAAGAATTGTGTTCCCTGTGCCATTATATCCCTCCTCCTGTGACATATGGATAGGTATAACATACCAAAGTTTATTCTACTCTATTTTGTGGGAAATAGCAACAGTTTTTGCTTGAATAATACCATCTGTTGTGATTTCTTCCCCGATAACTTCAACTATACCGCCGCTCAGACAGGTATCCGAAGGAAAACGGTACGATCCGTACCTCTGACAGTGCCCGACAGCATACATAACACCGTCCTCTTCGGACATTTCTTCCACCATGACGGAAGCTGTTTTTCCAAGTAAACCCTTATAATAGTTTGTTCTGAGTTTTCTTTCCGTCTCGAGAAACCGGACTTCCCTCTCATGCTTGACGGCTTCGGTCAGCTGCCCGTCCATCTTATCGGCAACGGTACCTTTTCTTCTCGAATACGGGAATACGTGGATCTGCGCGAAGCCGATCTTCTCGGCAAATGCCATGGATTCCTTAAAATCCTCTTCGGTTTCACCCGGGAATCCGACAATAATATCGGTCGTCAGCGCCGGGTTGTCGAACGCCTCCCTGAGAAGTCTTACGGCTTCCGCAAATTCCTCCGGCGTATAACGGCGGTTCATCCGCTGAAGCGTCTTAGCGCAGCCGCTCTGCAGTGAAAGGTGAAAATGCGGGCAGATTTCCTTTATCTTACTTAAAGCATCGGTGAATTCCTTCGTGATGATACGCGGTTCCAGCGATCCGAGACGGATTCTTTCGATTCCGTCGATCTTAGAGAGTTTCTCAAGAAGTGAAATTAACGGCATCGAGCCGTCATCGGTCCTTAAGCTGCTCTGTTCCCTTACACTCCTCTTATCAAGCCCATACGAAGACAGGTGAATACCGGAAATAACAACCTCTTTGCAGCCCGATTCCGCAAGAAACTTCGCTTCCGCAAGAACATCGCTCTCCTTACGGCTTGCGATACGTCCTCTTGCAAACGGAATGATACAATAGCTGCAGAACTGGTTGCAGCCGTCCTGAATCTTCATAAAGGCGCGGCTGGTCGTTTCTGAGCTGACAGTCTTCATTTCCTCATATGGGGTCAGTTTTGCGTCTTCATTGATATAATAATGTTTCGGCTCGGTTCCTTCAGCCTTTGCCGCAAACCATTCATTCAGAATGGCAGCAGTCTCTCCTTTCCGGCGGTTTCCGATATAAAGATCCGCTGTGCCGTCGTCCTCACCCTCACGGCAGAATTCCTGCACATAGCAGCCTTCCGCAACAATCACGGCGTCAGGGTTCTGTTTGCGGGCACGGTGCAGCATCTGGCGCGACTTTCGGTCCGCGATATTCGTAACGGTACAGGTATTGACGAGATAGACATCCGCTTTTCCGCGAAAAGGTACTTCCGTCATCCCGCAGCCCTTCAAAGTGTCGCGGATTGCCTCGGTTTCGTAGCCGTTTACCTTGCAGCCGAGGGTCAGATATGCGATTGTCTTTCCGTACAGATGATTTTCCATTGCTTTGTCCGTTTCCTGCTTGACTTTTTTCAAATTGATAGTTACACTTAAAGTAATCTAAGTAATAAAGAGGGGGCGATGCCGCATGAAAACCGTTACCATTTGCCTGAATTCCATTGATAAGGTTAAGAACTTCGTAAACGACGTGACCAAGTTCGATTCCGATTTCGATCTGATTTCCGGCCGCTATGTTATCGACGCGAAGTCCATCATGGGAATCTTCTCTTTGGACCTCAATAAGCCGATTACCCTCGGAATCCACAACGAGGACGATCTCGATCACATTCTGAAGGTTCTTGAGCCGTATATCGCTGAAGTGGAAGAATAAACCCGAATCACTCATGAAAGCAGGAGGAATCATCCTCCTGCTTTTTTATTTCAAGCATTATCAATCATATCATCCAGCCATCTTCCGCCGATATTCATACGGTCAAGTGAGAACTGCCGCTTATTGGCTTCGGTCAGTTCAAGGTCCTTGAGGAAGATACTCATAAACCGCTCTTCATCTCCGAAATTGTTCTTTTGAAAAGCATTTTTAAGGCTTCGGCCGTCAAATGTGTACAGTTTCAGCCTTTCTTCCTTCAAAACGCCCTCATTGTTCAGCCAGTTATACAGCTTATCGAGGTCAGTTATATTCGGTTCGCCCCAGAAGGTAAGCGCGGAGTTATCCCGCAGCGCCTCAAGCGTTTCGTAATCTTTCACAGGAATCACATCAAACCTGGTATGGGCGTCTTTAATCTTATAGAAACTCTTCTTCATTACATGCTTTCTGACCGCGACAACCGTCCCGAAGAATACAACCGGGACAAGAAACATCAGCAGTCCGCCTGCAAGCTGCCCGTTAATCAGTAAAACCGTACCGGCAACAATCGGTCCGAACAGCATAATACAGACAAATACAACATATATCGGATTCCCTTTCTTCATAATCCCCCCTTGGGCGCTCCCCCTTTTATGGTTTATACTGTTTTTTTAACTGTTTTGCTTTACGTTTGGCGATTCGGATTCCCTTCAGATCCTGCTTATAGTTGAATATATACCGGATAATGAGAAGCCCCTCCGCAGGCAGACCGATGAAGAAGATATACCACGGGTTCGACTCGATCAAATGCAGGTAGATACACGTCGTAAAGGACCAGACAAATATCGACGAATAAATGAAAAGGAGTATATTCATCGGCTCTTTCCGGTTAAAAACCCACAGCACAAGCATGCACGAAGGTACGGTCCATACAAAAAGCTGCCAGATATTGGTCTGCTTAGTAAGTTTCAGATAAACATATACAGCTGTGAAAATGAACCAGATTTCACAGCACAGAAATATCTGCGAGAGAATCTTCTGACCGATTCCTTTCTTGCTCTCCTCGTCGCTCTCCTCGCTGCGCGCTTCCGTAATCTGAGAAACCGGTACATCAAATACTTCACTGAGTGAATATATCGTTTCAAGGTCCGGAACGACCTCTCCGGCTTCCCATCGTGAGATGGCTTTATCGGAATAATTGATGCGTCTGGCCAGTTCGGCCTGCGTCAGATTGTTCTCTTTTCGAAGTCTCAATATATTTTGTGAAACAATTGCTTTAACATTTTCCATAGTTCATATCATATCAGCCTTACCTCGGGAAATCAAGTATTTATCGTATATTCCCGCCGCAGTGGAGTCCTCTCTCGCTATGGTTCGGAAGCATTTTTTATCAATAGAGTTACTATATCACAATTATCTTTACTTAATACCCGTATATGGGGATGATATAGTTGACTAATCTTGAGGGGGTCTAATTATGAAAACGACAATTCCGATATTCTTTGCCTGCAACGACCGTTACGTTCCATACCTGGACGTTGCAATCATCTCGCTGGTCAAGCATGTGTCACCCGAGAACGACTACAGGATCACTGTTTTGAAAACCGATATTTCCGAAAAGAATCAGAGCATTCTTTTAAAGCATGCAACCGAAAACGTATCGATTGCATTCTATGATGTAAGGGAAATGCTCCGGCCGATCCGAAAGCAGCTTCCCGAGCTGTTCTATTTCAGCATTGACGCATACTACCGCCTGTTCATTGAAACAGCCTTTCCGCAGTATGACAAGGCGATTTATCTTGACAGTGACGTTGTTTTACTGAATGACATCGCCAAGCTTTACGAAACCGATGTAACCGGTAATCTCGTCGCAGCAGTATATGAGCAGAATACGGACCGCAGCCCCGAGTTTACGAATTATGTGGAGGAAATCATCGGAATTCCCCACAATACCTATTTCAATTCCGGCGTCATGGTCATGAACCTTGCCGAATTCCGCAGGGAAAATGTGCAGGAAAAGTTTTTACGGATGCTTACCGAGTATCACTTTGACTGCCTGGCTCCCGACCAGGAATATCTGAACGTGATCTGTCACGGCAAAGTCAAGTATCTCCCTACGGGTTGGAACAAACACAGTTTTCCGGAGCCGCCGCAAGGCGAATTAAACCTGGTGCACTACGCTCTCTCAAACAAGCCCTGGCACTATACGGACACCATTAACGGCGAATATTTCTGGGAATACGCAAAATACAGTGAATTCTATGATTCTCTTTGCGCTTCCCTCAACAGTTATTCCGACCTAGACCGTCAACGTGACCGTGAATCCTTAATCGAATTAATGGGCGCGATTGAGGGTATCAAGTTAAGTGACCGGACATTCCGGAAACTCTGGTTCAACAAAGAGGCATGCAATGGCTAAAGAAGAACGTCTGCGGGTAATTGCCCGGATCAAGGAATACGAAGCACAAGGTCGTTTCAATGAAGATGTCGAGGAAGACCCTCCGACAATACAGATCAAACCGGGTGAAGTCGATTATACAAACCGGAAGCTTTCGAGTAAGTTCATGACCGGTGTCGCGAACACACTCGGAAAGGCATTTTTCGAAAATATGATCCGGCATAAGAAACTGATCATCAAAGAAGTGAACGGCATTGAGAATGCGATTGCCGTGAAAGGCGGAGCCATTGTCACAAGCAACCACTTTCATTTGAGCGACAATTATGCCGTATATAAGACCATAAAACCCGCTCTGAAGAAGCGTCATTATCTTTATAAAGTCATCAAGGAAGGCAATTACAACAACTTCAAAGGGCCGGTTAAGATCATGATGCGGCACGCCAATACTCTTCCGCTCAGTTCCAACTTCGCGACCATGAAGGAATTCTTTGCCGGAATGAAGGTTCTTCTGGACCGCGGCGAAAAAATCCTGATCTACCCCGAACAGGCGATGTGGTTTAATTACAGAAAGCCCAGACCGCTGAAGCCGGGAGCGTTCAAATTTGCCGTCAAATTCAACGTTCCGGTGATTCCCGTATTCATCGGCATGAAGGACTCCGATGTACTCGACGATGACGGTTTCCCGGTTCAGGAATTATATATCCATTATCTGCCAGCCATCTATCCTGACAATACTCTTACTCCGTCGGACGATGCCAAGCGAATGATGAACCTGAATTACAAGCTATGGGTGGAAACCTACGAAGCGTTTTATCAGGAAAAACTTAAATACTGAACGGAAAAGGTGCGGATAACTCCCGCACCTTTTCCTATTATTCTCTTATTTCTTCTTGATAATCTTCCCTCGCTTGCCTTCTATAAAGCATACCTCGGGTTCGGAAGGATTATACTTTACTTCCACCTCAAGCGGAAATACATTGTATGACTGCTGCATCCCTTCCACGATTGTCATATACAGCATGCCGTCCACAGTGTACTCGTAAACAGGGACCATATACGTAACGCCGGTACCCGGACTGTTAGCCCTGTAATACCCTTCGGAGTACACGTATTTGCCGGTTACGGTAGCAGCGCACTTCTTTTTGACAATGTTCAGGCTTCCGAACGGCTTATAATAAATAATGGCCGCAGCGGCAATAACCGCAACAATAATCCAGATTCTTGCATCCATAATTACCTCCCAACAAAATCAGACTGTAAAATCCGGCCCCGCTTCAAAATCATCAAAAAAGGACTTGGGTACATTTTCCACATCCTTCTTTAAGCCGAACAGAACAACCAGATTGGCGATTGCCCCGATAAATCCGGCAATGATTATCATATAAGCAAGCGGAGAAATCCCTTCCGACGGGATAAGCCACAGTACGGAGAAAGCAATCTGAATGATGACCAATACGACACGCAGGACACGGATATTGTGCTCACGCATGGAACGGTACTCTACTGCAACACGAATCATAGCGTCGAGGATTCTGTAAACGAAAACAGCATAAACCAAAGAGGCAAGAAAGAAAAGGAACTGCATGTCGTTCTGATTCACCGGAGAACCCGAACCGGAGGACATATTGTAGAACCACTCCGCGATATCCTCGAGTAAAAGAAAGGCTATCAGCAAACGAAGATTTGTGGGGTGTTTTACATAGCCCTCCAGATAGCGAACAGAAATCAGAAAAAATATAAGCCCGACTGCATCAGGTAAGATATCGATATAAAAAGAATCCGCGATGATATTGAGATCAAGAAAAAGGAACAGAAAGCCTAAAGCAACGAATCTTACACCTTTCGCTGTGTTATAGCGATTATAATATTGATCCATAAGTCCCTCCCCAAAACACCTTTTAAACATATTAACATAGAAAGACCAATGTGTCAATATAATTTACTTTATGAGCCGTATCGCATAATTAAGTTGTCGCACCATTCTTTGACCTTTGCTCCTACTTCCTCCGCGGAAAGATCATCCACCATAAGAACATCCACATTATCTCTGCCGAGGAACCAGGCTCTCTTTAATGGCATCATGTGCGTCAGATGATGCTCAAAGAAGTTCCTGCTTCTTGTTGAGTCATTCTGCTTGTGGCTTCTCAATACTTCATCGGAAGCATCGAGAAAAAGGATTCTGTCAGGCAGGCATTGTCTGACCTCGTCAAGCTCCTTTTTCAGTGCGTTTTCGACCTCCCAGCCGGCACCGATGCTCTTCGGATAATTCAGTGTATAGAACTCGATTTCCTCGGCTCCGAAGTCCATAACGCTGCAGGGATGCTTTATCGCCTTTTCATAACGGACAACTTCCTTCTTCAGCCAAAGCTTCTGGATTTCAAGATAGTCCTCATACACGTTCTTATCGAGATTTCGCCGCTTTACTTCCTCAACAATATCCGTATTGATTTCATAGCTGATATTGATGTACGGAGCGTGCTCCTGAAGATATTTCACAGCGGTCGTTTTGCCGACCGCCATACATCCCTGTAACGATAACACGATATTTTTCATACGTTTCCCCTTCTGAAACTCACAACCGATTTCAATCCTCTTCGGTGAAATCCGTATCCATTGCAACCTGGAGCGTGTATCCCGGGAATTCTTTCTGTACCTTCTCGCAGACTTCCCGATATACCTCGCCTCTGTCCTCTGCGTCGAAGCTTACGACGACGTCAAATCTGACTGTTTTCTCCGCCTTATCGAGATAAAAACCATGCATCTGAATCACATGCTTTACGCCTGAAACAATTTCAGAGACTTTCTTTCTTGCCTCAACCGCGTCGGGATCCATCGTATTGTAGGAGTAAACGCCGATTGCCGTAAGAATCACATCATGCTCCTTATATACCTTCACCTGAATTGTCCTCAGAAGTTTATCGAGATCATCCGCCGACAGAGAATCCGGTACCTCGATATGCACGGAACCGTTATAGGCATCCGGACCGTAATTATGCATAACCAGATCATAAGCTCCGCTTACATCCGGGAATTTGAGAATCGTTTCTTTAATCTTCTTTGCAAGTTCAGCATCCACATTTTCCCCGAGAATCTTGGAGATGGTTTCGCGAAGCATTTCGATTCCGGCCTTAATGATTACAAGTGAAATAACCGCACCGAGCCATGCCTCAAGTGAAATATGGAATATCAGATATATCGCAGCCGCCGCAAGCGTTGAAGCGGAAATAACCGAGTCAAGTACGGCATCATCCCCGGAGTTTACGAGGGAATCCGAATTCACCTTCTGACCGACTTTCTTAACATACCGGCCGAGAAGAATCTTAACGATAACCGCAACGCCTACGATAACGAGCGACACCGTACCGTAGTCCGGCTTTTCCGGATGAATGATCTTCTTAACGGATTCAATCAGAGCGGTTACACCGGCATACAGGACGATTACCGAGATGATCATCGCGCTGAGGTACTCAATCCTTCCGTACCCGAACGGATGCTTCTTATCGGCTTTTCTTCCCGCAAGTTTAGTACCGATGATCGTAATAACGGAGCTCGCGGCATCCGAAATATTGTTTACTGCATCCATAACGATGGCGATCGAATTGGCCGTCAGGCCGACAACCGCCTTAAACGCGGCAAGAAGCACATTAGCGACAATACCGATAATACTGGTCCGGATTATAATTCTGTCCCGGCTGTTATTCTCTTCCATGGTTAACCTCCGATATATGTTATTTCATGCCGTCTAAGCAGCTCACTCCTTTGAAAATATCTTTTCGATATTGCCGCAGGCAATCTTCTGCGCCTCTTCCTCCGTAAAATCCATCTGATTCAGAATATCGCAATAAGTTTCATACACATTTTCCGCATTCGTATACCGGACATCCGGATAATCGGTGGCGAATATAAGCCTGTCGGCCCCGAATCTTCGAAGTATGCGGTTGGTCTGCTCTATTCCGTACAGGCTGACAAACTCCGGAAGAACCGACGAAATATCTACATATCCGCATCCCGAAACGGCATCCTGCCATTTCATTCCGCCCATATGCGCTGTGATGATTGTAAGATCAGGGAAAATCTGAATCATCTTATTGATCTTATCCGGAGCGCAGTTATCCTGAAAACCGACTCTGCAGGGATTCGAATGAATCATGACCGGCACTTTTAAATCCGCGGCTTTCCGAAGAACGGGAACCATTTCCAGACTGTCGGCATCAACCTGCAGATTGTTCGGATGGATCTTCAATCCGGAAAGCCCGTATTCATTAACCGCATCCTCCAGACAATACGGAGCATCCTCAATAAAATAGCTGCCTTCCTTTCGGATATCGGCCAGTGCTGCGAACTTTTCCGGATATTTCTTCATTACTTCCCCAAGCCATCGATTCGTATCATCGGCATCGGGATAATACATCCTGCCGTCGTTATTCGGAACAAGCAGGGCTTTCTCAACGTTAAACCGTTCCATGATACCGAGATATTCCTCGACATCAGCATGTGCCCACGGACTGTCAGGATCTTCCTCTCTGTACATTTTCAGTATTTCCGGAGGCAGAACATGCACATGCGCATCAATCTTTTTAATCTTTCTCCAATCCATTTTCCCCTCCCGCAGGTTAACAAATATTTCAAATTATTATACCATATTCTTCATTCCGCGTCCATAAAAAAGGAGAGCCTTAGCTCTCCTTAACACAGTCCATAAAAATACAGTTTCAGTTCTCGCGTATCAGGTCCTTAATCACTTCACCGGCAATGATCAGACCTGCAACGGAAGGGACAAATGCCGTGCTGCCAGGGATGGAACGGCGTGAGGAACCTGCAGAATCCTTATCGGATGCATCCGTGCCGGCTTGACTTCCGGCTCCCTGAGGAACAACCGGTTCCTCCTCGGAATATACGACTTTCAGTTTCTTCACGCCTCTTTTCTTCAGTTCCCGGCGCATGACCTTTGCAAGCGGATCCATACTGGATTTATAGATATCGGCAACGCGGAACCGCGTAGGGTCCAGTTTATTGCCCGCGCCCATGGAACTCATGATCGGGACACCGAGCTTCTGACACTGCATAACAAGCTCAATCTTAGCTGTGACGGTATCGATGGCATCGACCACATAATCATATCGGTCAAAGGGAAAATCCGACGCATTCTCGGGAAGGAAGAAGCAATTATACGTGTTCACCACAGCATCAGGATTGATATCCAGAATACGCTCCTTCATAACCTCAGTCTTGTATCTGCCGACCGTTTTCTGCGTCGCGATAATCTGTCGGTTGATGTTGGACAGACAGACGGTATCGCTGTCAATCAGATCAAGCGTACCCACACCGCTTCGCGCCAGCGCTTCGCAGACATATCCGCCGACTCCGCCGATTCCGAATACCGCCACGCGGCATGTCGCAAGACGCTTTACGGCATCTTCTCCCAATAATAATTCTGTTCTGGAAAACCGGTTTTCCATGTTACTTTATAATCTCCTATCTGCTATCAAAAGGCTGCAGTTAAGTCACTGTTTTTCACCCTTTTCCTTTTCTCTTAATGCTTTCTTTGCACGGCGCTGCTCACGGTTTTTGGCCTCAGAGGCAAAGATTTCAACGGCCGCATCGGTCAGGTCATCATCCCAGATTTCTCCGGATACTTCCGTTTTCGCCCATGGACATAGTTTCTTATAATCCGAGTCAAGAACAACCGTATACGGCGGGCCGCAGCGGTCATTGACCGTCATGTATAAATGCCGGCCGGAATCGATAATAAGACGAATCGCATTTCTTTGCTCAGATTCGTCAACAAGCTCATAGGTTTCCTTTGGTATCTCATACAGATTGTGATTGGTTCCGCCGCCGATTTCCGCCGTATAAAGACCCGTTTCCGGATCATAACAGCATCTCCATCCGTCACCGCTTTTAAATTCCATATATGCCTCACTTCTTCTGCTTACGAACCGCTTTGTTCATCGCTTCGTTAGCCTCTTCGTCCCATACCGTTCTCTCAGGACCGAGAGTGCCGTACATCGTGTTCTCAAACGAATAAGTCATATCGCCCGTTTTGATAAGCCGTTCGTTGTCGATATCATCGCCGAAGGAACCGAGCCGGTTGTAGATGTCCTGCGTGATCTCGTAGTTATACTGCTCGCGCCCCTCGCGGCTTGTGTACATAATCTCCGCGAAGTAACGTCCGGTTTCCGGATCGAAATACGCAGTCCAGTTGTTACCTTTTTTCATTGTCTTCATGTTTTATTATCCTCGTATAAATCCCGCACATATACCAGCATCCCGTTACCGTAGGGATCGTCTTCCGCTCCGAACTCCTCCGTCCGGAAGATGTATCCGTTCTTCTCAAGTACTATGACCGATG
>JAGADM010000089.1 GCA_017613595.1 Lachnospiraceae bacterium | reverse complement strand
GAGGGTAGCTCCAGCCACATTAAAACGAAACCTGGCGCTAATCAACGCCAGGCCTCGAAAGATACTTAATTATGTTTCTGCACAGTTTCTATGGGAACAAGAACTCCAAAACTGTTGCACTTAGTTTGACAAATCACTATTCGTTACAATTGAATCCGTTCTGATTCCCACAGGGACGGCTATCTCTTCTCAAGCATCTTCTTTCGGATGATCTGGGAAGATTTCGCTATCAGTATGAGTATGATCGCCACTATTACTTCTCCTTTCGACGATGACAGCTGCAGACATATTATACCGTTCATCCGCAGCATACGGTAAGCAATATTTCTGACAATATCATACGAAAAGAAATCCCTCGTGTAAAGTCTTTCCGTACTTCCGCTTTCAGCGCCTTCGGGAAAACTGCTTGCTTTTGCGGGGTTAACGTAAAAAATTGCGTCATTATTATACTTTTCGCACCCCGACACAATCCCCGAGTTTTACCTTATACTCGGTTTCCGTACCAATCAGTTCCCTGATTTCGGGCAGCAGTTCAATCCGGTCCTTTTCAAGGAACATCACGATTGTGGAACCGCATAGCGAAAAATGTCCCATTGTCTGACCCTTCTGCACCGGTGCATTCTCCAACTCGTTCACGATGCCTCCTACGGCAAGCGCGCCGACCTCAATCTGGACGGCAGGACCGAAATGTTCGGTCTCAATCAGCGTCCAGCAGCGGCGGTTCAAACGGTATACCGGCACATTTTCGCAGGCGATCGGCTGCACGCTGTGAAGCTGCCCCTCGATAAAATGATGATTGTGCATGTATCCGTCATCCACAACAGCATAGTGGTGATAATCGTTCGGCGCAAGACGGAATATAAGTCCGAGACCGCCGCGGAAGCGGCCCGCAAGTTCCTCATCGCCGATCAGATCACAGATCCGGTATTCCGAACCCTTCACCGGGAATACCGCACTGTCCGTAACCGGGTATACGCTCAGCATACCGTCACAGGGACTGATGAAATGATCCGGATCCGCGTCAAAGCGGTTCCGACGCTTACGTCTCTCGAAGAAATCCGAGAAATTCCGGTATCCCACGCGCGGATACCCTTTCAAACTGATATTGTACTTCCGGATATAGCGGCGGATCATTCCCTTTGAAAAGGGCGTATGCAGATACCATGCCATTACCTTCGGCACCTTCAGAAGAAGCATTGCCTTTACCGTGAAGCGGCCTACGGGATTCCCGTACAGAAGCCGCATCGCAAGATTGCTGCCGTCTTTCTCCATCTTTTCTCCTTATCGCAGCGTGATACCGTAAATCTTCTTGCCTCGCGTTCCGACAACAAGCATGTTGTTGAATACCGCGGGAGTCGCTTCGATATTCTTGCCGAGATTGATCGTATTCTTTACCTTTCCGGTCTTACCGTCCAGAAGATGCATGTTTCCGTCGGAATCACAAAGAATGATATAGCCGTCACCATTGCTGTTATATACCGCAACCGGACTCGACCAGCTGTAGTACTTCATCTCCACGCTCCAGACTTCGCCGCCGGTCTTCTTGTCGATTGCGACAAGCTTGCCGTGTTTCTTTCCGCCGGTACGGGCGATATTGAAATATACCATACCGCTCAGGTTGTTCTCTCCGAGGCACGCCGTTGCCTGCACGCCGCCCGAAATACCGTCCACGGTCTTACAGCTGTACGAACGCTTCCAGATGATCTCGCCGGTAGCCGCATTAATCTTGAAGATCGGAATATCACCGGTCTTTTTCTTGTTCTGCGTCCAGTGCAGGGATGTCGAAACATAGATATATGCCGTTCCGGTGGAAGGATCCACCTCAAGAACCGGAGAAGCATTGCTGTCATCCACGATGTCCTGGCTCCAGATCAGTTCCATCGTATTGATATCGATGCACATCAGATCGCCCGCGTTATCGCAGATATACAGATAATGATCATACATGCACGCGGAGGACTCCATGCCGAGCCAGTATTTATCCGTTCCGGACCGCTTGGTCTCGTAGGTCCATTTGACTTTCTCGGAAGGATTGATCGTCAGCGTACGGCCGTCCCACTGGGTATTCAGTTTCATCGTATAAAGGATGCCGTTCTCACCCGGCTGGATCAGCGTATCGGTGTTCGCATCAATCAGCGGGGAGGAGTCAAATGCACAGAAGTTTCCGTTATCCGTACGGCGCGAGAACGAATCCTCGTTGCCGTATTCATAAATTACCTCGCCGGTTACAAGGCTTACAATAAACGTTCTGGCTGCCTTCTTGCCCATATCATCGCCGGCACCGACCACATAGAGCGGGATTCCGGTAGGATAGATGGATCCGGTTCCCTTGATGGGGAAGCCGAGACTGATCTTGTCACGCGTCGCGGATCCGTCCTCGAGATCCAGGAAGTAAATATTCCCGTCCATCGTCGCGTAAATTACTTCCACAAGACCGGCTTTGCTCTTCTTCGAATCATACAGATTCATTGCCTTCTTCGTCTCATCGTCCCACTGCACGATGAGCGGCTGTCCGGTCCATCCGCTTCCGGTCCATTCGCCCTTTTTCACGGTCTTCTTCAGCGAACCGGTATTGATGTTCCATGTTTTATACATTTTATAAGAGGTCAGATTGGCAACGCCGTATGCGCCGCTTGAGCGGTAATTGTCTCCGCGGAAAGTAAGCACTCCGGGAATCTTCGCGTAATTCTTTCCCTCAAAATGGATTTCATTCTGACGGTAGAAACCGTCTACATCCATATCGTTAACATTCAGATACGTCTGAAAGCCCAGCACAGACGGGTGCGTTGTCGGAACTGACACGCATACGCCGGTCTCCAGAAGTTTCTGGGCCGTCGTCAGTTCCGCCGTATTCAGCGTGGAAGCCACGGCATCCCCTTTCTTCGGTTTGGAAACTGCTTTTCCGCATCCAGACAGACTTCCCGTGATCATGGCGGCCAATACCCCCATCACTATCATTTTCCTGCATTTCATAAACTAAATCCTCTTTTTACCAATCGCTGCCCCAATCCGTTGATCCGGAGTCCCAGGAGTCGTATGAGCTGTCATACGAACTGTCATACGAGCTGTCATAACTCGAAGAATGCCAGTCATCCCAGACCGACGAATCCTGGATATTCGGAATACCCCACTGGTCAAACCAGTCGCTCGAATAATCGTCGCCGATGGAATATCCGCTGTAATCCGAGTAAGGGAACGTAATACTGTCATCCCAATACCAGTCCGAAGACGTTGCGTCATACATTGACCAGTCGTCTCCGTAGCGGTAATAGGTCGTATCGCCGACACGGTAATAACCGTCGTCACGGTGCTTCTTTATGTTTCCGGCCACCGCTGCAATACCGATCACGCCGGTAAATGCCAGAACGGCTACACCGAGACCGATCTTGGACGCGTTACTCTTCTGGCGGTAGCCGCGGTCCGACCGCATACTGTTCACCTCAAAAGAACTGTTGCCGTCCGGATAGATTCCGCGCAAATGACACTCGGAAAGCAGCTTCTGGAATATTTCATTAACCGCATAAGCCTCGTCCGGACCCTGATAACGGATTGCCCGAACCCCGGTGTCCTTGTTCTTATAAACGATGAACTCATTACCCGAACGATAGATGCCGAACGCCTTCGGTCCCTTGTAATCCTCGCCGATGAAGAATCGCATGCGAAGCAGCGGCATTCCCTTCTGCACACAGTACTGCTGCAGTTCCGCGATGGTTTTCGGATGCGTGATGATCTCCTGCTCAGCCTGCTCGCCGGCAGCCTCTTCCGCCGCAGGTTCCGTCTCAAAAGCCATATTGCCGGACGCATTCCGCTCGGAAGAGCCGTATCGGTCTTCCACGCTTGCTCCGCATCTCGGACAACGCGTCTTGGCACGAGACATCGTATTACCGCAATAAGGACAACTCTTCTTATCTGTCATGAATTTCGCCTCCCCTTCTTCTATCGGAGCAACCGCCATATATATTCCGCCTTCGGCGGATGGCGTTTGCGCAGGTCAAAAGACCGCTTCCCGCTTCGCGGGCCCATTCTTATTACAATTATAGACAAGGTCCGGCACCCCTTTCGGAATGCCGGACATCATAATTCTCGGGGTAATCTGATTACAGAACCGATTTAACCGTTGCTACTACATTTTCCGCAGTGATGCCGAACTTCTTGAACAGCACGCCTGCGGGTGCGCTTGCACCGAAACCGTGCATCGTTACATAGCCGCCGTCAAGGCCGACATATTTGCCCCAGCCGAAATCACTGAGAGCCTCAACCGCAACACGTGCGCGGACAGCCTTCGGAAGAATGCTCTCCTTGTAAGCGTCGCTCTGCTCTTCGAACAGATCCATACAAGGCATGCTGACAACGCGGGCGTCGATACCCTCTGCGGCAAGCGTAGCCTTTGCCTCAAGAGAAATGCTTACTTCGGAACCGCTTGCAATGATGATCGCATCCGGAACGGCCTTCTTGGAATCTTCAATGATGTAAGCGCCCTTAAGTGCTTCCTTGGAGGAACCTGCAAGCTGAGGAAGATTCTGTCTCGTAAGAACGAGAGCGGTAGGAGTCTCCTTGCTCGTTACGGCACTGTACCATGCAGCCAGAGTTTCGGTTGCGTCAGCCGGACGGAATACATGGAAGTTCGGAAGGGAACGAAGCATTGCAAGCTGCTCGATCGGCTCATGGGTAGGACCGTCTTCGCCTACACCGATACTGTCATGGGTAAGGACAAATGTGGTCGGGATACGCATGAGTGCGGAAAGTCTTGCCATCGGCTTAACGTAATCACTGAATACGAAGAACGTTGCGCAGTAAGCGCGGAGGCCGTGAAGAGTAAGACCGTTGCTGATAGCAGCCATAGCAAACTCACGAACACCGAAGTGCAGGTTGCGTCCGCTGTAATCATCCTTGCTGAAGTCGCCGATTTCCTTCATTGCGGTCTTGTTCGAAGGAGCAAGGTCCGCAGAACCGCCGATCAGGTTCGGAACTTTATTCTTAAGCTTGTTGAGAGCCCAGCCGCCGAGATTTCTCGTGGCGTCTGCCTTCTCTTCGTAAGCCCAGTAAGCATCGTCATTAATGAGATCCTTTGCGATGTCCATATTGAACTCGTCATCCCAGGCCTTCTTCATCTCGGGATACTTCGCGCAGTAATCTGCGAACAGCTTGTTCCATGCATCCTCATCCTTTGCAAGGTCAGCTGCGATAGCCTTATAATTTGCATATACTTCATCCGGAACGAAGAATGCTTCCTGAGAAGGCCAGCCGAGGAATTCCTTCATAGCCGCAACGTTCTCTTCGCCGAGAGGCTCGCCGTGTGCGCTTGCCTTACCCTGCTTAGCGGGGCAGCCGTAACCGATCTGCGTCTTAACGGTGATCATGGAAGGCTTCGTCTTCTCCGCCTTGGCAGCCTCGATTGCAGCGCCGATGGCGTCGAGGTCGTTACCGTCCTCAACAACGAGCGTCTGGAAGCCCATAGCCTGGAAACGTGCCTGTACGTTCTCGGTAAATGCGATATCGGTATTGCCTTCGATACTGATCTTGTTGCTGTCATAGAAAACAATCAGCTTGTTAAGACCGAGCGTTCCTGCAAGAGACATTGCCTCGTAGGTAACACCCTCCATCATACATCCGTCGCCGCCGAGTACATAGGTGTAATGGTCAACAACCGGATAACCTTCCTTGTTGAACTTTGCTGCAAGATGAGCCTCTGCCATAGCCATACCGACTGCCATACCCATACCTGCGCCGAGAGGACCTGTCGTAGCCTCAACGCCCTTGGTATGACGGTACTCGGGATGTCCGGGAGTCAGGGAACCGTCCTGACGGAACTGCATCATATCTTCTTTGGTCAGGCCGTAGCCGAACAGATGAAGAAGGGAATATAACAAAGTCGATCCGTGTCCGCCGGAAAGGATGAAACGGTCGCGGTTAGCCCAGTCGGGATTAGCCGGATTGTGCTTCATGTGCTTTGCCCAAAGCTCATAGGCAACCGCTGCGGATCCGAGCGGCAGACCGGGATGTCCGGATTTTGCTTTCTGAATAGCGTCTGCTGCCAGAACACGGATGGCGTTAACAGACATTGTGTCAATTGATTTGCTCATTCTCTGTATTCCTCCAAGGAAAATTCTCCCTGCAAACACCTGTCCGTCTGACAGGCAGCGCGGCAGGGGCCGCGGCACCCTTAGTTTCAGGGCGCATACTTAGTTAGATAATACCATATTGCTCCGAACAATGCAAGGTCACTGCATCAGTCTTTCAGAATGGAAGACAGCTCGCCGATTACTTCTCCGAACGGATCGGTTCCTTTCACATAGTCCTCATTGATCTCCCAGTGAACATCTGGCGTGTAATCCGCACATATTCTGTTCAGCTGACCTGCAATTTCATTGGCCGAGCAGTTTTTAAGACTCGTAATGCATCCGCTGAAGCTGCTCAGATCCTTGTTATAAAGGCAATTCGTGATGGTCTTCACGCCGAAAGACGACATCTCAAGCGGCGGATAACTGGGATGCGGAGATACCATAAGCGATATTCCCGCGTACGTCTCCGTCATCAATCCCGCATAATCCTGCAGGCTGAGTTTTCCGACCGAACGAAGTACGGCGCCGCTTCCGAGATCGATATCGCAATGCTCCTCACCCGCAGAGATGAATGTCCAGTCCTTATTGGCAGGATCCATCGCGATAAATTCCCTCAAGGACATACACGCCAGTTCGAATGCGTTTCTCGGGGTTCCCGGACGGCCGTAAATGATAATCTGCTTCTTCTTTTGCGCGGTAAGACCCGCCGGAAGATATTCAACAAGCTTCTCATTCATCACCGGATCAAAATACCAGCTCTTCGTAAACGAATAACCCTGCTTATCGAAGAATTCCTTCAGCAGCTTCGCGTTAAATACCGCATAAACAGGCGTCTGCATTCGATAGGTACTGTCCGCCATAAGATAGCGGGAAGACCACGGATAGAAGCCGGGCTCGAAATCCTGAACGAGATAAATGAGAGGGTTCGCATTTTCCGTCTCCCAGGTCTCTTTCTGCCATAAGAGAACATCTTTAATCGTATAAGCGGTCCACCACCCGGTTGCCATGAATACATCCGTCTTTCGGACGGGGATCGTCGCAGAAGCGCGGTCGTTAAACGGCACTACCTGATAGGGCTCTTCGGAGTCCGTGGAACTGTTTACAATAACATAGCGTGACGACAGAACCGACGTGTCCTTTACCACAGGCGCATCCACCGAAATGATTCTTGCCTCCCATCCGGTTTTCTCACACAGCTGTTCGAAGAACTTCAATGCGGTCGCGATTCCGCCGAATACATGTTTCACATCTACGGACGGTGTCAGCAGGTTGAGACGCTTTCTCTGCACATCATCTCTTCTTGCGCGGATCGGCTGAACCTCCGCAACGGAGGAACTGGGGGTCCGCATGCTTTCTACGGCAGCCTGCACTTTGTTTCTGGCCGCCGCATAGGCACCCTTCGTCAATGGATTGGTTTTCAACGCTTCTTTTATTCGTCCGAGAGCTTTCATTTCCTCATCGTCTCCTGAGCCATCCTGCTCTGTTGCGTCAGGGTTCACCTCCGCCGGAGAGGCGGCGGGAATCTCCGCGATCTTAGGGGTAGTGGAATTCTTATCCAGATTGGGATTGTAGAACGGATCGCCGCCTTCACGATATGGCGTATATACTTCGTAGGAACGTTTATAATCCTGATTCGGGATATAGGAATCACGGCTCTTCGATTCAAGATGATACAGTCTTACCGAAGCATCATAGACATTGAACAATCCGCGTTCATATGCCCGGATACCGAGTTCCACATCGCTTCCGCAGATGATAAACGTCTCATCGAACACGCCGATTTTCTCCAGCGTCGCTTTGGACACCGCCATACATGCTCCCGTTACCGCCAGAACGTTTCTGGTAACCATCGGGGAAACATACGGGGCACCGAAATGAACCGGGGGCATACCCTTAAATACATGGTCCGCCCAGCCGCCGAACCCGACGACCACACCCGCGTGCTGAATGGTTCCGTCTTCATAGAGAAGAAGCGGTCCGACCACTCCGGTATCCTTTCTCAGCGCCTTTTCCGCGAGACGCTCCATCCAGTCCGGAGAAATGACCACCGTATCATTATTGAGGAAAATGAATACGTCTCCGTTTCCGTTCCGGATTCCGAAATTGTTGATCTTGGACCAGTTAAACTCCATGTCCGCCTTTAATACGCGGATTGCAGGGGAAAGATTGACAATCGACTTAAACCACCTAAATGTCTTAGCCTCTTCCGACCGGTTGTCCAAAACCAGTATCTCATAGTTCTTCCATGTGGATTTCTCCACAATGGACCGGATACAGGCATCGGTCAGTTTCCAGTTATCCTTCATCGGAATAACAATGGTAATCTTAGTATCGTCCGGCAAAGGATAGCGGGCATCATATACAAAGAGGTTCTCGGTTTCCTGCGCAAACGCCTTATCACCGTATTTACGGTGCAGGTGCTCATCAACCGCACGAAGTCCGGCGGTCTGCGCGTACGGTTTGGAATCCGCATTGAGTGCCGTGGATGACGGAGATTCACGCCAGGAATACAGAATCTGCGGAATATGTGTGATGTTATTCGTTTTCTCCGACAGACGCAGCATTAGGTCATAATCCTGGCTGCCGTCAAAGTCCGAACGGAATCCGCCGACCTCACGGAACAGCGACCGCCTGAACACGAGAAAATGACATATATACATCTGTGTATTCAGCAGGTCGGGCGACCAGTCCGGCTTATAAAACGGATTACCGTGCTGCCCGTTGAGAAGCAGATGGTCTTCATCGGAATACAGGACATCCGCATGTTTTTCGCTGATGGCAATAATGTTCTGCTCCAAGGCAAACGGAGACAGGAGATCATCATGATCCAGCAATCCGATATAATCGCCGTCCGCCATCTCCGCAGCCGCGTTGGAGTTCCCCGAGATCATCAGGTTCTTTTCCAGTTTTTTATAGGATATCCTTCCGTCAGCATCCGCATACTGTCTGCAGACGCTTTCAACGTATCCGTGTTCCGCGTCGCTCGCGTCCGCCAGGCACAACTGCCAGTTGCCGTATGTCTGGCCGGTGACGGATTCGATCATCTCACGAAGAAACTGCTCCGGCGTATTATACAGCGGCACAAGGATACTGATCTTAATGTCCGATTCGACAGAGAGGGATCTCTGTACAGGCGCCGGCTGAACCGCGGCTGCCTGTGCAATCTGCGCCTGCATCGCATCGAATTCTCTCTTCCGTCTGACCGCTCCCTTCGGGCCGTAACGGAAGGTCCATTTTACAAAACGAAGTCCCTTATATACCCGTTCATTCTTCCTTGCGACCGACTTGATACCGTCCATAACGGCACGCCCCGGTTTGGTGATCTTCCAGAAAAAGGAATTTGATACGACGGCATAGTTTTCTTCCGCCCGGCTTGCTCGCTCAGCCATCTGCTGTCCGGACGCCTGCTGCGACTGCATCTGTGTATTAAGGTTTTCTATCTGTGCCTTTAAAGACGCAATCTGCGCCGCCTGATCATCGATCAGCGCTGCCGCCTCATCCATATTCCGGCCCGCCTCTTCCATAAGCCGGTCTTTCTCTTCAAGCTCTTCGCCGGTACTTTGCTGAAGATTCCTGTATTTCTCCTCCCAGCTGCTTCGGAGTTCTTCCATCTCTTCCCGAAGTTCGGCTGTTTCACGGATATGATTCTGATTCGTGTCGACAATGATCTGCGACAATGTATCGATTTTCTCAACATCTTCCTGAAGCTGACGATTCAGTGTTTCCATTGTCAGATCCCTGACGTCGAAAAGCCGGAGCATCATGTCTACATGGAGCATCCTGC
This sequence comes from Lachnospiraceae bacterium, assembly GCA_017613595.1. Next base: position 15,924 of record JAGADM010000089.1, on the reverse strand, counting down.
CGTCCGCATCAGGAAGCTCAACAATAAACTTGGGATCTTCCCCGCGGAAGAAGACCATATCGTCCGCGATAAAGCCTTCCGCCGGATTGCCGCTCAGTTTCTTCCCGTCATAGATAATCTGAACATTGCACGCAACACAGTATTTTCCTTCGCAGGGGTCAATCCGGACCTTTCCGCATCCGGCAGGAACCTTGACATCAAAATGCAGCGGGAGAGCAGATTCTTCATCCTTATCAATCTCCCGGTTCAAAACGATTGCATTTTCCTCACTGAACCCTTCGGCCGTTTCAAAAAACACCGAACTGCTTATGATTTCTCTTCTCCTGTCCCGCATTCCGGCGATTTCCGTCCGTACGGAATTCAGTTGACTGTTCAGTGTTTCCAGCTGCCCTATAAGAACGCTTCTTTCATGAAGCTGCTTTGTGAATTCTGTTATTTCCTTTTCCCTGTCCGCTTCGAATACCGTCAGTCTGCAGCGGATATTGAGGATTCTTTCTTCTCCTTCCGTCTGCGGAACAGTGAAGATAAACTGCGGATCCTTATCCGCAAACAGATATGCCGTGCCGACGGGAGTTCCGTTAACACATTCAAAGGAAACCTTCCTTCCGGCGTACTCGATATCCGGCTCTGAAACAAGGCAGAATACACCCTCGCACGGATCAAAGCGGACGCTCGTACAGTTTTCGGGAATCTCCGTGCAGATATTGATTTCTCCCGGAAGCGCCGTATTCAGAGAACGGACAAAGGTCCTGCCGTTCTCTTGGGCAAACCCGCTGCCGTCGGAAAAATACACGTCGGAACAGACGTCAACATTCCTCCCCGTTCGGAAGAAGGAATCTCCCTTCTTCTCCGGCAGAAGATTCACGCATGTAATCTTTCGTTTCTTTACATATTCCGTTTTCTGACAGACAAATACGTACTGGTATATCTCGCCGAGAGCACGGTCCGCCAGCCCGCCGGTAATACGGCAATCCGCGTCATCGTAACTGCCGCGTGCCTGCTCGGTCTTTTGAAACGGGATAACCGTACCGTCAATCTGAACAATGTTAAGACCGGCTTTAAGGCAGAATTCTTCAAGATTGTTCCGCCCCCAGAAATGCAGGTGTGTACTGTCCAGAAGGCCGGTTTCGGTATAATCAAAAGAGTTATCGATCAACTTCAAAATGACGTCATTGTGCGCGATATTGGGAATACTGATAATAATCTTACCGGTATTCTTCAGCAAGCCGTTCGCCCGGGTAAGTACCTTAAGCGGATCCGAAAGATGCTCCAATACATCCGCAAACAGAATGTAATCAAACTGCTGCCCGTCAAAAAAGGATATCCACTCTTCGCGATTCAGGTCTCCGCAGAAACCGTCTTCCGCGTACGCCTTCGCGGCTTCAAAACCGACTTCGTCTATCTCAATGACGGAAACCTTACAGCGAAGCTCCTCTTTCATCCATTTTGTCATATAGCCGGTAGCACAGCCGCATTCCAGCACTTTGCTGTTCGGCTTGATTTCCGCCAGAATCTTTCCCTGTGAAGAGTTCTGATCCGACTTTGCTATTTTTACCTCATACTTCAAGCTTCCGTTTTCTTTTTTCACAGTCCGATACTTCCTTCTGTTATTGTGGCGGGAAAGCCGCTTCCCCGCCGATATTAAAGCACTGATTCATTGAAGACCGCTCCTGCACGGGGCGTCCTCCCGTCAGCCCTGCTCATAAGCGTTGCAGACGTCCTCCGTTTTACCGAACATTTTGACCTCGCCGTGATCCAGCCATACGGTTCTTCCGCACATTTTCCGGATCTGACCGATATCATGCGAAACGAAAAGCACGGTTGTTCCGCCGCTCATCAGTTCCATCATACGCGCAAAGCTTTTCTGCTGGAATTCCATGTCACCGACCGAAAGCACCTCATCCACGATCAGCACCTCGGGCTTTATGACCGTCGCGATGGAAAATGCCAGACGCGCGACCATTCCCGAAGAATAGTTGCGGAGCGGAACATCGATAAACGGTCCGATTTCTGAAAATTCCACTATCTCGTCATATTTTGATTTCAAAAACGCTTCCGAATAGCCCAGGATGGCACCGTTCAGAAATATATTTTCACGGCCCGTCATATCAAAGTCAAAGCCGCTGCCGAGCTCGAGCATCGGTGCCACATTTCCCCTAACCGTTACAGTTCCTTCCGTCGGTTTGAGAATTCCGGAGATGATTTTCAGAATCGTGCTCTTGCCTGCGCCGTTACGGCCGATCAGTCCGACAACTTCCCCCTTGCGGACATCGAACGAAACATGCTTCAGCGCTTCGAAATCCGTATACTGGAGCTGCCCCCGCAGCTTTTTGACGACAAACTCTTTGATACTGTTTATTTTATCGCTTGCCATGCGGAAACGCATGGACACGTCGTTAACCTCGATAATCTTCTGTTCGTCCATTTCTCGCTCTCCTTACAGGTACAAAATGAAGCGGTCCTGATTCTTCTTAAAGATGAAAACACCCAGCAGAACCACAACCATGGCGGACAGGATGCATTGCAGATACATAATCGGCTGCGGAGATACACCTTTTATAATGCAGGTACGGGCAAAGGTTATGAACTGGTACAGCGGATTCAGCCTGTAGATTCCGATGATATTTACGGGAATAATGCTCTCCGGATAAAAGAGCGGGGTGAAATACATCCAGATCATGCTGATAACGCCCCAGAGGAACTGCATATCCTGAAAGAATGTCATAGCCGTCGACAGGATCAGACCCATGCCCATACTGAATGCCGTCAGGCAGATAATATCGAAAACGAGCAGCAGGAGCGACGGGCGGAAACCGGTACCCGTGATGATCATAACCAAAAACAGCGGGATCAGCGCAAGCAGGAAATTGATCAGTGAAGAAATAACCCTGGAAACAGGATAGATATACTTCGGCACATATACTTTTTTAATCAGCGATGCGTTGCCGGTAATCGACGTCATTCCCATGCTTACCGCTTCGTTGAAATAGTTGAAGAATACGATACCGATCAGCAGGTATACGGGAAATTTCTCAATGTCCGAATTAAACAGGGTGGAAAATACGATATACTGAACAATCATTGTCAGCAGAGGATTCAGAAAGCTCCATATCAGTCCCAGAGCGGACCTTTTATATTTCGCCTTGAAATCACGCGACACCAGCTGACGGAACAGAAGCTGGTAACGGGTGAACAGCGTGCAGACCATGACAAGAGGGTTGTTCTTTCCCTTTTCCGCCTGTCTGCGCCATACGAAACATAATAAGAAAGCTGCTGCCAGAACGGCAAGAACGATAATCCAGAAAGTAATATAGAAATCAGAATTATTCCGGCCGGCAAGCCGAACGCAGAGCATGCCTTCAAAGGCCTCTCCGCCGAGAAGCGCATTGTCTGCCGGTCCGTACGAGGACGTTCCCGGCTCACCGATTTCCGTCACGGTTCCCGCATAAACGGTGATCGTACTTCCGGACTCGCACCCTTCGGTCTTAACGGAAAGGGTAAGCATCTCCCCCGTGCGGGTCCTGACCGGTGAAGAGAACCGGATTGTCGTATATCTGTTGTTCTCAACGGAAGAAATATCCTGTTTTTCCTCCGCAATAACCTCACCCTGTTCGTTTACAAGGGTCAGAATCATTATTCCTTTATTGGCACGGTCATATGTTCCGGCATAAAACGCCATACTCATCAGCCGGTCAGCAGGGCTCTTCACGGTCTGGGTGATTTCCTTTCCATCCGTGATCTCTCCGATTACAAGGGAAGGTTTTACCGTTTTACCGGTCACTTCCGTGTAGCGAAACTGCGGAAAAGCGGCAACATAAATCAAAAGTGCCAGTCCGCAATATACCGCCAGAATAATACCAAGTATCTTTTTTGAACCGTTCGTATACGCCAAATCGAAAAAGCCTCTCTTTCATCCGGGACGCGGATTGTCCGTTCCCCGCATTGCCCGTGGTAAAATGTCCTCTGTCCTAAGACAGCTTCCCCCAAAACGCAGTAACGCACTATGTATTATAGCATGCCTCCCTCACTATGTCCACAAATGATTATCCCCCTCAGACAGCGAAAACCCGCGGGTTTTCTTCCTCCCGCGGGTTTTGTAATATGATATCGGATTATTTTCCTCCGATGATATGCTTATCATAATACTTCGAATGCTTCAGCAGTTCCTTGTTCAGCTTCTTCAGCCCGTACTTCTCCACGAGTGTCTGCTCTTCGGAATACAGGTTGACGCCGAGTCCGAGACGGTTTCCCTTGATCTCAAATCCCATCGCGGCAAGCGTTGTCGGGAACATGTCAAACGCAGAGTAATCACGTGTCTTGCCGAGCGTATACGGAATCGCGCTGTTTAACACCACGGCATACGCTTTCCGCTGATAATCATCCTTTCCCTTCGACAACTCGCGGTAATACATGCTGTCCATCGTGGGATGGTCGCCGACAACAACAACCGTCGTGTTGTCATAGAAGTCCTGCGACGCAATCCAGGCAAAGAAATCCCGGAGCTGACAGTCCGCGCAGTAGATGGCGTTGTCATAGCTGTTATTGAATTTCTTCTCGCAAAGCGGACAGGTATATCCGCCCGTAAAATGCGTATCGATCGTCATCATTGTCACGGCGAAAGGAGCGTCATTCATGGAAAGCCTGGTGATTTCCTCTTTCGCAAATTCATACAGACGGAAATCCTCAAAACCCCACCATACGAAATAATCTTCCGTCGGAAGCTTGTGATTCCGGTTATAATAGTTATAATCGCGGATCTCGTAATTTCCGTGACTCTTCAAATACAGATCCGTTCCGGCAAATTCAATCTTCGATCCCTGCAGGTATACCTGCTGGTATCCGAAATGATCGAGTACTTCTCCGATTGTAACTGCTCCCGGGAGGAACTCCTTATAACCGTTTCCCATGCTGTTTCCGTCAATCGGGAGCAGCAGCGGGACGCCGCTCGTCTGGGAAACAAGCGAGCCGCAGGTCCAGACAGCTCCTTCCACCGGCTCGAGTCCGTTCAGTTTGCCGTCTGCAGAAAAACTATCTCCGAACGTCTTGGAAATTTCCGTTAAGTAAGGTATCCGGTTTCTGTCCGCGAGTCCGCCGTTGTCGCGGTCCGCGTACGTAATCTCCATCGATTCCATGAAGATATAAATGAGGTTCCGCTTCTTTTCGGGCGCCTTTATATTATCAAAGTCAACCGCGACACAGTTTTCTTCGTAAATCGTAGACGGATGAATCATGAGCCAGAGATACGAGAACACGTTCATCCTGGCTAAAACCACGACTGCTGCCAGCGCGAACCAGAGTCCCGCGCACAGCACCTTACGCTTGCGGAAGAAGGACAGCTTCGTCGTCTTTCTGCGCCACCAGTTTCCGAACAGTACTTCGAGAACCGTCATTACCGGAAGCCCGACTGCCATCGCGATATTCAGCGAAACGAAGTTTCCGCCGTCCGCTCCCTCCATGGGAACCATCAGCTGAAAGATCATCCCGGCAACCGATACGCCGTTAAACAGGATTGCCTGCCATACGCCGGCGATGATCACCGCGTTTCCGAGCACAAGGAAAATGATACGCGCGATCTTCTTCCCTTTCGTCTCGGCTTTCTGTCCGTCTTTCTTCTCCTCTTTGTTTTCTTCTTTTGTTTGTTCCGTTACTTCACTTCGGACGTCCTCTCTCATCCCTGTCAGAGCGTCCTTCTCATTATCCTCTTGCATTACTGTCTGCCTTTCCGATTGCCTTCCCCCCGGCAACTCTCTTCAAAACCTTTCTCTTCTTCCCCTATTTTAATAATTCCTGATAAACATCCCTTTTGGAAATGCCTCTCTCCTTTGCCACGGCTTTCATTGCTTCCTTCCGGTCCATGCCCTCCGCTTCAAACTTTGCGACATGCTCCTCTAAAGAAAGGTCCTGCCATGCCTCGGCCTGCTCCGCACGGATTTCCTCATCAGAGCGTCCGGCGATCACCAGAACGCATTCCCCTTTCGGTTCTTCGTTCGTATAGTGCTCAACCGCTTCCTTAATCGTTCCGGAAAACCTGGTCTCGTGCTTCTTCGTCAGCTCGCGGAGTACCGTGATCATGCGCCCTTCTCCGAGCGTTTCACAAAGTTCTCCGAGCGTCCGCAAAAGCCGGTGCGGCGCTTCATACATGACGATCGTACGCTGCTCCGTACGGACCGCTTCCAGCGCGGCTTTCCGCTCCTTCTTCTCCATCGGAAGAAATGCCTCAAATGCGAACCGTCTCGTCGGCAGCCCCGAAAGCGTCAGTGCCGTCACACACGCACACGCGCCGGGCAGCACCGTAACGGGAACTCCCGCTTCATACGCCATACGCACAAGATCTTCTCCGGGATCGCTGATTCCGGGCATTCCCGCGTCGGTGATCAGCGCGATGTTCGTGCCCTCGAGAAGCTTCTCGATGAGCGCTCTGCCTTTTTCGATCTTGTTGTACTCGTGATAACTCGTCATCGGCGTATGGATATCGAAATGATTCAGCAGCTTGATGCTGTTCCGCGTATCCTCCGCAGCGATCAGATCTACTTCTTTCAACACACGAATAACCCGGAAGGTCATATCTTCCAGGTTACCGATAGGCGTTGCGCATAAGTAGAGCGTTCCGGTCATGACTGCTCCTCTGCTTCGGTTTTCTTTCCTCTGTGAAGCACTTTGTTCAGTGCCTGCGCCGGAGCCGATTTTACAGCCTTAACGGCCTTGACGGCCTTCACATTCTCCTCCGGACGGATAAAGTTCATAAACCGCTTGTCATTCTTCGGAAGTCCGTATTCCTTCTTTCCGAGCGCTATGCTCTTCATCAGGAACGTCATATTTTCCGCGAGGTTAACCATCGTCTGCATACCTTCGACATCCTGCTCCGCCTCACCGGGCGAACCGCCGAAGGCGCTGTTCCAGTACGTGCTCGAGGCAACCGGCATACCGCTGATCGTAAAATACTTGTTCAATACGTCAAATGTGGCCGTCGTTCCCGCTCTTCTGGCAACGGCAACCGCGGCGCCGACCTTCATCGCCATCGAATAGTGAGCGCTGAAGAACAGTCTGTCCATAAGCGACAGAACGGTTCCGTTCGGCGAAGCGTAATAAACCGGGCTTCCGACAACAAGGCCGTCGGCATCCCGAAGCTCCGCAGAGATTTCGTTTACAATGTCATCGAAAACACATTTGCCGAGGCTGGCGCAGTTGCCGCAGCCGACGCATCCGCGAATGTCTTTCGTTCCGATCCAGAACAGCCTGGTTTCAATACCGTTCTTTTCAAAAACGCGGCACATTTCAGCAAGTGCTCTTGCCGTATTTCCGTCGCTTCTGGGGGAACCGTTGATCAGCAAAACCTTCATAAGCAAAACCTCCTGTCTATGGCGTCCTCACATAGATTATTCCGTGCGCGAACATTATAGCACAAGTTTTTGCTAAAATAAACCTCTTTGTTTCCGCGGGAATCCCCGAAAGTCCTTGAAATCCCTCGTTTCATGTGGTACTCTTGTGTTCGGCTGATTTTCGCGGCGGCTGTCCGCGGCGTTTTATACATAGAAAGGATTACTTATGTCTTTAGAGGAAAATATCAAAAAAAGACGCACATTTGCCATCATATCCCACCCCGACGCAGGTAAGACGACTCTGACCGAGAAGTTCCTGCTGTACGGCGGCGCGATCAATCTGGCAGGTTCCGTTAAAGGGCGTAAGACGGCCCGTCACGCGGTTTCCGACTGGATGGAGATTGAGAAGGAGCGCGGTATTTCTGTTACCTCGTCCGTTCTCCAGTTTAACTACGACAATTACTGCATTAATATTCTCGATACCCCCGGCCACGAAGACTTCTCCGAGGATACATACCGTACCCTGATGGCAGCAGACTCGGCCGTAATGGTTATCGATGCGAGCAAAGGTGTTGAGCGGCAGACGATCAAACTGTTCAAGGTCTGCGTCATGCGCCACATTCCGATCTTCACGTTTATCAACAAGATGGACCGCGAAGCGAACGACCCGTACGAGCTGATGAGCGATATCGAGAACGTGCTCGGAATCGCCACCTGCCCGATCAACTGGCCAATCGGTTCCGGCAAGGGCTTCAAGGGCGTATACGACCGGAACACCAAGGAAGTCGCGCTTTTCACGGCTGCCATGAACGGCCAGAAGGAAGTCGCGACGGAATATATGGCGGCCGATTCTCCCGAACTGAAGGCCCGCATCGGATTTGACTTCTACGATAAGCTTCAGGAGGACATCGAGCTTCTGGACGGCGCAAGCGCCGAGTTCGACCAGGAACTCGTTAACGCCGGCGAACTCTCTCCGGTATTCTTCGGATCCGCCCTCACGAACTTCGGTGTCGAGACGTTTCTGAAGCACTTCTTAAAGATGACGAGCTCTCCGCTTCCGAGAAAATCGGACGCCGGGATCATCGATCCGTTCCGCCCGGATTTCTCCGCATTTGTCTTTAAGATTCAGGCAAATATGAATAAGGCTCACCGTGACCGTATCGCCTTCATGCGCATCTGCTCCGGCCAGTACGAGGCAGGCATGGAAGTCAATCACGTACAGGGCGGCCGCAAGGTTAAGCTTTCGCAGTCCACACAGATGATGGCCGACGAGCGGCACATTGTCGAGGAAGCCTATGCCGGCGACATCATCGGCGTATTTGACCCCGGCATCTTCTCGATCGGAGATACGCTCTGCACTTCGAACGAAAAGTTCCGCTTCGAAGGCATCCCTACATTTGCCCCCGAGCATTTCGCAAGAGTGCGGCAGATGGATACCATGAAGCGGAAACAGTTCATGAAAGGTGTTACGCAGATTGCCCAGGAAGGCGCCATTCAGATCTTCCAGGAATTTAACACCGGTATGGAGGAAATCATTGTCGGCGTTGTCGGAACCCTGCAGTTCGACGTACTGCAGTTCCGTCTGCAGAGCGAATATAACGTTGAGATCAAGCTCGAGCCGCTCCCGTACGAGCACATCCGCTGGGTTGTGAACCCCGAGGAGTGCCCTGTCGACAAGATCGTCGGTACGAGCGACATGAAGCGGATCAAGGACCTGAAGGACAATCCGCTGCTCCTGTTCATCAACGCATGGAGCGTCGGGATGGTGCAGGATCGGAACAAGTCCCTCAAACTCGCGGAATTCCGAGTGGATTAATCATAATATTTTTCTTCTTGCCAGTAACAGAGGAGCGTGGGTAATTCTGCGCTCCCTTTTCTTTCCTCGCAGGGCTCGAGTACGACAAGCCATTCCCCGTGAGGCGCGGAGGAAGCCACGGAAATGTAATAACGGCTGTCCTCCGTTTCGAATTCACGCTCACGAAGATTCTCCCTCTCCGGCACAAACATGCGGTTCGCCTTATCCGATTCCGGTTCTCCGCCTTTCAGTATTTCATAAAGAAATGCTGTTCCGTTACCCTCGGAAACATTGAGCAGGTCCGTTCCCGAAAGAAGAACGGTATCGTTCTGCAGATTCGCGGCAAATGTCACGCAGCTGGAGTTTTGATAAAACAGAATTCCGTCGCGGTTGATCCGGAAGTGTGCCACATGCTGGATCAGCTCATTGACCGCATCCTCTTCCGTGAGGTTCTGCGTCCGGACCGCTTCCGCGAAGATGTCCGTGATATCCTTTGTCCTCGGATTTTCAAATCCGGGTGCGAACGACGTAAGGATCATCCGGTTCCCCTGATCGGTATAGCGGATTGACAGCAGATATCCCTGCCGGCCGTCATAACATACGGCACGGATCCGCTCCTCGCTTCCGTCCTTCATACTCCCATACCGCGCAAGTTCGCGAATCCGTCCGTTCTCGGGGTTGAATTCCGCAATTATGTCAGCGCCTTTCTCCCCAGGCTCGTGATAAGCAATTACAAGCTTTCCTTCCATCTCCGTCATGGATGCGTACGGAAATCCGTTCTCGCACACAGTGTACTCCTTAAGCCCCCCGTGCGGATCGATCTCCAGAAGCTTTAACGGATTGCCGTCCTGAAGCAGCTCTCCCCGCATGAAAAGCGTGTAAATCTTTCCGCCGTATTCCGTTCTTGCATATACAGTCTCATAGCTCTGGTCTTCCACGACGCCTATGCTTTGGTTCTTACCGTTTCTCGGATTATAGATAAAATACTCGGTGATTCCTTTCTCGACAGATACCGGACCGCACATGGTATCATTCCTGAGATCACCGTTTTCATCCAGGTCCGGATCCGCAATCCTGCAGTACAGAACTCCTGCGTCGGTAAGCGAAACCGCGGATGCATCCGGAATCTGAAATTCTTTCATGGTTCCCTTCTCCTTTGACTCGATCGGCGTTTCATTCTTCGTCGCGGCTGATTCCCTTTCGCTTCCGCATGAGCAAAGCAAAAAGGCCATCGACAGCAGTACAGCAATTACAATTCTTTTATTCATAACTCTCCCTCCGCCCGAATCGGGCTTTTTATCTTTCTGTATAGATAACGATTCAGGACGCAAAAAAGTCGGAAGAACTTTCTTCCGACTTTTCATCGCTTTCCACGTCACTCCGGTTATTTCAAAGACGCAATCACAATATCCCACAGCGTCATATCTACACCGTCGCTGTTTACAAGCACATATTCATTTCCGTTTCGTTCCCAGCTTTCGCGTATCTCGTTATCTTCAGCAGGAACAAAATACTCCGAAGCGGTTTCCGTACTCATTACCGTCAGCCGGAACTTATGTCCTTCAAAGGAAAATACCATCCCTCCGGCAATTCCGGAATACCGGAAGTACTTCACCGCGGCCGCGCCTTTCGGAGCCTGCGGGAATTCGCCTGCGGATTCCCGAACCGCCTCTTCGGTCGATGTCTCCTCCTTCAGCGTTGACAGGTCCTTCCTGTCTTTCTGTTCCCCTCCTGCAGTACTCTGATCATCGATCTTCTGCGGTTTAATCTGATTTCGGTAGATTCCCCATCCGAGCAGCAGAACAAATACAGCCGCTGCCGCGGGAAGCCACAGTTTTATGATCCGGTTTGCGGATTTCTTCCTTTCCGGCTTATCCGTCACCTGCGTTTCCGCTATGGGCTCCTGTTCCGCTTGAACGGGATCGGTTTCATTTGCCGCCATAGCGGCTTTTCGTCTGATATTCGCTAACATCCGTTCTTTTGCGCCTTCGTACGGCTCAATTCCGTCGATTGCTTTTTGAACCGGGTTCTCTTCTCTATTCGGCAAAATACTCACCCCCCAACACTTCCTTTAACAGGTTTCGTGCGTCTCTGAGCTGGTTTCGGATTGTGGACGGGGGTCTTTCGAGCAATTCGGCTATCTCCTCCGTCCGGTATCCTTCGTAATAAAACATCCAGACGACTTCCTTCAGGCGTTCCGGAAGCGCCAGTACCGCTTCCCGCACGTCGCTGTAATCGTCAGGCTCCGGAACAGCCGGCTCGGGAGCTCCCTCCTCGTCCAGGCTGATTTCCTTCCGGCTCATCCGCTTCAGCCGGTCTTTGCACAGATTCATGGCCGTAACGGTAAGCCATTTTCTCTCATGCGTTTCATCCGTGAAGCGCATGTCCGCCGTAAGCACCTTGACAAATACGTCCTCCGTGCAGTCTTCCGCATCCGCCTCCTGCTTCATATAGGAGAAACAAAGGCGGTATACATATTTCCAGTTCCGCTCATAGAACGAATCGAAATCCGCATTCGTACGCAATACAGGTTCCGACATGATGTTTCCTCCTTACATAAAGTATAACGAATGAGGGCGGGAAAATGTCGTAGGTCCGCGCCGAAAAGTAAAAAACGGGGGATGTCCGCTCGACATCCCCCGAAGCAGTCATTATTGACCCTGATACGCCTTCGCCGCTGTGTAGCAGTCATACATGGCAAGGCAGAGGTTGATGAGTTTCGTATTCGTCGAATACTGCAGTACGCTCTTAATGTAATGGAGCGGACTTGCAGAAACCGTCAGCCCGTCGACTTTAACGGTCTTCTTGGCATCCAGATTTCCCAGTTTTGCATCAGCAACCGCAATATAATACTGCCCGCTGTTATTGGTCTTAAACCGGTTATCGCCCGCCAGAATCGAGGCATCCGGAGTTATATAAAACCGCATTCCGGTCTCCGCCAGCAGCACAAGGCTGATTCCTTCATAAGTTGCATGCTGTGAAGAACCGCTTACGGAAATCTTTCCGCTGATAGCTTTCTTAACCGTCTGCTTCGAGGAAAGGGTATTGGGCTTGTCCTCGGCGGTAAGCTCCGCCGTTTTATAATTGAAGTACTCGCGCGCGTAAGCGCTGTAGGTAAGAAGAGCCTTAGCGAGTGCCTTTTCCTGTTCAGAATAAGTTCCATTCAAAAGCATCTGACAATAAGTTTTCACCGAATACGTCTGCGGGTTTCCGTCCTTAACACATTCACTTGCATAAAAGGTGATTGTAACGGTATCCGACAATTCTTTGATATTGATCGGGCAATCCACAATATAATATGTGCGCCCGCTCAAAACCGTCGTTTCAGCATCCTTCAAGTACTGTCTGCACCGAACTTTTCCGTCAATGGAAAATTCAACATACGGATCCACATCCGGGTAAGAACTATATCTGCTCGGAACCGGATAAAGGCGGAAACGCATCGTGAGTTTCTCTGAAATTAAAGCGGAAACGTCTCTGTATTGGCACGCTCCGGAAATCGTCTTCGGAACAATCTGAAACGTCTTCTCGATTGTCCCGCTGAAATCACCCGTTCCGGTGATCGTTACGGTTGCCGTTCCGGGGTTGACGTTATTTCGATAGGTTACCGTATAATCCGTCGAACTCGACAGCGCCCGGCTGCCCCATCGCACGGTCGGCGCGTTATTTATTTCGGATCCGGTATATTCTCTGGTTTCCTGAGAAAATGAAACAGTCGCCTTCGTAATATCGAGATCGCCGAGCATTGCAGTAAACGTTCTCTTATATGCCGGGTTCCATTTGGAAGTAAGGGTTATCGTAACCGGACCGGATTCCAGCACCTGATAATACACCGAATAATCCATCCGGATTTCCGAAGGTCCGCTCAGCGCGGTTGCGGGGGTCCAGCTGACCAGATAATCGTTATACCCGGCGTCGCCGTTTCCGTTCCGCAGCAGGAACCCGATTTTCGATCCGATCGGATTGCTTAACGGAACATAGGAATAATAAAACGAGTCCGTCGTTTCCGAATTTCTCATAAATACGGTAATCGATGTCGGAACGTTTATCAGAGAATGAACGCCGCATATACTGCAGTCCGCAGGAAGCTGATTGTCCGAATTGAGTTCCCCGTAGGTATAATCGTGATCACAGTAGATCGTATATTCCGCCGTGATCGTTCCGGAATAATGCCCCTTTCCCGTAATGGTTGCCGTTGCCGTACCGACCAGCGTATTATTCGCAAAGCTTACCGTATAATCCGTCCCCTGCGTAAGCTTTCCGCCGTCAAAGGTAACCGTTACCGTCGGGATCTTGGCGGTTCCGTCATACTGGAATCTCGAAGGCGAAAAAGTTACCGAGGCTTCGGAAATATTGTATCCCGATACAACGGTTACCGTCCCGGTCCCGATCTGCGTCCCGTTGAGGGAAACCGTTATATTGGCTGTTCCGGCTTTACGTCCGAGGATATGCCCGGTTGCGTCCACTGATGCAACAGACGTATTGTCAGATGAATACTGCAGAGAACTGAGATATCTGACGTTATAATTTGTATTGTCCCTTCGGAACACAACGTTTGTAATGATTTCCCTGCTGTCGCCGACTCCGATCTGTGACGGCATATTCAGGGAATAGGTGCTAAGGTAGGATTTCAATACGTCTACCTTCTGATACCCGGTATAAACCGGCAGGAAATCCTGCGAAAGCGCGGCATTCGATTTGGAGAATCTTCCAACCGTCGCATTTCCGTATCCGTTCAAAGAATAGAATCCGCCGACCCCGACATAAGTGTTTGTGGGGTCGATCATAGCGGTATAGTGCCCCGTAACACCATGCTCCAGGCCAGCGACCTCCTTCAGCCAGTCCGCCTTTTCCCCATACCATTGATTCACGCCGGGAACCATGTTTCTGGAACCGTTCCAGGCAATAACCTCTCCGTATGAAGTAACGCCGCCATCGGCAGTCCAGATGGACAACCCGTTATGCCTTTCATGTCCGAAAACGAATAATGCTTCCGACGCCCGGATACGTGCGGTTTCCTCTAACGACGTAGACCATTTTATCGGGACATAATCATCTATGCTTAACTGCGTCGCGCCGTTGGTTGCCGGATTCGGAAATCCCTCCCGGCATGCCTCAAGCCGGATCTCATTGATCCGCGCAAGCACCGCCTCTGCGTCGCCGCAATATGTTCCATATGTTCCGATCCAGACGCATCCGTCCGAAGGCTCCTCGGTTCGGCCCGGCAGTATCTCCTCATCCTCGGCAAAGGTTCTGCCGCACAAGGACATTAATAACAGCAGAATCACTCCCGAAAGATATATTGCTCTTCTCCGTGTTTCAACTAAAATCCTCATGACAGCCTCCTTCATCGATGTTTTGCTGATGCTTTTTCTCATCAAAAATCAGGTCTGAACGGCCTTAAAAATATATTGTTATCTATCCCATTTGTTAGACAATGCGTCAATCTGGTCGGCAAATTTGCCGAGATCCTTGTTCGCGCCGCCGCGGTTATGCTCGATGACGCTCATCAGGCGGCGTCCGGCCATGAGAAGACGCTCAAATACGGCGCTTGCCTTAGAAGCTGCCTGCTTGGGCGTACGGTCGGGGATTTTCTCCATGTTGCCGGTTTCGATGCAGCGTACATGGCTTCCGAGTTCGTAGATACCGCCGGAATACGGTGCCTCCGCGTCCCATCCGAATACTTCGCGGATTGTCTGGGCGAACAGGTCGGTAATCTCGTCCGAACCGTGGTTTACGAACACTTTGATCGGCGGATTGTCCTTCAGTGCCGACAGCCAGCTTAAAAGAAGCGGCTCGTCGGAATGACCGCTGATGCCGTCCATCTGTCTGATTCGAGCCTTAACGGTAATCTCCTCACCGAAAAGCTTAACTGATTCCACGCCGTTCAGCAGCGCGTTACCGAGCGTTCCCTCCGCCTGATATCCGACGAAGAGGATCGTGCACTCCGGGCGCCACAGATTGTGCTTCAGATGGTGGCGGATACGTCCCGCCTCACACATTCCGCTCGCCGAAAGAATGATTTTCGGGGTCGGGTCGGCATTGATCCATTTGGAGTCGTCGCTTGTGATCGAAGTGCGGAGTCCCGGGAAACGGATCGGGTTGATTCCCTCCCTAATCAGTGCCGCCGTATCCTCGTCACAATAGGATAGGATATCGGTACTATATACATTGGTTGCCTCAACGGCAAGAGGACTGTCGACCCAGACCGGGAAATCATCATGTCCCGTCACGAGCCCTCTGTCCTTGATCTCACGGATCAGATATAAGAGTTCCTGCGTTCTTCCGACGGCAAATGCCGGGATAACCACATTTCCCCCTTTATCGAAGGTTTCCTGGATAATCTGCGCAAGCTGCGAGAAGTACTCCTTCCGCTCCGGATGCTTGCGTCCGCCGTAGGTTGACTCGATTACAAGGTAATCGGTCGGGGTAGGCAGTTCATAATTGCGAAGAAGCGGGCGGTCCACATTGCCGAGGTCGCCGGAAAATGTGATCTTCCTCGTCTCGGCTCCCTCCGTAACCGTCACTTCGATGCTTGCGGAACCAAGCAGATGTCCGGCATCACGGAAGCAGATCTTCACGCCGGGCAGGATCTCCCGCTCGACGTCGTATTCATTTTCCTCCAAAAGAGCAATCGCCGCGTTTGCGTCGTTGGTCGTATAAAGCGGTACAACTTCCTCCGAACCGGCTCTGCGGCTCTTGCGGTTCTTCCACTCCGCCTCCTGCTCCTGGATGTGCGCGGAATCGAGAAGCATGATCCGGCACAGTCTCTTGGTTGCAACCGTCGCATAGATCGGTCCTGAAAAGCCT
>JAGADM010000088.1 GCA_017613595.1 Lachnospiraceae bacterium | reverse complement strand
GAGATTATGCGGGTCCTCAATTCCGTCAAGAAGAATGATGAAGGGGGCTTCGCCCTTCTCGGCGGCCTTCTGCAGAATATCCTCCACCTCGGCATACTTATAGGCAGCGGCCTGCGCGATGACACCCTGGTGCTTTCCCGTGGTGCTCAGCTGGTCCAGACGCTCCTTTGTGACAAAGTTGACGATGGTGTCACATTTTTCAGCTTCTCTGAGGATGCTCCGGATCGGGCCGTCCTTACAGTCCTTCTGCACAAACAGCTTATCGATTGTCTTCCCCGAGCGGAAAGCCTCCAAAACGGCGTTTCTGCCTTCAATCAGGGTTTCATTTTCTTCCATAACGTTCCTTTCAGCAGGTCTCCTGCTCTTTCGGGAATACAAGCTCCACGATCCGGTCCGTGCGCCCGTTCAGATACAGGTATCCGAGCAGCGTCTCAAACCCGGTCGCGATGCGGTAATCCGTGACCGATGCATGCTTGGCAACCGAATGCGAATTGGCGTTCCTGCCGCGCTTAAAGACGGTCATTTCCTCCTCCGTCAGCCTCGGCAGCATCGCATTCATCAGATCCTTCTGCGCCTCCGCCTTGACGGAATCGGCAGCGTGCTTATGAAGATGATTCACCGTCAGCTCCCGCTCGCACAGAAGCTTCGTCCGAATCAATAAAGAATAGACGGCGTCTCCGACAAATGCGAGCGCTAACGGCGAGTATTGCTTAGGGTCGGTGTCGGCATATCCGAACCGTTCCCGAATCAGCGAAGTCAGATCTTCTCCCATACGACTCCTTCTCTTGTATCCTTAATCTGGATGCCTTTTTCAAGAAGCTCCGCACGGATGGCGTCAGCCTTGGCGAAATCCTTGGCCTTCTTGGCCTCGGCGCGCTCGGCAATCTTGGCATTTACGAAAGCGGTCAGCTCGTCGTCGGCCTCCGCTTCGGGCGCTTCCGCAGGTGCAGCCGTCAGTCCGAGACTTAATACGGTATCAAAGCTTTCCGCCAAAGCGTACTTCGTTTCGTCACTGATATCGGCCTTCAGTACATCGTACAGAACCGTAATGGCCGAAGCGGTGTTGATATCGTTGCACAGGCAGTCCTCAAACTGCTTTCTGTAGGAAGCAAACGCGTCCTGATCCACCGGCGTATCCTTCTTAAGACCGGCAATTCTCTTCACGAGCTTATCGTACGCAGCCGTCATCTGGTCGAGTACCTCATACGAGAACTCAAGCGGTTTGCGGTAATGGCTCTGCAGGCAGAAGAAACGGTATACAAGCGGGTTGTAGCCCTTGCTCTCAATGAGCGAAACCGTCAGAAAATCGCCCTTCGACTTGCTCATCTTGCCGCTCTTATCGTTCAGATGATGCACATGGAACCAGTAATTGCACCATTTGTGGCCGAGATACGACTCTGACTGGGCAATCTCGTTCGTATGATGCGGGAAAATGTTATCCACGCCGCCGCAGTGGATGTCCATGTACTCACCGAGATGCTTCATGCTGATGCACGAGCACTCAATGTGCCAGCCGGGATATCCGACGCCCCACGGGCTGTCCCATTTGAGGGCCTGATCCTCGAATTTGGACTTCGTGAACCAGAGCACGAAATCGTTCTTATTCTTCTTATTCGGATCGACATCCACGTCGTCTCTTACGCCCTCAAGAAGCGACTCCTCACTGTGGTTCGTGAGGACAAAATACTCCTTCAGCTTCGAGGTGTCAAAGTACACATTTTCCCCGGCCTGATAGGCGTAGCCTTTTTCAAGAAGAACTTCAATCATATGAATGAATTCGGGGATGCAGTGCGTTGCGGGCTCTACCACGTCGGGTGTCTTGATATTCAGTTTCGCGCAATCCGAGAAGAACGCGTCGGTATAAAACTGCGCAATCTCCATGACGGTCTTATGCTCGCGCTGCGCACCCTTTAACATCTTATCCTCGCCGGTGTCGGCATCGCTTGAAAGATGTCCCACGTCGGTAATGTTCATGACACGCTTCACGTCGTAGCCGAGGTAACGAAGCGTCTTCTCAAGCACATCCTCCTGGATGTAGCTTCTGAGGTTTCCGATATGTGCAAAATGGTACACAGTCGGTCCGCAGGTGTACATGTTGACCTTTCCGTCGACATTCGGAACGAACTGTTCCACACGCTTTGTCAGTGTATTGTATAATTGTAATCTGTTCTCCATGTTATCTCCTGTTCCTTTCTAACGGAACTGCTGGTAATAATATCTGCCGTCCGTTAAGACGAGAACTCCGATTGAGGAGCCGTTAAGCTCCGCGGGCAGATACGCGGAAAATCCGTTATCGCCCGTCTCGGTTTCGTCCAATAATTCCTTTTCAAATATCGGGAAAGCCTCATAAAAGGTCTTTCCGTCTTCGCCCTCAACGACCAGGTAAACCCGATATCTCTCACCGAGAAGCTCCGGATCGATTGCACCGTAAACGTGCAGCATTCCGGCGGATTCCCCGGTCTTCATACAGTTCGGATGCCCGCTCATGTCATAAGCGTCCGTAATCTGAATG
>JAGADM010000087.1 GCA_017613595.1 Lachnospiraceae bacterium | reverse complement strand
TACAGCCTTGGTTACATCCATCGTAACGGTACCTGCCTTCGGGTTCGGCATAAGTCCTTTCGGGCCAAGTACACGTCCGAGCTTACCAACAACGCCCATCATATCAGGTGTTGCAACAACAACGTCGAACTCGAACCAGCCATCCTTCTGGATTCTGGGAACGAGCTCATCACCGCCGGCATAGTCAGCGCCTGCTGCAAGAGCCTCATCAACCTTGGGTCCCTTCGCGAAAACGAGTACGCGAACGGTCTTACCGGTTCCATGAGGGAGTACAACGGCACCGCGGACCTGCTGGTCTGCGTGACGGCCGTCTACGCCAAGACGAATATGTGCTTCAATGGTCTCGTCAAATTTAGCGGTTGCGGACTTTTTAACTAACGAAATTGCCTCGGCGGAATCGTACTGAACGCTTCTGTCGATCAGCTTCGCAGCTTCCGTATATTTCTTACCATGTTTCATAATTCAAACCTCCTAGTGGTATTGTCGGGAGCTTATCCCTCCCACTTTAATCTCAGTCATCTACTACGGTGATACCCATGCTGCGTGCAGTTCCTGCGATCATGCTGGTCGCGGTCTCAAGGTTTGCAGCGTTCAGATCAGGCATCTTAAGCTCAGCAATCTTAGCTACTTCGGACTTCTTAATGGTGGCAACCTTCTCCTTGTTGGGCTTGCCGGATGCTTTGTCGATCTTGCAAGCTTTCTTCAAAAGAACCGGAGCCGGAGGAGTCTTCGTAATGAAGCTGAAGCTCTTATCCTGATAAACCGTGATAACAACAGGAATGATCATACCTTCCTGTCCTGCGGTTCTGGCGTTGAATTCCTTCGTGAACTGTACAATGTTTACACCGTGCTGACCGAGAGCGGGACCTACCGGAGGAGCCGGGGTTGCCTTCGCAGCCGGAATCTGTAATTTGATGTAACCTGTTACTTTCTTTGCCATAATTAGCATACCTCCTAAAAATGTGGTGTTATCGGAAGATTTCCTCCCACTTACCGGCCGGAGCCGGCAGTTCCTATCCGCTGCCTATACGGACAGGCTTAGAAACGTTCTACTTTGACGTCTTCAAATGCGATTTCAACCGGAGTCTCGCGGCCGAACATCTCAACCGAAATGGTGAGTGTCTGCTTCGCGGGGTTGATTGCTTTGATAACGCCCTGGGTGTTAATCCATGCACCGTTCAATACGGTTACGGTCTCACCCTCAACAAAATCGAGCTGTTCATGCTCGCGATTGATACCCATGTTGTAAACTTCCTGCTCGGTGAGCGGAACCGGTTTCGATCCCGGACCGACAAAGCCGGTCACACCGCGGGTGTTACGCACTACGTACCAGGTATCATCATTCATGATCATACGAACGAGCACATAACCCGGAAGCATCTTCTTCTGGACAACCTTGCGTACGCCGTTCTTCATCTCAATGGAATCAATGAGCGGAACGGATACTTCCATGATGACGTCCTGAAGCTTACGGTTTTCAATCGTTTTTTCAAGGTCTACTTTTACTTTGTTCTCATACCCTGAATAGGTATGAACAACGTACCACTGCGCCTCTGCCATATCGTCACCCATTCCTACACGCTTAAACCAAGGATCTTGCTCAAACCGAAGTTAATCAGAAGGTCGACAACGACAATGATTGCACCGAGAACAATCGTAATAACGAGAACCGCGCCGGATTCTTTTGCGACAGTCTGGCTGCTGGGCCAGATAATCTTTCTGTACTCGGCCTTCAATCCCTTAAAGAAGCTCTTCTTGGGTGCTTTTTCATTATCACTCATAACTCTCTTCCTTTCCGGTCTTTACTTGGTTTCCTTGTGCATCGTGTGCTGTTTGCAGAATCTGCAGTACTTCTTGGTCTCCATCCGGTCAGGATGGTTTTTCTTTTCTTTTGTAGTGTTGTAATTACGCTGCTTGCATTCTGTACATGCTAATGTAATCTTTACTCGCACAACTTACCACCTCCGTATTATTTTTAGGCATAAAAAAAAGACCTCTTCCATAGCCTACTTACTATAACACAAGGTCCCGCGCGGAGTCAACTGTTTTTTTCGAATCTTTCCGGGGCGTCCGGCGTCCGCTCCGGAAAGCCTCTTCACCGCATTCGGGACTGCCTCGGCATCAGCCTCCGGGACAGTCCCGACGTACGGTTTCATATTCTTTTCTTTAAGGAAAATTCTACACGCCTCCGAACATCTTACAGAAGACGCGCTTCACCGGATTCAATCCGTTCAGATAAACCTTACGGAGCCCCCGGTAATAGATGATCATTGTCTTTCGCTCTATTTCGGTAATCTTACCGCCCGCGTATGCCGCACGCTCCGCGATGTTTGTGATCACACGGAACGGTTCTGCATCCGGAACCTTCGGAAGTTCCTTTCTGAGCCGCGCGTGGAATTCACGGTCCGCTTCGTTCGCGCCGCGTGTAATTCCGAATCTTTCCGCAAGTTTCACGATATCCTCATATGCCGCGATAGTTGCCTTTTTCGTGCTGCGCGCAAGAAGCTTCCGTTTCCGTCCCGCGCGGATCCATGTGGACCGCGTTGCCGGGATGCCGAATATAAGAAGGATCACGCCGCATGCAAGAAGCAGCGGCCAGATATTTGTCTTCGTTACAGGCTTCACCGTCTCGCCGTTCTTCGTTCCCGGAGCAGGCGTCGGCTTTGCGGAACCGGTAGGCTTCGGCGTAACCGTGCCCGAAGGAGTTACGCTCGGCTTTTCGGTCGGTGTCGGTCGGTTGATCTCCCACTCGCGGACGGAAGTTTCAAATCCCACGGTCGCCTCGATCGGGAACCAGCCGTAATCGTTAATCCAGATCTCCGCCCATGCATGCGCGTTTCCGTCCGGAACCTTTACCATGACACTGTCTGTTGACTGCGACGTATCCGGTGTCCCCCAGATTTCCCAGACTTCTCCGTAGCCGTCAACGTTGTTATCCGATTTGCCCGCCTTTACGATATCGGAGCCGTGGATCACATACCCTTCCGCGTAACGGGAAGGTACACCGAGCAGACGGAGGATCATGATTGCCGTCGAAGCAAAATGCTGACAGTATCCGGCATGGCTGTCTTCAATGAAGAACATGACCGGATCCTTGTCCTCCGTATTCTTCGGCGGATGCGTCGTGTACAGATAATTTTCTCTGAGGTACTGCTTGACGAAGTCTATTTTGCCCTGCAGCGTCTCCTGATAGGTGATCGCGGGATGCTTCGGCAGATAATCGCTGTAGTACTCTTCAATAACCGGCCGCAGCGCCTCTTCGAACATCGCAGGCACTTCCGTAAACTGCATCATGGCGTAATTCCACAGATATTCCTGCGCCGCCTTATGATACAACTCTCCG
The DNA here is from genome assembly GCA_017613595.1 of Lachnospiraceae bacterium. The sequence continues at coordinate 21,466 of JAGADM010000087.1, read as the reverse complement.
GAATCCGTTTCGATCAGCGATGAGGTGTTTTCCAGGATGCTTCCGTCAACCGCAACGCTTCCGGGAATTCCCTGTGTATTATAAATCATCATACCGTTCACTTCGCTGTAGGTATGATACTGATACGCGCTGGACGCTCCCGCGATCACGATCGTGATATCGCTCTTATACAGCGGCATTAAAGCGTCACCCGGCGGGAACGCCTCCCGATTCTGGAACACCTGATTCAGCAGAACATAGGACATGGTTTCTTCAAACCCGCTTTCCATGATCTTCCAGTACTCGGATTCACCGCGGTAGAACTCGTAATAGTCCATGGAATCCGTGCGCCATCCGCCGAACTGGTACTGATTGCCGGTATAGCCTTTGATATAAGTCTGCGGAGCATTGGCAGGCAGATACACGATAAGGTCGGTCTTATTCAGGGACCGGATGCCGGCTTTACCGATCATGCCGCCGGACATGCCCGCCAGTTCGTCTCCCCCCTTGTTGATCTTGTTGCTCACAAAATTACCGATACGGGTACCGGCAGTGGCATTCCAGTCACGGACCTTGTTCCGGATCTTTCCGCTCTCCCAGCTTTCCTCATGCCTGTCTTTGTTCCAGACTTCCACGCAGACAAGCGTCGCGATCAGAAGTACAACGATCATCAGAAAAGAATGCCCGACGATTGCCTGTGAACCGGCCCTCTCCCAGGACACCGTGATCTTCAGATAGACCATCATGACGAAAAATGCGATCACATATGCCGCCGAAGGGAATATGTTCAGCACAAGCGCAAGTACGACGGCGGAAACCGCTACGGATATCCACCCGTAGTAATTCTTATTGGCCGTATACGCAATCGCCAGCAGCATGCAGGTAAGCATCGCCGCAAGTCCGACGACGATCAGCAACGCTGCCGTGCCGTCTGCTTCCGATTCCGAAGCAATATCCAGATTGTAGGCGTACGAGATCATCTGCGTGAACCGGTTGACGATCTCCTTAATGCCTGCCGCAACACTGCCCGCAAGCATGAATCCGATTCCGAACGTCGCGATAAAGTACCCGCTGATCAGCAGTGCCCGATGCTTCCGCGCCGCGCACACGGCAACCGAAACGGCCGACGCAAGCGCAATCACGAATATAAGCCCTAAGGACAGCTTTAAGTCGAACATGTTGATCAAAAAGCCGATGGCAACCGTATTGCAGAGGAATACATTGAATGCGCGAAGGGAAAGCCTCGCGAAGGTGTTCTGCCCTTTCTTCACAGTGCACCTCCCTTCCCGGAGATATCCTCCGGAAAATACAACGGCCGGATGGGGAATTCTCTCCATTCGCCTTCATCAATAAAGGTGCCGTCTTTCGTGATGATGAAACATTCCACGAATGCGTCTCCGCGGAGGTTGCGGAGCGTATCCGTACCGGTTCCGTTCTTCGCGTTCGTGATATAGAAAATATTGCGGTAACGCTCGCGCGGGTTTTCCGCGAAATAAAGCGGAACCACGCTCTCATCTTCCTTTGTAAGCTGACAGCTGAACACCTGCGGAATGATCGCGTATACATCCTCCGCGTTCTCGATCGTCTGCCTGCTTAAGACGCGCCGTACCGTATCATACCAGGCGAAACGGTGACGGTGTCCGTCCCTTGCGAGATGCTCACTCAGGGAAAATGCGGCTTCGAAAAGCGTCGTAATCTCTTCGTCATTGTCTGTACGGACCATATCAAGCAGCACGAGCGAAGCACACTCCACCGGCAGACCGAGTTCCTTTACGATCAGGTCATCCTGCTTGGCCGTCAAAGCCCAGTGAATGCGGTTTCTGCGGTCGCCCGGACGGTATTCACGCGTGCCGAACAGCTCGGACGGGTCATCGCCCGGCTTCACCGTCGAATACTCTTCCTCTTCAATGTACGCGTACGGATTGTGGCGGAAAGGCGTTTCCGTAATCTCCGAAAGCGTCGGCATAATGCTGAACGATACTTCCGCCGCGGATACGCGTCCCGCACAGCAAAAAAGCCCCAGCGGATCACACACCCGGACTTTCTTCAGACTGCACGAAACATTGCCGGGGTGATTGAACTCTGCCTGCAGATATTCCTTCGTAACCCCGCGCGCAACAACGGCTGTCTTCACTTTCTTCTGTTTGGATTGATTCTTCTGGACATCGGTCACGGAATAATGGACGATGACATCGCCGCTCGTAAGAAACCCCGCGTTCCGGATCAGGAAGCACAGCTTCGCGGAATCGGGATCGTCGTCCGTGAATTCGGGATTGCCCCATTCGATATACACTTTTCCGCGGAGCACCAGGCAATAGATCAGCGCGGCAACCGGGAGAAGGAAGCTCATGAACAGGATGACATACAATCCGTAATTATTGTAGATCATGGAAACATAGAAGATTCCGATCAGATAGAAGCAATACAAGAGTCGGTTCTTGTGCATTATATCCCCCTACACAACAAGTCGCACGGCCGGAACCGGCCGCGGACGGAATCTCCGGCGCGCCTACTTCCCGGCAGCGGAAATACGCGGCGACGGAACATTCCTCAGAATATCCATTGCGATAAATGCAATCTCTGCCTTCTGCGCTCTTGCGGTCGCCGTCAGAATGAGACGGTGCGCAACCGTGCAGACAAATACGTCGGCAACATCCTCCGGCAGAACATAGTTCCGGCCCGAAAGGAATGCCTTTGCCTTTGCCATGGCGACAAGCGCGAGGGAGCCGCGCGGGCTGACGCCGAGCGCGATCATCGAATGGTTTCTCGTACGGTTTACGAGTTCCGTGATATAACGATAGATGGAATCGTGGACAAATACGCAGTCTGCCGCCTCTCTGCATGCGAGAAGGCCTTCCTTCGACAGTACGTTTTCAACGCTTTCGAGCGGATCCGCGTTACTTCTTGCCTTCATCATGGCAATCTCCGATTCCGCCTGCGGATAGCCCATGCTCAGACGGACCATGAAACGGTCAAGCTGGGAATCCGGAAGCATCTGCGTACCGGCGGCACCGACCGGGTTCTGCGTCGCGATAACGATGAACGGGTTGGGGAGCGCTCTTGTCTCGCCCTCAACCGTGATATTACCTTCCTCCATTGCCTCAAGAAGAGCCGACTGCGTCTTCGACGAAGTACGGTTGATCTCATCGGCAAGATATAAGTTACAGAGAATGCTTCCCGGAACGTAAACCTTCTGCTTCTCGTCCTTATCGTACATGCAGAATCCGACTACGTCGGAAGGCATGATATCCGGGGTAAACTGCGTTCTCTTATAGTCTAAGTTCATGGCTTTGGAGCAGGCAACGGCAAGCGTTGTCTTTCCTACGCCGGGAACATCCTCAAGGAGGATGTGGCCGCCCGCGATAATGGCGGTTAATACATTGCGGATAACATCGTCCTTACCGACGATTACCTTCTTAATCTCCGCTTCCACACGAGCCATGGCGCCGTAATCCGCACCTTTTCCGGCTCTTCTCGCCGCATCCGCATGCAGGCGCTCAAAATTCTCTGAAGTCATACATTCTCTCCGTCACAAGACCGGTCATCCGGCCGTTTATCGTGCCTCAATAAGCACATTTCTTTCTTTATCACACAAACCCCGTGCCGGGAATAGAGACGGCACGGGGATTTCGAATTGTTACTCTCCTATTAGCGGGATAATCCCGCGAAAGAAATTCGGATTAAGCCTCCGTAACAGGTGCCTCGGGAGCATTCTTCTGAACGCTTGCGATACCGTTCATGCAGCTTGCCTTCGTCTTATAACCTTCGCTCGTTGCGATGATCTCGCCGTTCGTAGCTTTCAGGCGGAAACGGAACTCACCCTTCTTATCGTTGTAAACCTCAAACTTGGGATGCTTAGCCTTTTCGAAGCCTTCTACGGTCTGGTCCTCGATGTTAGCGGCAACGGCATTCTTACGAACGCTCTCGATACCGTTCTTGCAGGACTTCTCGCTGGAATAAACTTCGCTTGTTGCAATAACTTCACCATTGCCGGCCTTCAGATCGAACTTAATGCCGCTGGCAACCGTTTTAATAACAAATTTACCCATAATACTCTTCCTCCTGATTTCTCGGGTTAGATTAATATTACCCTACAGAATAGTATATTTCATAGGGAATGCCTTGTCAATCAAAAACTTCCCGATTGACTTTTCCGTAAAATGGGCTATAATGACACCGTAATCCTTTGTTCCGCTTAGGCGGAACGGCCGGTTCGGGGTATTAGCTCAGCTGGGAGAGCGCCAGGTTCGCAATCTGGAGGCCAGGGGTTCGATCCCCCTATGCTCCACTTAAATCCTAAGATGCCGTCACACAATGTGGCGGCATCTTTTTTATTCTTCTGTTTTCTCTTTTTTGAAACGGCGTTACCACGTTTCTTTCTTCGCGGCGCTGAGCGTGATTCCGTTCTCGCCGAGCGGGATTGCGTGATCGAGACCGACAAACTTGCCGTTCTGCTGCCAGAGCACCTGCTTTACGAAGTTGTATTTTTCGGTGTCCCACGTCTTAAAGTCATCGAGAAGCAGTCCGCCGGTATCGCCGGAGTTGGCGTTCAGGCACCAGAAGGTGTGATTCAGACGATAGGTCGAAATCAGCTTCCGCATGTAGGTCATCCAGGTCAGGTTCGGCTCCGTCATGAAGCCTCCCCACTCGCCGATCAGAAGCGGTGCGATGTTCTCTTCGTAAATGTAGAACCAGTTATCCTTCCAGCAGTCCTTCATCAGGCTGTCATAGGTAAATGTGCCCTCAAACCAAGGCTGCTTATATACGGTCGGGCCGTAATCGTGCGGTGAATAAACAAGCTTATTCTGATATTTACCCAGGTTAACCGGATACTTCTTTACGCCGCGAAGGTTGCCGCCCCACCAGTTGAAGTAGTAATCCTTTTCATCGGTTGAGTGATAATCCGAATTGGACGACAAATCCGTCGGGAAGATTTCCGTTCCCTCGACGAGGATCAGCACATTCGGGTTCTTCGCAAGAATCTTCGCCGCCGCGGTCTCCGCAACGAATTTCCAGTTGTTCTCACTCTTCGAATCGTTCCAGATTGCCGCTCCGCTGCCTTCATACGGCTTTCCGTGCGGCTCGTTCTTCAGGTCGTAACCGATGATTGTATCGTTGTTCTTATAGCGGTCGGCCATCCATTCGAGTGCCGTATAATAATCCATGACCGAAATCCTGGACGTATACCAGAGGTTTACGTTGTGGCCGGACGCATTGGTTTCCGCGCTGTGGATATCCGGAATTACCTTGATACCGTTCGACTCGGCAAGCACAAGGAAGTACTCCCAGATCTCCAGGCTGTTCATGCTGTTCAGTGCCGTATTATAGGCGTTGTTGTAGTTCGCCTTCGGGTACTCGCCGCGCTTCCACTGCAGAATCAGTTCAGCGGAAATCGGCACCCGGATCAGATTGAATCCGTGATCCGCGATCGCCTTTACCGTCGGCTCCAGCTGGCTGTTCCACAGGCCGTCAAATGTGTTCGTTCCCGTATTGTATCCGAACCAGTTCAGTCCGGTCAGCCATACCTGCTTGCCGTTCTTATCATAGATTCTGCGGCCGTCCGTATAAAGCCAGTCATCTCCCTGAACCGCCTTTTCGGAACGTGTCAGCAGTTTCTTGACATCCACCGTACCGCCGTTCTGTCCGTTCTGATTATTCTGATTGTTCTGGTTGTTTCCGTTATTGATGGCGTTCTGATCGACCTTTCCTGCCGTCACAACACATTCCTTTCCGTTCAGCGTGGCGCCGGTGATCTTCAGATTATTCTTCGTACCGAGGTTACAGCCGATCGCGACGGCTCCGCCTGCGGGAATGTCCGAATTGTATCCGGCGTCAGTGATCGTAAGCGTATTGCCCTTTACCGTCCACGTTCCGTTCCATCCGCTTACGCGGTCAAGTCCCTCAATCGTAAGAACAAGCTTCCATCCTTTAACGGCGGTCTTGGTGTGATTGCGGATTGCAATATCCAGGCCGTACATGTTGACGTCCTTATCGGTCCAGCTGTTGCCCGCGGAGTACTCAATCTGATAACCGTCCGTCACCTTCGGCGTCGGTGTCGGCTCCTCAGTCGGACCCGGTTCTCCGGTCGGTGCCGGCTCATCGGTCGGCGTCGGCTCGTCCGTCGGCGTCGGCTCGTCCGTCGGTTCCGGCTCGTCGGTCGGGGTCGGCTCGTCCGTCGGTTTATCGGTCGGCGACGCCTTTCCCGTTACGGCCGGTTCTCCCGTAGAATTACCGTTCGCTGCGTTCTTATCCTGTTCTTTCTTCAGTCGTCCGGCTTTACCGATCACGATGATCAACGCAATCGTAAGGGCAATGATCACAACCGCCATGGCGGCAATCGCGATCCAGAAGCCTTTCCCTTTCAATCTTTCCTTCCACTCCATACGAGTCCTCCTGTCTTACACGCGCATATTATAATCCGGCTGTTCCGGTTATAAAACATATTCTTCTATGGCCATAGCGACACCGTCACTCTCATTGTCCCCGGTGACCGCTGCGGCGGCTTTCTTCACTTCGTCCGCTGCGTTACCCATCGCAATCCCGAACCCCGTTGCCCGAAGCATCGGTATATCATTGCAGGCATCCCCGACAGCAGCCGCTTCCCGGGGCAAAACGCCGCACCGCGCTGCGATCCAACTGACCGCCTCGGCTTTCGAAACCGAACCCGAAAAGAATTCGAGAAAATCCGGATCCGAGGTAACAATTGTTACATTTTCAAGCCTTTCCCTCGGAACAATCGGCAGGTTATCGGCCGCTTTTCCTCCCGGAATATACCATAGAATCTTCAGAATGTCACTTCCTTTAAGATCCGCGAGAGAATCGATCTTCAGCGCGGGAATCTTTCCGAACCGCCGGCTGTAATCGTCCGACAGTTCATTGATCCGGCTCGCGTAAAGCCGGTTCCCGCACCACACGATCTGAGTGATACCGCGCTCCTCTCCGAGCGCGAAGACGGTCTCCGCGTCCTTTTGTAAAAGGCTTCTTTCAAACAGTATTTCTTCGGTCTGCGGGTCGACGATCAGCGCGCCGTTACTCGTAATGACCGGGCTGTTCGGTTTGATTTCCGAAGCGAACGCCTTTGCCCCCGGCCACGCGCGTCCGGTCGCGATGCAGACAAATACGCCTGCATCCATCGCTTTTCGAAGCGCCTCCGTATTCCGGGGCGATATCCTTTTATCCCTTGTCAAAAGAGTCCCGTCAAGATCGATTGCGATCATCTTTCTCCGGGGCTTCGTTTCCGGTTCGTTTATCAATATTTCCTCCGCAGCTTAATTAGTCTTTCATTCCGCACGGAATCACTTGTGGTCTTCCGTGATATGCTCCATGCCCTGGCTGATAATGGTCCTCACATGTTCATCGGCAAGGGAATAGAATATGCTCTTACCCTTCCGGCGGTTTTTGATCAGCTTGCTCTTCTTTAAGATCGCGAGCTGATGGCTGATCGCGGACTGGCTCATGCCGAGCGCCTCCGCGATATCGCATACGCAGACCTCCGCCTCAAAAAGAACGAACAGTATCCGGATCCTCGTGGAATCCCCGAATATCTTAAACAGCTCCGCGAGATCATACAGGTCATCCTCCACCGGCATCGTCTCACGGACGATCTTCAGCAGATCCTCATGCACTTCCACATGTTCACAGCATTGCGCTTTTCCGTTTTTCATGACATCCCCCTTTATTGACCGAGGCCGTTTCCGCTGCCTTTCATCCGGCACACGGAATAAAAAATGCTCCCTCCCCATCCCGGGAAGGGAGCATCATCATTTCCATTCGTTTATTCCTTCTCCAGTCTGGTCATTGCTCTCTTGAAGAGTACAAAGAGTGCAATCCCGACACCGCTTACCGCAAGTCCCGCAAGGAACGGAATAATCTTCTCGGCGAACTGTACGTTAAACGTCCATACCATGATGGCGATAACGATGCCGACAATAATCAAAGCGATGGCAAGAATGTTGTAAATCTTGAACTGGGGTTTAATCGCGAGAACCGCACCCGCAGCCTTCTCACCGCGCTCAATCTTATCACTGTCCTTCAATCTCTTACCGCTGAGCAATTCAGAAACCTGAATATCCAGCACACGGCAGAGAGGCTCATACATATCTGAACCCGGCATAGAGCTGCCCTCTTCCCAAGAGTTGATCTTCTTATCGGATACTCCGAGACGGCCGCCCAGCATGGCTACAGACAGTTTCTGTTCTTCTCTGCATTTTGCAATAAACTTACCGATTGCTTCCTGAGTCATGACACTACACCTCCGCTGAATTTACATAGATCTGATAATCTACAACCTGCTCAAATTATTTTAGCATTGCATTTTCAAATAGTAAAGGACAAAAAATCAAAAATATAAGATAATACAACACTTTGCGTAACATTTTCCGCGATTTCGGAACATTTTTTACGGGAAAATCATAAAAGATTCAGCCGTTTCAGCCACGTTTCCGCAAGTTTCGGCCACAGAGCGACATCCGAAAAATCGGGAAATACCGGCATCGGCGGACGCTCGCCGCCTTCGGGCTTCGGCCTCGGCTCTCCTTCGGGATTGCCGAAGAACTGGATCATAAGCTCCGCACGGCGTTCCTCCGAAACACGGATGCCCTTTCTTTCCTTTACCGCTGCCACAGCGCGGTTCACCTGGTCAAATGTGTACGCTTCCCCGAAGTTTCCGGTCTTGAACCGGTCACCGGCTACGGCAGCCATACCGTGACCGCCGCTCGGGAATGCGTAATAGGCGTACGGAACACCTGCCTTGCGGCAGCTTTCGGCGAACAGCATGCTGTTCTCAATGGGTACCAGATCATCGGTTACCGTCTGCCAGATAAAGCACGGCGGCATATCCTTATGTGCCTGCTTCTCAAGCGAATAATACTCAAGTTCCGCCGCGTCCGCGTCGCGTCCGATCAGTGCCCATATGGAATAGATATGGGTAAACTCACCCGAAGTAATCACCGGATAGCCGAGGATCACACCGTCCGGACGGTTGCTGATTTTATTCAGCTCCTCATCGCAGTCCGTAACGTCCGCGTAATGCGTGCATACGGTTGCGCAGAGGTGTCCGCCCGCGGAGAAACCGCAGATGGAGATACGCTTCGGATCCATCCGGTAGGTTTCCGCATTGGCCCGGATATAGCGGATCGCGCGGGACAGGTCCTTCATCGGCTGGTCCTTAAGCGGTACCGACATCGTGATGTCGGTCGTGTAGGTAAGCACGACAACGTTCATGCCCATGTTATAAAAGTATTCTGCGACCGGCTCGCCCTCGACGTTCACGACCATGCAGTACCCGCCGCCGGGAACGACAATCATACCGGGACGTACTTCGTCATCGTCATGCAGATAGGCGTAAACATTCGGGACAAATCCGTACGCCGCCTCGTAATTGTATTCCCCTTCTTTATAGATCGGTTTCTGAAAGGAAACTGCCTTCTCTATCATATTCTTGTTCCATCCCCGTTTTGTATTCTTCTGATGACGTTATCTGCTGACTTTCCCGGCCTTCTTATCCGCCTTCATATCCTTCTTGAAGCGGCGGAAGTCCCCGAGCGCCTTCCATCCGATACCGAAAATCTTACGGATGTTGATCGAGTTCTTACCCGCCGTACGCGGCTTGAACGAAATCTCACGGAACGCCTGCGTCTCGCCGTAGTAAGCGTAATACGTCGTCATCATGATGTTCGGAAGATTGTAGTCCTCCTGCATCTTGTAAAGATACTTCTTCACGACATCGCATTTCATCAGACGGAACGGCGCATTGGCATCCGGAACCTTAACGCCGAAATACAGGCGAAGCAGGAAGCATACGACCTTTTCGACAAATGCGCGGCTCTTGCCGTCACCTCTTACGGTACGGTTTCCGAAGATACCGTCATACTGCGTACGAAGCTGCCAGAAGGCGTCGAACTCAGCAGGATTCGTCTGCCCGTCCGAGTCGGTCTGGAACACATAATCGATGCCCCGCTTGATTGCGAGATCATAAAGTGCGATTACCTTCGGACCGTGATAACGGTTCGTGTCCGGCAGAATCTCAAGCTGCGGGAATTCCTTCTGCAGATTTTCAAGCACCTCGTGCGTGCGGTCATTGCTTCCGCTGTCCGCGATCACGAGACGTGACGCTTCTCCTTTGCCTTCGAGGATCGGATACCACTGGCGCACAACACCCTCGATATTTGCCTCTTCGTTATAGGCCGGCATAACAATATATAAAGAATCCATAGTAAACCTCCGTCAATTGACTCTCTTCAGTATATCATCAGACATTCGGCGAGTCAATGAGAATGGTTCCGCGGTTCCTATTGATTGAGTGCGTAGTACAGCCCCTTCATGGCCATCAGTTCCTCATGGCTGCCCTGCTCGGCAATGCCCTTGTTGGAAATGTAGAGGATGCGGTCCGCGCTTCGGATTGTCGAAAGACGGTGCGCAACCATAAAGGAAGTCTTGCCCGCAAGCAGCTTTTTAAGAGCCTTCTGAATGAGTGCCTCGGTTTCCGTATCGATGGAACTGGTCGCCTCGTCGAGGATTACCACGGACGGGTTCTTTAAAATGATACGGGCAAAGGAAAGCAGCTGCTTCTCACCCGCGGAAAGGCCCGCCCCGCGTTCCTCAAGCTTATGGTTATAGCCGTCGGTAAAGCGTTCGATAAAGCTGTTCGCGTAAATGCTCTCGGCCGCTTTGATGCACTCTTCGTCGGTCGCGTCCGGACGGCCGTAGCGGATATTCTCCATGATGGTTCCCTTGAAGATGAACGGCTCCTGCATCAGAACGCCGACCTCTTTGCGGAGGGAGTCAAGCGTTACCTCGCGGACATCATGTCCGTCGATACGGACACGGCCCTCGGCAACATCGTAGAAACGGGTAAGCATGTTGATAACCGTTGTCTTTCCGGCACCCGTCGGTCCGACAAGCGCGATCGTCTCGCCGGGCTTCACGTGCAGGTCGAAGTGTTCGAGAATGTTGACACCCTCATCGTAGGCAAATGTAACATCGTCGAAGTCCACTTTTCCTTCCACTTCGGAAAGCTTCACGCAGTCCTTTTCGTCGTGAATTTCCACAGGGTAGTCGATCGTATCGAATACCTGCTCAAGGTTTGAGCTTACCTGCGCCAGCTGCTGGATCAGGATCGCGATCATCGTAAGCGGGCCGCTGAACTGCGACATGTAGCTTGTAAATGCCACGACAAGTCCGGCATCCACATACGCCGAGCCTTTAAGGATCAGGTGCAGTGCCATGCCGTAGAGGCATACGGTTCCGAGGTTCCAGAACGTTTCAACGATTGGTGTATTCCACTCGTTCCGGCGGAATATGCGGAGCCACTGTTTCACGCATCCGTCATGGATCTCACTGTAGATCTGCTCGCTGCTTTCGGTCCGGTTGTAGCTCTTAACGATCTTCTCGCCCATGATCGTCTCAACAAGGAACGCGGAACGGTTCGAGTTCTTGGCGCGCAGCTTCGCGAATTCCTTACGGATCACGTAGCGGAGCGTAAAGATACAGGCCATCATCGGAATGATAACGGCAAATACGATGCCGGTCAGCTGCGGACTGAGTCCGAGCATGAAGAAGGTCACGATGATCAGCTTTACCGCATAGGAAAGCAGATTCAGCACGTAGTTTGAGAAGAAGTTCGCGAGACCGTCCACATACTCGGTAACGCGGACAACAATCTTGCCGTTCGGCTTCGAATCGAAATAATCGAACGGCAGCTCCTGCAGCTTATAGAAAACGTCTTTCCGCACATCGCAGATGATCCGGTGTCCTACGATACCCATGATCCGCTGATGGAAGAAGTTCACGGTAATCTCAAGGATCGCGATCGCGGCCATCGAAGCGATGACAAAGGCAAGCGTACGGTATTCTTCGGTCACAACCACGTTGTCGATGATTTCACGAAGAAGAAGCGGGGTGATCATCGCGAGTCCGGCGGAGACAAGCATCAGAATGCCGACGATGATGAATGAGCCGCGGTAGGGCTTCATATAGCGGAGTACTCTTCCGAACTGGCGGATATCGAATTTCTTACGGATGACTTCATCCTGAAAGTAGGTATTCTTCTTAGCCATACTTATGCCCTCCCTTCTGCCAGTTTATCGGCAAGGGCGTCAAAGTTCACGGAGCCCTCCTGTGTGATCTGTATATTGTAAATCTTGGCAAATGTGCCGCCGAGTTTCATCAGTTCCTCAAACGAACCGCGCTCGATGATCTCACCGTCGCGAAGATAGATGATCTCATCACAGTCCACAACCGAGGACAGTCGGTGTGCGGAGATCAGAAGCGTCTTGTCCGGATAGAACTGTTTGATATCCGCAAGAAGCCTTTTCTCCGTTCCGACGTCAAGCGCCGATGTGGAATCGTCGAGAACGAGGATCGGGGCGTTCCGAAGAAGCGCTCTCGCGATGGAAACACGCTGCTTCTGACCACCGGATATTCCGAGCCCGCGCTCACCGATGATCGTTTCATAGCCTTCCGTAAAGCTTGAGATGAACCCATGCGCCTGCGCGTGTTCCGCAGCCTTCACAACCTGCTGGCGTCCCACCTCGGGCTCCGAATAAGCGATATTCGATGTGATCGTATTGGAGAACAGAAAGACATCCTGGAACACATAGGAGAACTGTCTTCTTAAGGAATTCAGTTCGTATTCGCGGATATCCGTGCCGTTTAAAAGAATCTTTCCTTCGGTCATATCGTGAACGCGGATCAGCGACTCAAGAAGCACGCTCTTACCGGATCCCGTACCGCCGACGATACCGATTTTCTTTCCGGGCGTAATATCCAGATTAATGTTTTTAAGGATCGTCTGGCCGCCGATCGCAAGGCTGCCGTTCACGATCTCGATATGTGCCTCACTAAGAACGCCTGTATCGGTGACGGCCTCTTCCGGCGCATACATGATGCCTTCCTTCGGCGTCTCATTTACGCTGATGGGTCCGCTCACGATCTTGCTTTCCGTATTCATGAAATCCATCATTTTCCTTCCGGATACGAGCTGCTGCTGCATCTGGAACATGCTGTTGTTGATCTGCGTGATATGGTTCATGATGCGGAACACGTAGTCGCCGCTCGCCACAAGGTAACCGATCAGAAGCTGGCCTTTCATGACAAGAACGGCGCTCACGGCAATACTTCCGATGTATGCCGTCTGACGGATCAGTCCGAAGATTGCCTCAAAGGTGGAGGACAGTTTGATCTGCTTGATATGCGAATCGCGCAGATTGTAATTGGAGGTGTCGAACTTCTTCCGCTCTACGTCCTCATTGGTGAACGAACGGACAAGACGGACCGCTTCGATATTTTCCTGAACGGTCAGTGCCATGTTGCTGTTGCAGCCGCGGATCGCGCGGAAATTTGCACGAGCCAGTTTCCGGAAACGAAGCAGCGATATCGCGAAGAACGGGGACAGGATCAGCGGGATCACGAGAAGCGACCGGTTGATGCCCGCAAGCATGACAACCGCCACGATCAGAACGAAGATACTGTCGCATATATTCGGAATCATTCTGCAGAACAGTTCCTTAAACATGATCGTGTCGGAGTTGATCGTTGTCAGAAGCTCACCGGTGTTGTACTCGGCGATCGTCTCCGAGTCGAGTTCCATGAGTTTATGGAATGTCACCTCACGAAGATCCGTCTCGAGCGCGAGACCGAGCTTCTGCAGAATATAGTTCTTGGCGTAAACGATGATGTCCTTAAAAAGAATCAGACTGAGGAACACCGCCGACAGCGTAAAAAACAGCTGCATCGAGTGGATCTCGCCGTATTTTCCTGACAGGAGAAAGGAAAATACGCCCTTTTCCGCCGGCTTATCCTTGATGATGTGATTGATGAACATTGCCGTGAGAAGCGGCAGCATCAGATCTGCCGTCAGTGCCGCAAAGCTCATCAGCTTTGTCAGAATGTCGAGAGGAAGATGCTTCTTCCAATGTCTGAAACCGAATTTGAATACTCCCATTTTCTTATCCCTTCGCCGCTGCGCGGCCTTCCTAGAGAAACCCAATCTATGATACATCTGAATGATATCACATTTCTTCCCGCAGAAAAATGGACTATACTACCCGTTTTTTACGCAATTTTATACTCTTGGCCGAAATTTCAGGTGCGAGCTGGCACTCTCCGGGTTTTTCTCTTTTTTCAAGGAAATCATGGTACCAAAGGGCGTTTTTTGAAAAGTGGTGCCATTTTTAAAGCTTCTTGTGGTACCCATCGATTGAATTGGAGAGATAAGGTACCCTCGTTTTAAAGAGTTTTTTCATGTCTTCCTGAAGCGTGGTATCATGTGTATAGAGAAGCACGATTGAATACCCTCAATGAAACAAAAATGTGGTATTCAACAGCAGAAATCAACCATTAGGTACCACACATTCATAAAAACCGCCCTCCGCGTCGGCAAACACCATAAAAACTGCAGTGGATGCCCCGTCACATCCCACGCAAGTACCGGGGCGGGCTGCAAATTCAGCCCGCATCTGTAAAAAACCAGCCGGCTGAACGGGCAGTTCGCAGGGTACAAAAAAGAGACGGGCTGAACGATCAGCCCGCCTCGATAACTCGATATTAATTGAAAAACTATCAGCCCTTCTCAAGAGCAAGCGTTCTGGTGGTCAGGTCGCAAACCTCAGCCGGTCCGTAGTACTGGATGGCACCCGGATAGGTGAAGCAGGTCTTAACGGCCCACTCCTCACGGTGCTTTTCGAAGTACTTGAACGGCTTGCCGTCAAGCTCTACAAGAGCCTTACGGATAACGGGCTTGTCCTTACCGTTACGACGCTCGATGTTCATCATCTTCGTGATCGGCATGCCGCCTGCTTTCCACTCTTCAGCAGGCTTCGAAAGGTTGCTAACCTTCGAAAGGTAACCGGTGTAACCGTACTGGATCAGCATGAAAGCGTTGTAGCCGAGGGAGTAGCAGTAGTCAGCATCGAAGTTCGACGGGAAAGCGCAACGGCCTTCGTAACCGAAGAAGTGATGCTGCGTACCGAACTTGCCCTTATAGGTGCCGGCTTTCTTTCTCTTTGCAAGCTCCGTCTTAACCATCTCGGAGAAGAGCTTCTCGGACTCAATCAGGGAAACCTGTACGTTACCGTGAGGATCTCTCTCAAGGAACAACTGCTGCTGAATGCCCTGCGGAAGAATGTCAAATACCTTGAAGGAAGCCTTGGTGAGGCCGGCCTTGATATATTCATACTTGGAATTCCAATCCGGAAGCGCGTTGAACTTCTCGGTCTTCTCGCCTGCAAGGAGCTCGTTGATCTCGGCAATCAGCTTGGAGAACTCGGGAACGAACTCAACGATACCCTCGGGGATGATCGCAACGCCGAAGTTCTCGCCGTTGTTACCACGGGTCTCAACTGCATCGGCAATGTACTTGGTGATCTGTGCAAGAGACATCTTCTTAGCGGCAACTTCCTCACCGATCAGGCAAATGTTGGGCTGGGTCTCAAGCGCGCACTCAAGGGCAACATGGGAAGCGGAACGTCCCATAACCTTGATGAAGTGCCAGTACTTCTTCGCGGAGTTCGCGTCACGCTCGATGTTACCGATCAATTCGCTGTAGGTCTTCGTAGCGGTATCGAAACCGAAGGAGGCCTCAATGTCCTCGTTCTTAAGGTCACCATCGATGGTCTTCGGGCATCCGATAACCTGTACGCCGGTCTTCTTCGCTGCCATGTACTCGGCAAGTACGGCTGCGTTCATGTTGGAATCGTCACCGCCGATGATAACGATGGCGGTAAGTCCGTGCTTCTTCGCAACCTTCTCAACGATTGCAAACTGCTCCTCGGTCTCGAGCTTGGTACGGCCGGAACCGATGATATCGAAACCGCCGGTGTTGCGGTACGCGTCAATAATCTTGTCGGTAAACTTTACATAATCGTCGTCAAGAAGTCCGCTCGGACCGCCCTTGAAACCAAGGAGAACATTGTTCTTGTCGGTTGCCTTAAGGGCATCGTAAAGACCGCATACAACGTTGTGTCCGCCGGGTGCCTGTCCGCCGGAAAGGATAACGCCGACAACCTGCTTCTTAGCCTGTGATGTATTCGCGCCCTTAACGAACGTGATTTCCTTCTTGCCGTAGGTGTTCGGGAACAGAGCCTTAATCTTGTCCTGATCCGCTACGCTCTTAGTTGCCTTACCTTCCTTAACGCAGATGTCTGCGATGCCGTTTCTGAGCATCCCGGGAAGCTTCGGCTGATACTCGTATCTCGCTTTTTGCAGAGGTGAAAGATTCATATTCCTACTCCTTTTTAGGTGATTTTGGGGAAAGCCCATTTGATGTATATAGTAAATCATTTTACGGCAAATGTAAAGACTCTCATCTCTGTTTTTCGAAACCGTCTCCGCCGTAAAAAGCAAAAATCCGAACCGTCGGAAAACGGTTCGGATCCTGCCACAATGGAGCATAGGGGACTTGAACCCCTGACCCCAACACTGCCAGTGTTGTGCGCTCCCAACTGCGCTAATGCCCCGGGTATCGTAAGAAGGCCGCCTGCGAAACAGCGGGAATCCTTATTACTCACAGGTTTATCTTACCGAAAAAACGGAAAATGTCAAGCGGAACTTACTCTCCCGCTCGCGCGGGAGGTCCCGTCACATCTGATCGATCAGCATCCGCACGCGGTTGTAGTAATTCAGTTTCGAGCCGCTTGAGTCGGGCTCAACAACAACGAGCGAGGCCTTCGGATAGGCTCTTCGGATGCGCGGGTATACGCCGCGGCCGGCACACACATTTGCCATACATCCGAACGGAGCGATACATAAGATACGATTGATTCCGTGGCGGCAGTAGTCCACGGCCTCCGCGCCGAGAAGCCAGCCGTCTCCGACCGTCAGATTATGCGTCACAAGCTTGCGTGAGTTGACATCCATCGTCTCATAGCGGCTGAGACAGTGAAAACCGTTCCGCCGCATTGTTTCAATCATGCTGTCCTGCACATGGATCATCAGCTTCTTGGCCGCCTCAAAGGCGATCCGCTCCGGATTCAACTTATCCGGCTTATGGGAATCCACATAATAAAGCATATACCAGGAAAGCCCGTTGACATGCGCTTCACAGCCGTTGTCCTCTAAGAACTTCACAATATCCCAGTTGCCGAGCGCGCAGTATTTCTCGTAAAACTCCGCAACGATCCCGACAACTTTTTTCTTCTCACCGGTCCGCTCGATCTTTTTGAAATCCTGCGCCATCCGCTCGAAATTCTTCTTCATCGAACGAAGCGTCAGATGCTTCGCAAGACGGATATCCGACGCAACTCGCCTGGTCCATTTACGGAACAGCCGGTCCGTCTCACCCTTGCGGACTTCATACGGACGGGTCTGATTCGCAAGAAGCATCAGCATATCGCCGTAATACATTCCGAACAGTCCGCGGATTGCCGTTCCGAGCGAAATCTTAAGGCTGATCTCATCACACACGTGGCGCACATTGATCGTCATTACCTTCGTATCGTCGAAATGCGCGCGATGAAGCGACCGCTGCATCAGTCCGATATAACAGGCGCCGCGGCACGCGTCTCCGGCGGTAGGCATCAGAATGAACGTCTTCTTCGGGTCGTAACGGCCGCTCCGAAGCGCCTTCACGACCTGCCCGGTCATCAGAATAAACGGATAACAGATATCGTGGTTGGCGTATTTGAGTCCTTCCTCACGCACCGCAAACTCATCCTTATCCCGGAGCGGAACCACGCGGTACCCTTTGCTCCAGAACATATATCTGATCAGCGGAAAATGGCTGTCTAACGTCGCAGGAATCAGAATCGTGTTCTCCTCCCTGTTCGTCCGTATCTTATACATTGTCGTATCCCCCTCAGCTCCCCGAAAAGAAACACCTCCGGCGTAAACCGGAGGCATTTGGTATTCTACTTAAATTCAATCGTATAATCCGCCGTAACGGATGCCGCCTTCAAGAAGGTCGTAATGACATTCTTGGCCTCTTTGATTGCGCGGTCAAGAAAATCCTGGTCCTTCAAAAGATCGGCTTCCTTCTTGCGCTTCAGGCTTCCCATCAGCGAAGAATATTCTTGGATCTTCGTCTCGGTAAAGATGGAATTCTTAATCTCATATGCGGTAAAGCTGTTCTCGTCGATCTCATGCGAAACGATGAACGCCTGCGGCAGTGTTACGAAAATCTTCTGCGCTTCATTGTCAACCTCAAAAGTGACCTTCGAAAGAACGATGCCCGCACTGATCACGCCCTTATAGGTAAATACTACCTTGTCGGTCGTCAGCGGAAGCTTCGCTCCGAGCAGTTCCTTATAGTTTTCAAAGGTGTCAACATCGGTATAGTAATAACGCTGCGTGATCAAGTCGCCCGCCGGCTGCAGGATCTCTTCGATCGTCTTGACATCGATCGAAGATTTCTCGGTCACCGCTTCGGAAACCTTCTCAAGAAGCGTCTTCTTGTTGCGCCCTGCCCATTTGGCTCCGGCAAATGCGCCGCCCGCAATGCAGATAACAAGCGCCGCGATTATGATCGAAACTTTCTTCATTTACAACCTCCTGTAATCGATCGCGGGAGATATCCCGCCGTATAACCCAAGTTCTCAACTTACGTTTCCGGCCGCAATGCCGGATCCATGCCTCACAAGTTTATTATAAAAGAATCGGCATAGGGTGGCAAGCAGTTATTTCCCTGCGGGGTTACGGACGGATTATGACAGAAAAACAGCCATTTTCCGCCCCGGGAGGTGCGATTATAAGGTTTTTATCACTGAAGACGGCTTTTCGCGGTGACACGCTCCGGCGTAAGAATCCGGTCCAGATGACCCCGGATCCGGTTCTGGATGCTCCGTGCGATCCCTTCGGGCGCGCTGTTCAGCTCGCGGTCCTTTCCGATGAAGAAAAGAGCGATCGTATCGGGACCGGCATGGCTTCCCGTACACATGTCATAGGTGGTATTGATAAAGCCGCGGACCTTTATTCTCTCGGTGATGCGGTTCATGACTTCAAGGGACTCCTCATAGGCGTCCGCGTGAGCGATGCCGATGATCTGGCTCTCGGGATCGATAATGTTGTCGCATAAAAGGTCAATCAGATCGCTGATTGCCGCCTTACGGCCGCGGCACTTTCTGAATGCGACGATATGGCCTTCGCTGTCGCCTCTGAGAATCGGCTTGATGCTCAGCGTGTTTCCGATCAGTGCGGATGCTTTCGAAATACGGCCGGTTCTGCTCAGATATTTCAGATCGCCGACGGTAAAGATACCGTTCATTCCTGCCGCCAGGTCTTCGATCGCGTCGGCGGTTTCATTAACACTCATGTTCTTATCTCTCATCTCAGCCGCGTAAATGGCAAGGATACCCGCGGCAAGCGATGCGTTCTTCGTATCGACGGTGCGGATAACACGGCCGTCTTCGCGTTCCTCCGTTACGTCTCTCGCGGCAATAAATGCCGAATTGAACGTTCCGCTGATACCGGAGCTGATTCCGATATAAAGGACATCCTCTCCCGCATCCATAGCGCGTCCGAATGCTTCCATGAACTCACCGGTACTGATGAGGCCGGTCTTCACGGGCATACCGGCGCGGATACGGTCATAGAAATCCTTTCCGCGGATACGCTCCTGGTTGGGCGTAAGGCCCGGTTCGTAGCAAATCTGCTTAACGCCGCCGTCTATATAGTTAACAAAGGATAAAACCTCAATCTGATATTTTGCTGCCAGCTGTGCGGGGATATTGCCCCCGGAATCTACGATAATGTGAAACATGCGGATAACCTCCTCCAAGTTTATCGTTCTTGTTTCGATTATACATAGTTTTCAATACTATGTCAAGAGTTATCCTTTTCTCATATTGTCCGTTAATCATTTCTTTTTAAAGCGGTTCTCATTTTCCGAAAGGCCGCGCGGTTCCGTTTTCCGGGTACAGAAAAACCGGCAGACTGCTCTGCCGGTTCTATACTGTCTTCGTTCATCTGTTTCGATTCGCCCTAGATTGTCTGTTCCGCGATCGGAAGCCGCACCGTGATGGAAAAAATGCTGTCGGTAAGGTCCGCTTCGATCGTTCCGCCGAACCGCTCCGTAAACTCCTTGGCGATCGCCAGTCCGAGGCCGCTCGACGCCTGCCTGTGGAAACGGTCCATCGTATAAAACTGGTCGAATATGCGCTCAACCTGAATGTCCTCCGGATGCTCCACCGGATTGGAGACCGTAATCTCCGCCGTCTTCTCATCCTGCCTGCGGAGTCTGATGGAGATCTTCTGATAACCGTGAACAACCGCGTTCTTCGTAATATTCTGCAGGATACGTTTCACCGCCAGCTCGTTCGCGTTGACCGGAAGCACTTCCTCCGTCAGATCAATCTCGGGATTCACGCCGGTCTGCTGCCAGGTGTCATAATACGAAAGCACGGTCTCCGCGACAACGCTCCGAAGGGAGAACACGGAGAGCTCGGGCTCGTATTTGCCGTTCTTCAGTTTCGTAAAGGTGAAGAGATCCTCTAGCAGTTCCTTCAAAGTATCGATTCGTTCGCGGATCACCGCCGTGTAGCGTTCCTGATCCTCAGGCGACTTCGCTTCGCAGAGAAGCTGCACATATCCGTCGAGCGAGGTGAGCGGGGTCCGGATGTCGTGTGAAAGATTCGCGTATACGTCCGCAATCAGTTTCTCCTTTTCCGAAAGGGCATGCTTCCGCTCCCGGACATCCTCAAGCGTACGGTTAATCTCCTCCGCGAGTTTCAGCTCGCCGAGAAGTTCCATGTTGACGGACACCAGAAGACCGGAATCCTCCTCCCGGACAAACCGAAGCTGGCGGCAGATCTTAAGATGCTGCCGCCACAGAGTGAATAACCAGATTGTTTCCGCAATCAGCGCGATTGCGAGCGCGATAATAATCCCTATCATATCGCTTTATATGCTCCTTTATACAAGGTCTTTCTTCGTAAGCCAGAGGCTGCTGATCAGGAAGGACGCCACGGCAAATGCCGCTGCTACTACAACAGTAGAGCCAAGTATTTTCGAACTATCCATGCCGTACTTCATGATGCGTCCGCTGACCGTGTAGTTCAGGATATTCGCGTCTTTCCATCCGAGTTCCTTGAGTCCTTTGTCCGCGAAACTGTAAAGTGCGGCGAAAACGTGAAGGGAAACGCAGCAGGTAATGATCATGCTGATCAGGTTATTTCTTATAATCAGGCAGATGCCCATGATAACCCATCCGAACACCACATGCAGAAGTCCCTGAATGCACAATACTTCGAAGATTTTACCGGCCGGATCCATGACCAGCTTATGTCCGCCGAGGAATACCCCGAGACATGAACTTAAGATGAACAGCACGAAGAACATTACGGTGTAGGAAAACACGGCCGTGCCCTTGGCAATTGTCATGTGCCAGCGGTGTTTGACCGCGCCGCCGTAGTTTTTAATGTAGCCGCTGTTGAAGTCCGCCGTTGCGAAGATCACGGTGAAGATACCGATGAACAGTGCGCACAACATACCCTTCGCTGCGGGAGTAATGATCTCAAGGAAACCGTAGCTTCCGTCGTCGTTACGCTTCATCGAAATG
>JAGADM010000086.1 GCA_017613595.1 Lachnospiraceae bacterium | reverse complement strand
TGTGACATGCGGGTGTAGTTCAATGGTAGAACACCAGCCTTCCAAGCTGGACACGTGGGTTCGATTCCCATCACCCGCTTTATGCTTGCATAGCTATATGTGCCAGTAGCTCAGCTGGATAGAGCAACGGCCTTCTAAGCCGTGGGTCGGGGGTTCGAATCCCTTCTGGCACGTCCTTTTGTTTTTACGGAAGGAACGGATGTAGAGACTTGGCTTTCTTTACATGGTGGGTATGGCGCAGTTGGTTAGCGCGCCAGATTGTGGCTCTGGAGGCCCTGGGTTCGAGTCCCAGTATCCACCCTTTGACAAAGCCTTTTCTGTACATAGTAAAGGCTTTGTGTTATAATTGGGCTATCGCCAAGCGGTAAGGCACAGGGTTTTGATCCCTGCAGTCGCTGGTTCGAATCCAGCTAGCCCAGGGATATCATTGACGGGCTGTTTGTGCAGCCCGTTTTTTTATAGTTCGGAGGAGCCATGGGGGCAGAGGAACGCAGACAATACAGGGATTTTGCGCAGACCATTAAGACCGCGGACGAGGAACTCGCCCGGATCAAGGCGGAGTATCTCGAACTGTGCAAGGCTATCCGTCAGGGGTACCGGGCGCTTCGGGAGACACTCGCCGTGGATCTGCTTGCGGATCACGATGTGGAAGAACTGAACGCGTCGCACGAAGGTATCCGCGTGAAGGCATTCCGCGAGCACGGGATCCGTACCGTTGCCGATGTCTGCAGGCATTCCCTGCGGGCGCTGCAGTCCGTTCCCGGAGTCGGCAGCGTGATGGCGGAAAAGGCAAAGCGCAACGCCGACGCGATCCGTATCGCGGTGGGGCGGCGTGTCCGCGTGCAGTTTGACCGCGACCGGAAGATTCCGGAGCAGACGAGACTGCTCATTGCCCTTACCCGACTTCTTCATGTGCGGGAATTCGGCGAAGGCGCGGAGAAGCTGTATGAAGAAAGCCATTCCGGAATCACCGTACGGCTGAAGGTTTCGGAAAGCATCGGAAACGCGGTGACGTGGTTCTTTTCTTCAGGGGAGAAGAAGGAACAGGCGCAGCTTGCGTATGAAGAACTGAAAGTCTATGTGAAAGAATATTACGCGAATGAAGCAAGCCGGATCATTGACGGCTTCCGCAGCGCGGAACCGGTTTCGGAGGCACGGGCGTGGGAGGAATTCTCTGCTGACGCGGCGAGGTTCTATGCGCTTCTTTTCGCGGTGGCGGAAGCAAGCACCGAGGCGCAGAGCGATTACGGCGGGATCCCCGGAGCGCTTGTGGAAGAGGTGAATAAGGTGGAACTCGATACGGCCGGGCTGAAGGCCGACCTGCGCCGTTATCAGGTGTTCGGAACGAAATACATCGTGTACGGAAAGCGCGTACTTCTCGGCGATGAGATGGGTCTCGGTAAGACCGTTGAGGCAATTGCCGCGATGACGCATCTGCGTGCGCGGGGGAAGTCGCATTTTCTGGTAGTATGCCCGTTGAGCGTGCTCGTAAACTGGAAGCGTGAGGTCGCGAAATTCAGTGATATTCCGGTGGACGAAATCTACGGCGGAGACCGCACGGACGAACTCACGGAGTGGGTGGAGCGCGGCGGCGCGGCGATTACGACATATGAAACGGCATCCAAAATCGACCTTCCGAACGGTCTGGCGGTCGACCTGCTCGTTATCGATGAAGCACAGTACATCAAAAACTCCGGAACGCTCCGGACACGCGCGGTCAAGCATCTGATCGAGCGCTCAGACAGTGTGCTGATGATGACCGGAACACCGCTTGAAAACCGCGTGGAAGAGATGATCTCCCTGATCGGATGTCTGCAGCCTGAGATTGCAGCGCGCGTGAAGACTCTTACCGGCATTTCGAACGCAGAACGGTTCCGTACGGAGATTGCGCCTGTGTATCTGCGCCGTACGCGGGAACAGGTACTGACCGAGCTTCCCGAGAAAGAGGAGATCCAGGAGTGGAGCGTACTGAACGAACCGGAAACCGCCGCGTACTGCGACGCGCTTGCGACCGGGAATTTCATGGAGGTTCGGAGAGTTTCGTGGAACGCTGACCCGGCCTGCTCATCCAAACTGCAGAGGCTTCTCGAAATCGTTGAGGAGGCGGAAGAGGATAAGCGGAAGGTTATCGTATTTTCCTTCTTCCGGAATACGCTGAAGATTGTCGACGCGGCGCTCGGCGAGAGGTCCGCGGGGATCATTGACGGCTCGATGCCGATGAAGGCAAGGCAGGAACTTCTGGACGCATTCCGCACCGAAGCCGGCAAAACGGTGCTTGTCTGCCAGGTGATTGCGGGCGGTGTGGGATTGAATGTTCAGGAAGCTTCTGTTATTATATTCTGTGAACCGCAGTTAAAACCGTCGATGGAGGAACAGGCCGTCGGACGGGCTTATCGAATGGGGCAGAGCCGCAAGGTTACCGTACACCGTCTGCTGACGGTCAATACGGTGGATGAGCGGATTCTGGCGGTTCTTGAGGGGAAGAAGGAAGAATTTGATGCGTTCGCGAACGAATCGGTTGTCGGACAGATCGACCTCGAGCGGGAGATCGGCACGGCCGCGGCGGAACGCATTATGGAGGAAGAGAGAAAGCGTTATCATATCGATGACGCGGACTCGGAGCAATAGCGCGGGATGGCGAAGCGCGAGCTTTGCCGGGAAAGGAAACCACATGAGGATGAGAAAGATGACAGCGCTTCTGCTGACGGCGGTCTTACTGATCACCACACTCGGCGGATGCGGCGGCAAGGAGAAGAAAAAGGAAGGACCGTACGAAGTCACATTTGACTTAAACGGCGGTACTCGCGTGTCGGGAACGCTCACGCAGACCGTGGAGAAAGGCGAAGCGGCCAAGGAACCGACGGCGGTGCGTGACGGCTATATCTTCAGCGGATGGGACACGGAGTTTTACAATATCACGAAGGACACAATCGTTGTCGCGGAGTGGAAGAAGGCCATCAAGGTTACATTTGAACTGGACGGCGGTACGCTCGTTTCGGGAGAGACGGAGCAGTCGATCGCTTCCGGCAAGAGACCCACGGCGCCTTCCGTAAAGAAGGACGGCTACCGTTTCCTCGGCTGGGACAAGGAACTCGCCGTACTTCGTGAGGACACGGTCTATACGGCCCGATGGGAGCGTGTCGTTCCGACTGCGGAAGAGGTTTATACCGAGCTTTCCAAAAGCATGGTGGAAATCCACACATACGATAAGAACGGACAGGGGATCGCGCTCGGTTCGGGTTTCTTCATCGATGAGAACGGCACCGTGCTGACCAATTACCATGTGATGGAGGGCGCTTATAACGCCGAGATCATCTACAATGATATCGATTACATGGTTTCCAAGGTGGAAGGATTTGATAAGGACATCGACCTTTGCGTGATCCGTACGATTGCTTCCGAAACGCAGCCCGTGAAGTTCTTTACGGGCGAAGTGAAGACCGGCGAGACCGTATATACGCTCGGCAGTTCGGTCGGTCTGACGGGCACATTTTCCAACGGCATCGTGTCGTCGGCGTCCCGCGTTATGGACGGGGTAGAATACATCCAGACGACCGCCCCGATCTCGCACGGCAACAGCGGCGGTCCGCTCGTCAACGAGTTCGGCGAGGTGCTCGGCGTCAACACCTTCATGGTAACCGACGGACAGAACCTGAATTTCGCGGTTTCCATCAGGGAACTCGAGAACATCGACCGTTCCGAGGTTATGACAATCCATCAGTTCGGCAACGCGACGGGAGCCAATGTGAAACCGCATTATACGACCGTTGAGACCGGCGATGAAGGAGAAAATGTATACAAACTCGGTGCGTCCATCGAACTCGAATCCAACGATACCATCGCGACAGCCAACGTGCTGACGGACGGTTACTGGACCGCGGCTTATGTGAATAAGGGCGAGGTAGACATGTTCCGGATCGATGTGGACGATTACGGCATGATCGGCGTATATCTGGCGGCATACTGGCATGACGACGACGAGTATCTGTATGCATACATCCGGGATGCCTCGGGCAATATCATGAAGGAGAGCGTGGTTCGCCGTGATCCGCAGATTGATATCCGCGACTTTGAGGGTGGAACCTATATGCATGCGGCATTTGTACTCCCGCGTGCGGGATCCTATTATATCGACGTACATCTGCCGAAGGATTATCCGTTCAAGAACGGATGCTATTATCTGATCGGGTTCGAGACGTAGCAGCAGAAGGGGAACGATAAAAACTGCTTAAGGCGGGGGCGCTTTCACATTTGCCGTGACAAGAGCGGTGCTTGTATTGTATAATCGTTAAGGCAGGAAAGCCGCCGCTTCGGCGGAGAAAGGAACAGACGATGAAACTGAAGTATGATTTTATTATCCGTGAGCTCGGCGACCGCTATGTTGCCGTTGCGGTCGGAGAGAATGCAGAGGAATTTTCCGCGCTTGTCAAGATGAACAAGAGCGGCAAGATCATGATGGAGATGCTTAAGGAAGATACGACCGAGGACAAGATGGTCGCTCAGTTTCTCGAGAAATACGAGGGGACCGAAGAGTTCTTCCGTGAACAGGTGCGGAAATTTGTGGACGGGATCCGCAACTCCGGTGCATTAATTGAGTAAAAGAAAGGCGCAGACGAAAAGAATCATTATGGGTTTATCCCGGAGGAATCAAAGAGCTGCCGATGAAAAGGGGGAATCACCATGGCAACTAAACGCGTGAACTATTCGGACATTACGGACGATATACGCAATCTGACAGATATCTGTCGCGAGAACAGCAATATCGATCCGGAACTGTACAACCGGTACGAAGTGAAGCGCGGACTCCGAGACTTGAACGGTAAAGGAGTACTTGCGGGTCTTACGGAAATCTCCGAGATCCGTACACTGAAGGTAGTCGACGGCGTGGAGCAGCAGTGCCCCGGCCAGTTGTTCTACCGCGGAATCAATGTCGAAGATATTGTGAAGGGATGCGTTTCCGAGAACCGCTTCGGTTTCGAGGAGACCGTGTATCTTCTTCTGTTCGGAAAACTTCCGGACAGGAAACAGCTTACGGATTTTACGAATCTGTTAGGGTATTACAGAACGCTTCCGAGCAGCTTTGTCCGGGACGTTATCTTAAAGAAACCGAGTGCCAATATGATGAACGGTCTTGCGCGGAGCGTGCTGACCTTGTATTCGTATGACACCAATCCGGAAGACACATCGCTTGAGAATGTGCTTCGCCAGTGCATTCAGCTGATCTCGATCTTCCCGATGCTTACGGTGTACAGCTATCATGCACATCGGTATTACTACAAGGACGAGGCTTTGATCATCCACCGTCCGAGAACCGACCTTTCCGCCGCGGAGAATATTCTGCATCTTCTGCGTGCGGACAGTCAGTACACCGAGCTTGAGGCAAGAGTTCTCGATATCGCGCTGATCCTTCACGCGGAGCACGGCGGCGGTAACAACTCGACCTTTACGACACATGTTGTTACCTCTTCCGGAACCGATACATACGCAGCCATGACGGCGGCGCTCGGATCTTTGAAGGGACCGAAGCACGGCGGCGCGAACATGAAGGTTGTCGAAATGTTCGCCGATATGAAGGAAAAGGTAAAGGACTGGACCGACGAAGAGGAAGTCGCTAAGTATCTGCGGGCGCTTCTTCACAAGGAGGCATTCGATTGTGCCGGCCTGATCTACGGTATGGGACATGCCATCTATTCGGTTTCCGATCCGCGTGCGGTCATGTTCCGCGGTTTTGTGGAGAAACTTTCCGAGGAAAAGGGCATGCAGAAGGAATTTGCCCTTTATAAACTTGTGGAAGGGCTTGCACCGAGGGTAATCGCGTCGGAGCGCCGTATGTATAAGGGCGTCAGCGCCAACGTGGATTTTTACAGCGGATTTGCCTACCAGATGCTCGGCCTGCCCGAGGAACTCTACACGCCGATCTTCGCGGTGGCGAGAGTAGCGGGTTGGAGCGCGCACCGCATGGAAGAACTGATCAACGCCGGCAAGATCATCCGCCCGGCCTACAAGAGCGTGTGCGACGAGATCGCCTATGTGCCGATCGGCGAACGCTGAACTAATGGATAACACTTAGACAGCCGTGCAACAGTACGGCTGTTTCGTGCGTTTGAAAGAAGCCATATGAGGGGATACGGGGAAAATGAAAAAGAGATTATCTGTATTTTTGTCCGCATTGTTGTGTGCGGTTATGATTTGCGCGGTTCCATCCGTTTATGCAGAGGAAGATAATATTCAGGAAGAAAAAACGGCAGATGAAGCCGCAAGTGAGGAAGAATGATGAGAAAGAAGGTCGGAGCCATCGTATTGGCCGTATTGACCGGTTTGCTTTTATCGGGGATCAGAACAGGATATGCAGACGATTATTCTTCGAAAGAAGACCCGTTTGTCATCGATATGACCGAAGGTTTCGCATGGCTTGGTGAGGGGGATTATTTCAAATGGAATGCCGCCTATTTTGAACTGCGCGCCATCCTCGAAAACTTCGATTCCGAGAAGGTGGAAACACCCTTCGGATTTGACACGGCGCGCGGCCTGAAAGCAGATTTGGACGGTGACGGAACGAAAGACGTCCAGTTCAGTTATGTCGGATCCGAACTGCCGTATGAAACCGTTGACGGATATGCTCCGTCTAGCGGGTATATGGTTCCTTTACCGGGAAGAAGCATAAAAGGTGCTTTTGAGATTGACGGAAGCCGCTTCGGAAAGAAGGGGTACTATGTGTTCCTTTTTGATGAGGCCGAAACGGATCCGGAGTATAGGATTACGGTGAACGGCGGGCACGCGGAGACTTCTTACGGTATGACCATCACGGAAGCCGCTCCGGGAAGCCTGGTGTATCTCGTTCCCGATGCCATGGAAGGAAGCTATATCACGGGATGGGGAACAGAGGATATGCCCGGCAATGCCGCCCGTGAGAATCAGGGAGCATACAAATGGGACCGCATTCCTTTCATTATGCCTGCGGCAAATGTGACATACACAGCCGTAACAAAGCCTCAGGAACCTCTTACGATCGATATGTCCGACGGATACTGGCTGACAGGGTCCCGTGCGTACGGAATCACCTGGGGCAATGCGGACAAAATGTACCCGTATGAATTGTCCCTTACCGGATTCGGGGAGACGGAGACGACCGATCTTTTAGATTATCTCCTTGCGGATCTGGACGGAGACGGAAGTGACGACGTCCTTCTCGGTTACATGAATATGGATGATATTATCAGCGGACGGGAAGTTTGTTCCTGTTTGGCAATCCCGCTGTCCGGGGCTTCCATCAGCGGTACATACGTTTATCAGACGAAATCAACAGGCAAATACTGGCCGCTGACGTTTCATTTTCCGCAGGAGGATGTGAAGCCGTCCTACCGGATCACTGTTGAGGGCGGGCATGCCGAGGACGCTTCCGGAAAGCATGTTACCGAGGCAAAACCGGGAGAACTGTTGCAGATTCTTTATGATGAGCGTGAGGGCGAGGTATTCCGAAACGAAATCTTCCCGGATAAGCCGTATCTGAAGCTGCAGACATACAACTGGAGCGGTATCAATCAATACATCATTATGCCCGCGTGTGATATCACATATACGGCAAATGTGAAGAAAAATACCGTGCTTGAGCTGGATTTTGTGAAAAGCGGAGACGGGAAGTACTGGAAGGCGGAACTGCCGGATGATGTCTATAAAGCCGTGGAAGAGGCTGAAAAGCGCTTTGGGAGTCCGCTGATAGCAATCTACAAGTGGTTTGAACCGTTCAATCCGCAGCAACAGGGAAAGACGTTCATCCTTACGACAATGCCGACAATTGATACAGGCGAAAGAATCCGATCCATGACGTTTACGCTTTACGAACCCCTTGAGACGGAAAAGGATATTTATTATGCTGTAACACTGCGGTTCCCGGGAACCGGAGAGATCTATCCGGTAACCTGTACGGAAAGCGGGGCGAAGATCGGCGAGAAAATCGGCGGAATCAACTTGTTCTCTGACATTCTGGCGGCAAATGCGAACCAGGAGTTATGCATTGACGGCTCCAAAATAGAAGCACCGTACGGGTATTATCTTGCGGGCTTTGAAGCAGACGGAATCGTTTTCACGCCGGATACGTTTTATCCGAAAACATGGACCTTTGTCATGCCGGACCACGCAGTAACCATTAAAGCGGTATTTGAAAAAACAGAGGGGCAGACAGCAACACCGACGCCGACACCTACCCCTGCGGAGGACCCTGCGCCGACTCCTTCGGAAGCACCCACGGAGGAAGTACCTTTGGGAGTGAATAAAGAAACGCCGGCGGAGACTCCGGCGGACAATGGCAGCAGTGCGGCAGCAAAGGAGGAATCCGAAGGAGGGTTCAATATCCTGTATATACTGACTCCTGCCGCGGTTCTTCTTGCCTGCGGAGCGATAGCGTCGCTGTTCATCAGAAAGAAAAAAGGACACCGGTCCGGAACCGAAAGAAGAAACAGTGACCGGAACGGAGCGAAGAAATCATAACAGGAACCGGAATTCACGGATTCAATTGGAAATGAAAAAGCAGGGGAATATGTTGTTTGGGAGGATTCGGGAAAATGAAAAAGAAAATGATTGCGGTATTGTTCGCAATTCTGTGTGCGGTAATGATCTGCGCCGTACCGTCATCGTATGCTGAGGAGACGGAAGGACAGGAGAAGAAAGATTATGTTATCGATCTGTCAAAAGGATACTGGATAACCTTTGAATATGACGAGGGGTTATTCTCGTTTTTTAGAAAAAGCGAAGACGGCAGCATGGACCTTGACAATGACGGAACCGATGATATTGCTATTGATGAAACGTTTCCGTTTGCGAATGACTGGACGTATATATTCGAACATGTTGTTCAGGTGCACCCGCTTCCCGGCGGAAGTGTGAACGGTGAGGTAACCGTCAAAGGAACAGATCAGGATGCGTATCGTTCCATTACATTCCGGCTGAATAACAGCAAGGTAAAAGAATCGTACAGTCTGAAAGTGAACGGCGGAAAAGCAACGGCAATGATTTACGATGCAAAAACGAAGGAGTATCAAAAAGCAGATGCTTCTTCGGTTGCACCCGGGACGGAAATCCTGCTGGAGGTAAATGTCCTTTCTGCGGGACAGTACGTTTCCGGCTGGCAATCAAAGGATTATCCTTTTGACGGCCGGCTGTGGGATTATTTTATTATGCCTGCGCATGATGTCACCATCAATGCCGTAACAGCGAAACAGAAACCTTTAACCGTAAGATTTGACGGGGAGAATAACTACGGCTGGAGAGGGTGGTTCGAAGCAAATGAGAATGACGGGGAGACGTATACCTTTAACAGACTGTTCAGTGTTACTGGGGATGCGCCCGTTGACATTAACGGCGACGGGATCGCCGACCTGTGTGTAACCCCGGTGAATTCCACGCTTCTCATCGCGGAGCTTCCCTTACACAGCGCCCCGAAAGAGTATGTGATGAAACAGGCGGCCGTACCGCACTACCCGATAACGATTGTATTTTCCGAAGAGCCGTACACAATCGATTTGAGCGGCGGCGCGATATGTGTGGACGGCAGGTTCGACGGAAGGCTGGACAGCAGTATAGAGGAAATCATCAAGACGCTGGAAGAAACACTGAAACCGTATGATTCCGCGGACAACCCGGGCTTCTACGATCTTGACCGGGACGGTACCCCGGATATTCGTATCGTACCGGGAGAGTGTGTTGCGGTTCTTGAAACATACAACCTGGGAACGTCGTTCACGGTTCCCGCGACGGAATATGGTATCAAACATGATCTGACGATTCTTTATGACGGAGAGCTGCCGTACCACGAAGTGACAGTGGACGCGGGCGAAGGCGGAACGGCAGTTTTATATGAATGGGCGGAGAATAAATCCGGGGTCTACGGTGAAGAGTGGCCGTATTCCGAACCGACCTTCTGGAAAGAAACGGAAGGGAAGGAAACGGAAGGGAAGGAAACGGTCTGTCTGAGAGCCGACGACACGGATATTCCTTTCAAAAAAGCGGAAGAAGGAAGGAAATTATTCTTTGATAAGACGGCACTGTTCGTCATTGCCGAGCCGGATCCCGGATATGAAGTCGGAAAAATATGGTATGAAAAAGGCGGAGAATCCGCAGAAGCATACGGCAAAGTGATTTCGATAACCGATGATGTCGTAATTCATGTTTCGTTCGAGGCCGTGCCGACGCCGACCCCTACCCCGACCGATACTCCCGCGCCGACACTTACGCCGGCTCCGACGAAGGAAGCCGTTCCCACGGCGGTTCCCGATGCCGATGAGAAGAAAACCGCACCGAAAGATGATGAAAATGATAAAGAGGAAAATTCACTTTGGATTCTCTGTATCATTATTCCTCTTGCGGCAGTATTGATCGGCGGCGGAACCTTCCTGTTACTTCGTAAACGAAAGAAAGCCGGGGATACAGAGACGAAAAGCGAATCCTAAAAGGAGGAACGCCGAATGAAAGAAGACAATGATTCTACTGTTGTAGAAGAAAAGACCGGAACAGTCATTCCCGAACAGACGGCCGAGCCGGATCCTGCCGCGGAGCCGGCTTCCGCTGAAGAGCCGTTAGCCGCGGAGCCGGTTCCCGCTAAAAAGCGGAAGAAAGGTCTCCTGATTTCACTTGCCGTTTTTCTGGGAATCCTTGCGGTCTGCGTCCTTACACTGCCTTTTCTGATTCCGTTTCTCAGGGAACAGAAGAAAAAGTCCGTATACAACGAAGGCGTTGCGCTGCTCGAAGCGGAAAACTATGAGGAAGCACTTGCGAAGTTTACGAAACTCGGTTCCATGGGGGCTTATAAAGATTCGGAAGACCTTCGTAAAAACTGTGAAAAAGGCCTCCTCTACCGAAGTGCTGTAGAACGGATGGAAGAGGGACGGTACCGTGAAGCGCGTGACATGCTTTCCGGACTGAGAGGCTTTCGTAATTCGAAGTCTCTCGTTTCGGAGTGTGAAGCCGAGATTGCTTATCAGGACGGTAAAGCCCTTTATGCAGCAGGACTTTATGATGAAGCCGAGGAAAAACTCGGGCAGGCGGCCGAACATGAGGATACGAAAGAAATGCTTGCCGTGTGCGCTGACAGGTCGGGATTGATCCGGATTCGAAAGGCGATGGACCTGGGACGATACGATAAGGCCCTGGAATTGCTTCAGGATGCTGACCCGGAGCAGGTTCCGGACATAGAGGGACTGAAGAAAGAATGCGAGAACGGGATTACCTATGCTAAGGCCGATGCCGCGTTCAAAGAAGAACGGTATTATACCGCATTGCGTCTTTTCACGGAACTCGGTGACTATAAGGACGCGAAAGAACGTGCCGGCAAATGTGAGCAGACGCCTCCCGAAACGCAGGAACTGTACCATAACTCCACTTATGTGGCAACGGATGTGTCGTTAGAGATTACGGCGCCGGAATCTTCAAGTATCCGAACGGATTTCGGATGTATGTATTTTAAGATTTATGAAGTGCGGGGTACGGATGTGATTCTCGTATCGACTTCCTTTATGCAGAGAGGCGGAAGCGTTACCGTAAAACTTCCGGAAGGAGAGTATATGCTGAAGTATGCTTGCGGAACTGCCGCATGGTACGGGGAAAAGGAAATGTTCGGCTCCCATGGATTGTATCACAGGCTGTATACCGACGGTAACTGTGATGCCTTCGCACTGAAAGGACACAGGAATTATAAACTGGATATCCTTGACTGGACGAACAGGAACATCGGAGTAAAGAGCGAAAAACGGGAGGATTTCTGAGATAAAGAATTACCAGCGGTCTACCGGACAGCGGGAATCTTTCCGGCCGGCGCGGTAGAGGACGAAGCAGCCGCACATCACGCAGAGGCCGTTCTCTAAACGCGAGCAGTCGCCGCAGACATGGAGTCTTTCATGGTATAAGGAATCGGAGGCGCGTTCCTCATCGGAAAGCGCCCCTAAATATTCCTGAATCATATTCATTACTTTGTCCCTGTCGACGCCTTCGAAAAGGCAGCGCCGACAGGGAATTTTCGTTGTATCCATATTATTTCTTAAACGCGATCGTAACAACGCTGACAGGCGGAAGAACAATCGAAGCATCCTTGCCGGAAAGCTTTACGCCGTCATAGGCTTTGTCGAATACATTGTCGGGTTGATCGAAGGTGTTATAATCACCCATCGCGCCGGTCAGGATACGGGCCTCGTAAGAACCGAATGCCTCGCCGAGATCGGTGTCGATCGTGTAGCTTTCCTTAAGGTTCGCGTTGCTCAGCGTTACGAAGAGAGTATCTTCCTTGACGGAAGCGGAAACGGAAACATCCGTATACCGGATGCCGTCATGATCGAACGCGGTATCCTCAAGCTGCGCCTCAACGAGGGATGCCTCCTGGTGCGGCTTGTACATCTTGAATACATAGTAGGTAGGAGTCTTCAGCATCTTCGAACCCTCGGTCAGGATCACGGACTGAAGAACGTTTACTACCTGCGCGATATTCGCCATTACGATGCGGTCCGCATGGCGGTTGAAGATGTTCAGGTTAACGGAAGCAACGATGGCGTCACGCATCGTGTTCTGCTGATACAGGAAGCCCGGATTGGTGCCTTCCTCAACGTTATACCAGCAGCCCCATTCGTCAACCGCAAGACCGATCTTGTGATCGGGATCGTGGCGGTCCATAACGGCAAGGTGATCCATAATGATGGGCTCCATCTTCTGGGTCTCGCGGATCGTTTCGTTGTAAAGCTTCTCATCAAATCCGGTAGCGGGTCCTTTGTCCTCCCAGCGGCCGGTCGGAACGGTGTAGAAGTGGAGGCTGATCGCACCGGCAATCATCGGGTTCAGCATCGACATGAGCTTGTCGGTCCAGGCGGTGTCGCCGCCGTTCGGGCCGCAGGCAACCTTATAAAGCCTGTTGTCGCCGTAGTTCTTGCAGAACTGCTGGAACTGGCGGTACTGGTTCGCGTAGTATTCGGGAGTCATGAAGCCGCCGCAGCCCCAGTTCTCGTTACCGATGCCGAGGTACTTGAGGTGCCACGGCTTCTCACGGCCGTTCTTCTTACGAAGGTCGGTCATCGGCGAAACGTTATCGCTTGTCATATATTCGATCCACTCGGACATCTCGCGAACGGTGCCGCTTCCGACATTGCCGCTGATGTAAGGCTCACAGCCGATCTGGTCACACAGATCCATGAATTCGTGCGTACCGAAGCTGTTGTCCTCGGTTACGCCGCCCCAGTTCGTGTTGATCATCTTTACACGGCTTTCCTTCGGGCCGATACCGTTCATCCAGTGATACTCATCGGCAAAGCAGCCGCCCGGCCAGCGGAGTACCGGAATACCCATCTCTTTCATGGCCTCGACAACGTCGTTGCGCATACCTCTCGTGTTCGGAATGTCGGAATCCTCGCCGACATAGATGCCGTTATAGATGCAGCGGCCGAGATGCTCGGAAAAATGTCCGTAAATCTCTTTGTTGATCTTTGCTCCCTTTTGGGAAGCCTTGACGGTCAGTTTTTTGTTAATCAAGGGAACCTCCTCTTCGTCGCCCTATGGGCGAAATGTATTACGTTAATACTGTTATCATAATGCTTCCGGGAGGTTTTCGCAATGTTATTTTCTATCTTTTTTTGCATGTCGGAAAGCGTCTTCTCATAGTCCTGCGGGGCGCCCGGGGAAGAGGGCGGCGGAAGGGAAAGGGCAGAACGAGATTGCATTTTCCGTTAAAATGTGATATAGTTCAGAAAATTACGCAAAACCGTTTCATAATGACGGAAAAGGAGGCGTTTATGGCTAAAGTTTATGTTTTTCTGGCAAACGGCGTGGAAGAGATTGAAGCGCTTACCGTTGTTGATATTTTGCGTAGAGGCGGTGTCGAAACGGTTACGGTTTCCGTGACCGGTAAGAAGGAGATTCTCGGCTCGCACAGGATTCCGTTCGGAGCGGATGTACTGTTTGATGAAGATGCCTGTCTGGACGGCGACATGATCGTACTTCCGGGCGGCCTGAAGGGAACCAACGCGCTGATGGCGCATGAGGGACTCCGCAATGTGCTGATGGCTTACCGCGACGCGGAAAAGTATATCTCGGCTATCTGCGCGGCACCGAGCGTTCTCGGTATGAACGGTCTTCTGAAAGGCCGTAAGGCGACCTGTTATCCGGGCTTCGAGGACAAGCTCCTCGGCGCGAAGGTGTCCGGCGACAGCGTAGTCATCGACGGAAATATTATTACCGGTAAAGGAATGGGCGCTGCGATTCCGTTCGCACTGGCGCTTCTTTCCGTATTTTCCCCCGAAGAGGCGAAACGCGTGGGAAACGGAATCCAGTATACCGGAGAACTGTTTACTGTATAGCATAACCTGTTGGGGAGGAAGGTGTGCGGCAGAAAGCCGGAAGGCGTTGCCGGAACCGGAAGGGAGAAGGCTTTATGGAACAGGATGAAACGAGACTCCAAAAGAATAAGAAACTCCGCATACAGCTGATCATTCTCGCGGCTGCGTTAGTACTCGTGGGCGTGCTGTTTTACCTGCGCTATGTCCGCCCGTATATCGAAAAGGAGGAGAAAATCCGCCGGTACAATCAGGGTCTGAATGCGGTCAGAGCGGGAGAGTACGAAGAGGCCGTGAAGATATTCGACGGGTTGGGAAGCTACCGCCGTTCGGCATATATGGTTCATTTCTCAGAAACGGGAGTGACGTACATGGAAGGAAAGGACGCCATGAACGCCGGCGATTATGTGCGCGCCCAGGACTGCTTTCTTGCGGCGTCGGGCTTCCGCGATTCCTATGAACTGTACGATGAGTGTAAGAAGGCTGCGGCATATGAAAGAGCCGTTTCGTATCTGCGGGAGGGCCGATATTACGAAGCCCGCAGCAGCCTGCAGGAAGCGGGAGATTATCCGGACATTGAAGATGTCGGTGTCCTTTGCGGAAGAGCACTTGCCGCGGAAGATGTAAAGAGCCTGATGGAAACGAAGCAGTTTGCGGAGGCGTATGCGATTCTTACCGGTCCGTACGCGGAGTACATTCCGGAAAAGGATCGGGAGGAATTTACGGAGTTCTGCCTGCGGGAAGCAAACTACGCCCTCGCGGTAAAGTATTTTGGTGAACGCAAATACTACAGCGCTTCCGTACTTTTCGAAGAACTCGGAACCTTCCGCTATTCGAAACGCTTCTTGGATAACTGCACATTTGAGAACCCGGATAACGGCGAGACCTACCGGAACCCGAAATACGAGGCGCGTACGGACAGCTGCAGACTGACGATCAAGCCTCCGGAAGACGACAACCATTACAATTTCGTCAAGGTATACGCGGTTGACTACGAAGGCCGGGAAGAAATCGCCTGCTGTGTGTTCATTGATAAAGGGCGGACGGCAACGATCCTTCTGCCTGCAGGAAAGTATTCGTTTAACGTCGCGTACGCGAACGATGACGCACCGTGGTTCGGCGAGGTGGAAATGTTCGGTTCCTACGGAACGTACGCAAGAATGAAGGCATCTGCCGACAGCGATGTATTCACGCTTACCGGCGGACGCAAGTATACGCTTAAGCTCCGCACGGAATAGCGCTTCGGAAGCCGGACGGCGCATCGTTGAGATGCAAGATAATTTGTCACAAACGCGGAATCCCGCGGAATTCGGCACGAAAAATGCCGGTTCCGCGGGATTTTTGGATAACGGGGGCGAAAACTGTTGGATTTTCCGGTCGGAATGGTGTAAGATAAAGAGTGATATATTGTCCTTTTCCATGGGGATTGAAAAGGGCGATTGGAGGAGGTTAACCGGATGGCGAACACCAATCAGAACGGGGATAACAGAATACAGGAGCTGGAACAGGAGCTGGAGATTGAACGGGCGAAGTACCGTCTGATTTCCGGTATGGTAACCTGCGGTCTTTGGGAGTATACCGTGTCGACCGGAATCCTTGTCCAGAGCCGCCTTGGGGAAGGCATGGGAGAGAAGGACCGGCTCAGAATTCCGAACTTCCGGAATAACATGCTGGCGTCCGGCCTGATCTACGAAGAGGACATTCCGGTCTTTGAAACGCTCTGCCGCAGTCTGCAGAACGGCGACGAGACATTTTCCTATGACATCCGTTCGTATGTGGAACCGGGCAAGACCATATGGCTCCGCTACGAAGGCTATACCGTATTCAACAGCAAGGGACTTCCGGCCCGCGTTATGGGACGGACCGTAAATGTCGATGAAGAGAAGAAGATTGAACAGGTGACCGTGCGAGAGGCCGACCGCGACAGCGTGACCGGTCTTCTTACGGGCAACGCGATCCGCGAGCGTCTGGAGGATATGATCAAGGACAGCACCGAGAACGACCGCATCGTGTTCTTCGTGCTCGGACTTGATAACCTGAGTTCGATCACCGACACCTACGGCCACGCGTACGCGGAGTATGTGCTTGAGAAGATGGCGGGCGGACTCGGTTCCGTATTCATGGCATCGGACTGCATCGCGCATACCGAGGACGGCGAGTTCATCATGCTGAAGAATGACATCCGTACGCCTGCCGAGGTTTACGCGATTGCGCGTGCGGTCGGCAAAGCTGCGGAACGTATCGAACTGAAACGCGGCGGCAGCGTTGAGCTGAACATCGGCGTTTCGGTATTCCCGAAGGACGGCCGCGACTATGCAAGCCTGCACCGCAAGGCAGTGCGCGCAATCGAAGAGTCGCGTAAGAATCCGAATAACAACTGTACGATATATGACGAATCCCTTGAGGAGCATCAGATGTACCGGCCTTCCCGCAAGGAAGAGGAGCCCGCCGAGAAGCCCGAGGCCAAGAGAATCGTCGAGCGCGAACAGCAGACGCAGTACGGTCCGGTTGAGAAGAACATCGTCGGTATGATCTTCGATATGCTGGCGGCCAACGGCACCGGTGACGAGGACCTTACCGCAATCTTCGGCGAAGTCGGCAAATACTACGGCTATAAGCGCATCTACGCGGTCATCATCGATCCCGAGAAGCAGCTCCTCAATCTGCGCTGCAACTGGGAAAACGGCGAGAATCCGCATGTGAAGGCATATGAGGAGATTCTCCGCGGAGCCCGCAGAGAACTCCGCCACCGTTTCTCAAATGACAGCGTATTTATCTGCACCGACTCTTCGCAGCTCGGCATCAATGTACCGGATGAGATGAAGGAATATTACCCGAACGAGTCGATCTTCCAGAACGTGATCCTCGACCGGGAAGACACATTTGCCTTCTTGACGTTTACGAAGGAAGCCGGCGCGAACTGGACGAAGGAAGAGCAGGATATCCTGACGCACATCGGACGTCTGATCGGCATTTATATCGACCGCTCGCGGACAAAGGAAATGCTTGATGAGGAAGTGCGTTACGCACGAGCCATCATTGAGAACCAGCAGATTACCAACTACGCGATCCATCCCGACACATTCGAGCTCGTTTATGTCGGCGACTATACCGGACGGCAGTACCCGGAAGCGCATTCCGGCGAGAAATGCTTCAGCGCCATCATGGGCCGCAAGGAACCTTGCGTAAACTGTCCGGTTGCCGGTCTTACGAAGAAAACCAAGGTATTTACGACCGAATCCTATTACGAGAAGCAGAAGCGCTGGATTTCGACAAGCGCGTCGCTCGTTGAGGAAAAGGAAGGCAACCAGGTGCTTCTCTGCTGGGCGGACGTAACCGAATTCGTGGAACGTGTCCGCGCAAGAGACGCGCTCACCGGACGGCTTACGATTGAGAAGTTCGAGGAGGACGCGAACCGTTACGTATCCGAGCACGAGAAGGCCAATGTATGCTTCGTCGCATTTTACTTCCCGCAGTTCGGCGATCTGAATGACGTATGGGGCTACTCGGCATGCAACGAGCTGCTGAAGGTATTCTCCGCGACGCTCAATTCGTTCCTGAAGGCCGATGAGCTCTTCGCCCGCCAGAGCGGCGCGAACTTCATGCTGATGATCCGCTACGACGACAGGGAACGCACCGAAGCGAGACTGTCGATGATGATGGAAGCGGCGCATACCGCGGTTATCCGTCTGTACCCGGATATGCAGCTCAAGGTATGGTGCGGCATTTATAAGTTTATCAATCACGAGAACAGCGTTCCCGAGGCAATGGACCGCGCGAAGGTTGCGGCAAGAAGCATCGGCAGCATGCAGGATCCGCCGACTGTGGCAATCGCGTTCTACACCGAGGACCTGCGTGCCGTGAACAGCTTCCGCGAGTTCGTCGAGCATTCGATGCGCGACGCGATGAGCAACCGCGAGTTCAAGGTATTCTTCCAGCCGAAACGCGAACCCGAGACCGGCTCGATCATCGGAGCCGAAGCGCTTGTCCGCTGGATTACGGCCGAGGGGCAGGTCATCGAGCCGTGCTCGTTCCAGCCGATCTTCGAAGAGAACGGTTTCGTCACCGAGCTTGACTATTACGTACACCGTGAGACATGCCGGCTGCTCCGTGAATGGATCGACGGCGGAGCGGAACCGCCGATGATCACGTTACGGCTTTCCTGGCAGTACATGTTCAGCGCGGACTTCATGAACCGCGTGAAATTCCTGCAGCAGCGCTACAGCATCCCGTCCGGTCTGATTGAAATCGTCGCTCCGGAAGGCCAGCTGAGCACCGAAAGCTTCAACTCCGCTATGACGATCCTACAGGAACTCCAGAACCTCGGATTTCATGTGGATATTGATTCTTATCTGGCACAGTGCGCGATCAGTGAGGCACCGAAAGATCTGCCCGCAGGCGCGATCATGAAGAATCCGGAAAACTCCGGTTTAGTGAAGGCCAAAGAGAAACGGAAGCTCAACGCACCGATGCCTCCGGAGGATTTTGAGACGCTCTTCACCGACAAGAAAAAATAACTGGATTTTACGCGGGATTAGTGCTATAATATTTATTCGTGAGTTTTAGAAAGGAAAGCAGCAGACGCAGAAGTCCGGCTGTACAAGGAGGAATACCGTCATGGGTTATCAAGTTGAAGATTTAGGAAAGAATATGGTTAAGCTGACAATTGACTGTCCGGCTGAGGATTTTAACAAGGCAATTGAGCAGGCTTATCAGAAGAACAAGAATAAACTGAACATTCAGGGCTTCCGTAAAGGAAAGGCTCCGTTTGCAGTTGTTGCCAAGATGTACGGCAAGGAGATGTTCTACGAAGAGGCAGCCAACCTGCTGATTCCCGATGCTTACCAGAAGGCAGCCGAGGAGTGCGGCGTAGAGATCGTATCCCGCCCCGAGATTGATGTTACGCAGATCGAGTCCGGCAAGGACTTCATCTTTACCGCTACCGTAGCGAAGAAGCCTGAGGTTACTCTCGGCGAGTACAAGGGTGTTACGGTTGACAAGCCCGTTATCGAGGTTACCGATGAGGAGATCGAGGCGGAGCTTAAAAAGACCCAGGAACAGAATGCAAGAGAGATCACCGTTGAGGATCGTCCGGTTCAGGACGGCGACACCGCTGTGATCGATTACGAAGGATTCTGCGACGGCGTTGCATTTGCCGGCGGCAAGGGCGAGAACCATCCGCTTGTGATCGGTTCCCACAGCTTTATCGACGGTTTTGAAGATCAGCTGATCGGCAAGAGCATCGGTGAAGAGTGCGACGTAAACGTTACGTTCCCCGAGCAGTATCACGCTCCGGAGCTTGCAGGCAAGCCCGCAGTATTCAAGTGCAAGGTTAACGCTATCAAGGCTAAGGAGCTTCCCGAGCTTGACGACGAGTTCGCAGCTGAGGTTTCCGAGTTTGATACCCTTGCCGAGTACAAGGAAGACATTAAGAAGAACCTGACCGAGAAGAAGACGAAGGAAGCACAGACCAAGAAAGAGGACCAGGCAATCGAGAAGGCAGTAGCCAACGCGACGATGGAAGTTCCGGAAGCGATGATCGCATCCACCCAGGAGCAGATGGCGGAGGATTTCGCATACCGTCTCCAGTCCCAGGGTCTTAAGCTTGAGCAGTACTTCCAGTTCACCGGTCTTAACAAGAAGACGTTCCTTGACCAGATGAAGCCCCAGGCTGAGAAGCGCATCAACACCCGTCTTGTTCTTGAAGCTATCGTAAAGGCTGAGAACATTACCGTTTCCGATGACGAGATTGAGGCTGAGCTTCAGAAGATGGCCGATCAGTATCATATGGAAGTTGCACAGGTTAAGGAGTACATGGGTGAGGACAACCTCAAGAACATGAGCCTTGATCTTGCCTGCCAGAAGGCAGTTACGCTTGTAGCGGACAACGCGGTAGAGCAGTAATTGACCGGAGGCGACAGCACGCCTTCGGACGCGTTATCACGGAGCATTGCTCCGCAACGGGAGGTTACCATGAGTTTAGTACCTTATGTCATTGAACAGACGAGCCGCGGCGAGCGGTCTTATGACATTTATTCCAGACTGTTAAAGGACAGGATCATCTTCCTCGGCGAAGAGGTTAATGAGGTTACGGCAAGCCTTGTCGTAGCACAGCTTCTGTTCCTCGAGTCCGAGGATCCGACGAAGGATATCTGCCTTTACATCAACAGCCCCGGCGGTTCCGTAACCGCAGGCATGGCGATTTACGATACGATGCGCTACATCAAATGCGATGTATGCACGATCTGTGTCGGCATGGCAGCCAGCATGGGAGCTTTCCTCCTTGCGGGTGGCACAAAGGGAAAGCGTATGGCGCTTCCGAATTCCGAGATTATGATCCACCAGCCGCTCGGCGGTGCGCAGGGTCAGGCAACCGAGATTGAGATTGCCGCGAAGCACATCCTGCAGACCAAGGAGAAACTGAATCGTATGCTCGCCGAGAACTGCGGCAAGGATTACGAGACCGTTGCTGCCGACACCGACCGCGATAACTGGATGACGGCTGAGGACGCAGTTGCGTACGGTCTGATCGACAAGGTTATTACGAGCCGCTAGTGCGGAACCTGAGGAGATAATTAATGGCAAGAGGAGACAAATCAAATTGCTGTTCCTTCTGCGGAAAGACGCAGGAGCAGGTACGGAAACTGATCGTCGGGCCGAATAACGTGCGGATCTGCGATGAGTGTATCGGACTCTGCAACGACATCCTTCGTGAAGAACTGTATTACAATGACGACGAGGATGAGCTCGCAAAAGAAGAAGGAATCAATCTGGTGAAGCCGGTCGAGATGAAGGCTTTCCTGGACGAGTATGTTATCGGACAGGACGAAGCCAAGAAGACGCTGGCGGTTGCCGTTTACAACCATTATAAGCGCGTGCTTGCGAAGAAGAATCTGGATGTTGAGCTGCAGAAGAGCAACATTCTGATGATCGGTCCGACCGGTTCCGGAAAGACCTATCTTGCGCAGACACTTGCCAAGATTCTGAATGTACCTTTCGCGATTGCCGATG
This sequence comes from Lachnospiraceae bacterium, assembly GCA_017613595.1. Next base: position 7,050 of record JAGADM010000086.1, on the reverse strand, counting down.
CCACGGCTCTTACCGAGGCCGGCTATGTCGGAGAAGATGTCGAGAATATCCTTCTGAAGATCATCCAGGCTGCCGACTACGATATCAAGAGAGCGGAACACGGAATCATCTACATCGATGAGATCGACAAGATTACGCGTAAATCCGAGAACACGTCCATTACCCGTGACGTATCCGGTGAGGGCGTTCAGCAGGCGCTTTTGAAGATTCTCGAAGGCACCGACGCGAGCGTTCCCCCGCAGGGCGGCCGCAAGCATCCCCAGCAGGAGATGTACCACATCAATACGACCGACATTCTGTTCATCTGCGGCGGCGCATTTGACGGCCTTGAGAAGATTGTCGAAGCCCGTATCGGCCAGAAGTCCATCGGCTTCGAGGCGGACGTGCAGGGCGGACGCAAGGAGAACATCGGAGACCTGTTCCGGCAGGCGCTCCCGCATGACCTGATCAAGTTCGGCATGATCCCCGAGTTCGTGGGACGTGTGCCGGTTATGGTCGCTCTTGATATGCTCGATGAGGATGCCCTTGTAAGAATCCTCACAGAGCCTAAGAACGCGATTTCGAAGCAGTATGCGGAGATGTTCCGCTGAGACGGCGTAGAGCTCGAATTTGAGCCCGACGCGATCCGAGAGATCGCGCGCCGGAGTAACGAGCGTAAGACGGGTGCGAGAGGCCTTCGTGCGATCATGGAGTCCATCATGCTCGACCCGATGTATGAAATTCCTTCGGAGGACAACGTAGTCCGCTGCATCATCACAAAGGAAGCAGCCGAAGGAAAGGAAAAACCGGTTTTAATCCGGACCGCAGGCAAGAAAGCCGAGGCCGAAGAGCCGGAAACAGCTTAACAAATTGTAAGAGTCTGCCGCAAGAGGCAGGCTCTTTGCAACTTGAAAGAGGAGAATTATGGAAGAGTTTGACCAGGAAAAATATGACATTTATCCGATCATTGCCTTGGCAAATACGGTCGTATTTCCCGACATGGTAATGCAGCTCGAACTGTCCGACAACGGAGACGCGGAGGCTGCCCGCAGGGCGCTTCGCGAGGAACACAAGGTGTTCGTTACGCTCCGTAAGGAGGAGAGTGACGAGAAGGTGCGTCTCGAGGATGTCTATGAGGTCGGAACCGTGGCGGAGGTAACGCAGATCCTGCGGCTTCCGAACAACCAGACGCGTGTGATGCTCCGCGGCCGTGTCCGCGCGCGTATCGTGCAGTGGTTTGAGCGACCGGAAGGTCCGAGCGTGGAGGCGGAGAGCATGCCGCTTGACGAGCTCGGTATGAGCAGCATCGAGCAGGAGGCCCTGTTCCGTTCGCTGCATGACACCGTTCAGCGGTTCTTTCTCGTGAATACGAAGATGCCGAAGGAAGTACGTACGAACCTTCTCCGGATCCGTGACCTGAAGACGCTGATGCATCAGATTCTGATCCTGATGCCGATCCCGGTGCGTTTCCGCCAGGACATTTTAGAGTCGGAAAATGACATCATCCAATACCAGAAGATTTCCACGGTTCTTGCCGGAGAAATCGAAGTTCTGAAGATCCGGAACGAGATCGATGCCAAGGTACAGAAGGCAATCGACAAGAACCAGAAGGAATATGTGCTGCGTGAGCAGATCAAAGTGCTTCGCAAGGAACTCGGCGACGATGCCGAGGACGACGCGGAGAGATACCGTGCGCAGACCGACCTTCTGGAAGCATCCGACGAGATTAAGAAAGCCATCCACACCGAGATCCGCCGCTTCAGCAACATGGGCGCGAACAACGGTGAGGGACAGGTAATCCGCAACTATATCGAGACACTGCTGAGCCTTCCGTGGGACAAGGCAAGCGAAGAGCGCATTGACCTTGCGGAGGCGCACCGCATCCTGGAGAGAGACCACTACGGCCTGCAGAAGGTCAAGGACCGCATTATGGAATTCCTCGCGGTTAAGAAGAAGGCATCGTCGGCCGAGACGCCGATCCTGTGCCTTGTGGGACCTCCCGGAACCGGTAAGACGAGTATCGCGAAGAGCATTGCCGAAGCCATGAATCGCAAATATGTGCGTGTGTGTCTCGGCGGCGTGAGCGACGAGGCGGAGATCCGCGGCCACCGCAGAACCTATATCGCTTCGATGCCCGGACGTATCATCCAGGGCCTTCGCCAGGCAGAGGTGAATAACCCGCTGATGCTTCTCGACGAGCTCGACAAGATCGGCAGTGACTATAAGGGCGACCCGTCGGCAGCGCTTCTTGAGGTTCTTGACAGCGCACAGAACAGCCGTTTCATCGATCACTATATCGAGCAGCCGGTTGATCTGAGCCACGTCGTATTTATCGCTACAGCCAATACGACCGAGACGATTCCGCGTCCGCTTTTAGACCGTGTCGAGGTTATTGAACTGAACAGTTACACCGAGAACGAGAAGATGCATATCGCGAAGGAACACCTGATTCCGAAGCAGTTAAAGAATCACGGACTTACGAAGAAGGACATCACATTTTCCGATGCCGCAATTCAGGATATGATCGACTGCTACACGAAGGAAGCGGGTGTCCGCAGCCTTGAGCGCGTGATCGGCAAGGTATGCCGCCGCGTGATCCTTAAGAACGAGGAGAGTGGCAGCACGGCAAAGGTGACGGTTACGAAGAAGAATCTGCCGGAGTTTCTCGGGATCTACCGCTACCATAAGGAAAACCGTATCCGCAAGCCGCAGGTCGGCATTGCGAGAGGGCTGGCGTGGACATCGATGGGCGGAACGACGCTCGAGATCGAGGTTAACGCGATGCACGGAACCGGTAAGGTTGAGATGACCGGACTGATGGGCGAGGTTATGAAGGAATCCGCTTCGGCGGGCCTCAGCTACATCCGTTCCGTTGCCGGCTCGTACGAGGTTCCGGATGACTGGTTCGAAAAGCATGACATTCATATCCACATTCCTGAGGGAGCCGTTCCGAAGGACGGCCCGAGCGCGGGTATTACGATGGTTACCGCGGTGCTTTCGGCTGTGACCGGTATCCCGGTTGACTCCGAGATTGCGATGACCGGTGAGGTAACGATGCGCGGCCGCGTGCTTCCGATCGGAGGCCTCAAGGAGAAGATGCTTGCCGCGAAGAAGGTCGGCATCAACAAGCTTCTCGTACCGATGGACAATAAGGAGGACGTTGCCGATATTTCGGAGGAAATTCGTGAGGGCATGGATATCCGTTACGTGAACCATATGGACCAGGTGCTGTCGGAAGCGTTTGTGAGATAGGAATTCAGAGGACTCTGACGGGATTCAAAAGAAGAAGCCGGAAAGGTCTGAAAACTATTGACAAGGCAGCAGTTTATATAGTTCTACGAGCGTAGAACAAATTACCCTGAGGCGCATTGACAGAATTGCAGACACGTTCGGGGATGCAATCAAGGACTTAGAGAAAGAAGTTTCAGAAAGGAGGAGCCGGCATGATCATTAAATCCGCGGAACTGGAAACCGTATGCGGCATCACGAGCAAGCTGCCGGACAACATCCGGCCGGAGTTCGCATTTGCCGGCCGATCGAACGTCGGCAAATCCTCGCTGATCAATAAGCTCGTTAACCGCAAGGCACTCGCGAGGACGTCCTCGCAGCCAGGCAAGACGCAGACAATCAATTTCTTCCTGCTTAATAAGGAGTTCTATTTCGTGGATCTTCCCGGCTACGGCTATGCGAAGGTTTCGAAGGAAGTATCCGCGAAGTGGGGAAAGATGATCGAGCGTTATCTCGTGACATCGAAGCAGCTTAAGGTGATATTCCTGTTAGTGGATATCCGGCACGAACCGAGCGCGGGAGACCGGCAGATGCACGAGTGGGTAGTCGCGAACGGATTCCGTCCTGTCGTGATCGTCACGAAGGCCGACAAGATCAACCGCAGTCAGGTTGCGAAGCAGCTTGCGATGATCCGTAAGGAACTTAAGATGAAACCGGACGAGCGGATCATTCCGTGGTCCAAGGAAACCGCCCAGGGCTTCGACGAAGTCTGGAAGGTAATGGAAGAGGAACTGTACGGACCCGAACCGGAGACGGACGAGCTTAAGGAAACAGAATAGCGGAGAATGTGGTACCTTCCGCCTGTGAACAGCTGAATGGTGCCACTCATCAGGAATAACCTGGTACCCGACGGACGATAATGCCAGACGGGTACCAGGTTTTTTATTTGATTGATAGAATTAAACGGAGTTCATGGAACCAAAAGAAATCATACACAAGAGCGGGTACCACACATTAAGAGAATTGTAACACTCACTCAATGGAAGAGTTCATATGGTACCACACTGATATTATTAGCTTGGCTTGGATTGATGAAAAATAATACCCAGTTAAGGAATAACAGCCGAATGGTTCCATGCGACAGGAAAAGTATGGTACCCGTCGAACGAAAACAGCCGAATGGTTCCATGCGACAGGAAAAGTCGGGTACCCATTGAACGAAAGCAGCCGGTGGGTACCATCTGTTATGCCGTAATAACAGAAAAACGGTACCAAACGGTTGATTGTGACCGTTTGGTACCGGGGGTTCAAAAAATCAGTTTACCGTACAGCAACGTTCTGCTGTCAGGTTATTCCGCGGTCTTCTTAGCAGCTTCCACAACGCCGCTTGCAAGGCCCGCAAGACCCTGGATTTCGGACGGGATGATGATCTTCGTGGATTTGCCGTCAGCAGCCTTGGCAAATGCCTCAAGGCTCTTAAGGCGAAGCACGGGATCGGAAGGAGATGCTTCGTTCAGGAAACGGAGACCGTCCGCATTGGCCTTCTGTACGCGGAGGATTGCTTCCGCCTGACCTTCGGCTTCACGGATCGTAGCTTCCTTCTTAGCTTCCGCACGAAGGATGGCAGCTTCCTTTTCCGCCTCTGCTTCGAGGATGGCGGACTGCTTCTTACCTTCTGCAACAAGGATCGTGGACTTCTTCTCACCTTCTGCGATGAGGATGGTCTCACGGCGTTCACGCTCTGCCTTCATCTGCTTCTCCATTGCATCACGGATGGCGTTCGGAGGCATGATGTTCTTCAGCTCAACACGGTTAACCTTGATACCCCAAGGGTCGGTCGCCTCATCGAGGGAGACGCGCATCTTGCCGTTGATGATCTCACGGGAAGTAAGGGTAGCATCGAGTTCGAGGTCACCGATGATGTTACGAAGCGTCGTAGCGGTCAGGTTCTCGATAGCCATCATCGGGTTCTGAACGCCGTAAGCAAAAAGCTTCGGATCGGTAATCTGGAAGTAAACGACGGTATCAATCTGCATCGTAACGTTATCCTTCGTGATAACGGGCTGCGGCGGGAAGTCAACAACCTGTTCCTTCAAAAGAACGCGGAGAGCAATGCGCTCGATGAAGGGCCACTTCAGATGAAGTCCGACGCTCCAGGTCTGCTGGTAAGCACCGAAACGTTCAATGATATATGCTTCAGCCTGCGGTACAACCTTCAGACAGGAAGCAAAGAAGATGATCAGAATGATTACAACAATGACAAGCCAGACCGCCGGATTGGACCAGTCGATCGAGCTGCCTGTTTCAAGAAAATTCAACATAGTAAAACCCCTCCGTTATTTATTTCTGATAACGAGCTTGACGCCTTCGACTCTCTCGACGACGGCAAATTCGCCCACAGACAAAGTCATACTGTCGTCCACACTGACGGCAGCCCATTCCATGCCGTCGAGCTTCACACGCCCGGTGTCGGCAAGGTTGTTCACCGCTTCAATGACGCGTACGGTCTTACCGATGACGGCTTCAACGTTGGTCCTCGTGCGGCGGCGGTTGAAACGCCGGAGCGCGGAAGGACGTACGAAGAAGAGCAGGGCAAGAGATACGACGCCGAATACGATGAACTCCGGAACACGGTTGTCCCAGATCAAGCTTACGATGGCTGCGACAAATGCGCCGCCCGCGAACCAGATCGTGGTCAGCGAGAGCGTAGCGGCTTCCACAACCAGCAGGACCAGGAACAGAACAATCCAAAACCACGGATACATACACGGTACCTCCTTTTCCTTATTGACTTATCCGATCTCCGCTCGACCGGAAAATGTCACAATGTCCAATCCCCACACACTTGGAAAAGATCATTGTTCCTTTGTTTCCGAGGGGAGATCGTCCCCCAGCAAAGCATTGATCACGTACGCGTAAATGTCCGCATTCTTCTGGCGCCAGCGGGAGCAGATCGTTTTCGCGTTCTCCTCGGAAGGAACCACGATGCGGATCTCAATAACGGTCGTATCGCGCTCAATTACTTTCAGCTCACAGATGTATTCATTCATCCGGACCTCGTAATAATCCGCGATGTTGGATACTTCCTCCCGAAGCGTGTACTGCTGGTCGGTTAAGAACATATCGATATCGTCACGGATATTGCGGGAAATGTGCTGATAGAAGAGCGATAGCGTTTCCTTCCCGCTCTCGGTGATCCGGTACAGCGAGTTGTTCTTCGTCTCCTGGAGATTGATATACTGGTCATCAACGAGTTCGGAGAGCACCTGCTGCACATTGAAGAAATTGGTATACTCTTTGCCGGTGATGAAATCCGAAATCTGTGAGTTGGTCATCGGAAAATCCACACGGCTGAGCATGTAAAGAACAATCAGTTTGTAAAGCATTAACGCTTCGGGCTGCATGGGAACCACTCCTTTTTAAGAGATGCCCCGGACGAATCGGGTATGGAACCTTTGAAAAAGAGGCTGTTGCACAATGTACAACAGCCCCTGCCTAATCAATCATTACTGAGGAAGCTCAACTTCAGCGGTCATGCCGAGGCTTGCCTTAAGTGCTGCCAGCTCAGCATCAACGTTAGGATCGTTAACGTACTTGGCGGTAAGATCACGGATGGAGTTGGTAGGATTGGAAGCGTTGAGCTCGGCCTCTGCCTGAGCCTTATCCAGCTTCTTGTTTGCAAGAGCTTCGTAACGTTCGAAGCTTGCGATGGAGTTGTTCGCGCTCGATACGCTGGAGGTCATCTTGTTGATCTTCTCCTGCGCCTTTGCTACGGCAAGCTTACCCTTAATGGTTTCCTTACGGGTCTCAAGTTCCTTGATGTCCATCGTAAGCTTGTCATGC
>JAGADM010000085.1 GCA_017613595.1 Lachnospiraceae bacterium | reverse complement strand
CTGTACTCTGCTGCGTTCTCGAAACGGAACTCCTTGAGAAATCTCTTGTTTGCAACATTTGCCTTGGCAAAATGTCCCCTCTTCGGCTTGTTAACCAGCTTCTCTCTGATGTCACCGAAACCAACCTGTACTGCCTCGTATCCGTCCTTCTCAACCGTCTTAACCTGAACAACGGGGCAGGGACCGGCCTGCAGTACGGTTACCGGAATGAACGAACCGTCTTCCGCGAAGACCTGGGTCATTCCGACCTTTGTAGCCAAAATAGCTTTCTTCATTGTAGTACCTCCTGTTAAATCTACAGCGGACCCCGGATGGGGTCATTCTAAATCACAAGATGATTTATTTGGTGATCATCTTGATGCCGATGAATACACCGGCCGGCATTTCCAAGCGCTGAAGAACTTCCATTGTCTTCTCGCCGGGGTTAATGATGTCAATCAATCTCTTATGCGTTCTCTGCTCGAACTGCTCACGCGAATCCTTATACTTGTGAGTAGCACGGAGAATCGTAACGATGTCCTTCTTCGTCGGCAACGGCACAGGTCCGCTCACCTTGGAACCGGTCTTCTTCGCGTTCTCCACGATCTTTGCTGCAGATGCATCGATTAACTGATGATCATAAGCCTTCAATGTGATTCTCATTACATTGCTTGCCATAAAAATAGCGCCTCCTTTTCGCACTTAGTGGGTAAAGTACAACAAGTGGTGCCTGTACACTCAACCGTGTGTTTCCTGCTTTTCGGAAAATAATACCAAGCATTTCTGCTTGGCTGTGTTACCGAATTACCTTTGTTTCACACGTCTTATCTGCCGCGATTGGCAGAAGAATGTTGGTATTGGTACAGTGACTTGTCGCCAGAATTGACTCATGACATTCGCTCCACGGAAAACCCGACCTTGCGGCCGGCAACCTCACGCTTCACAGCTATCACGTCACAGCGAAACCAATTGTAACATAACGAAATATAAAATGCAAGCATTATTTTCAAGAAATTTACTGCTGTTTTTTCCCCTCTTTCCGGCCTTTTCACATCGTATTTTCCGAAAGAAGAGGGGAATGCCATGCGGCACACTCCCCTCTTCTTTCTAATACCGGTTTCGTATTTATTCAATCAGCTGCCGGAATTCTGCTTTTTTCGAAACTCACCAAGCTGCCGGCGATACTCTTCTATCAGCCGCGAATAGGAAAGGCTTTTCTTTTCATAGGTAAAATCCAGTTCGTGATAAACCGGATTCACGGTGCGGTTCGGACTGTAGTGGTTTGCACCAAACAATTCTATTAAAACCGACGAGATAACATGCTCGGACATATAGTTTTCCGCAGGATATTCGGTCTTATTAACAAATACCGAAAACCCGAATAACGGTGCTTTCGTGATATCCACATCCTTTAACCGTTCCATTCGCTCCTCCCAGCTTCCTTCCTCCTCCGCCTCTAAGGGTTTTCGAAGGATTGCCGCAATCTCCGGATCGGAATAACATGTCGCCAGAACCTGAAAAGCAAGGTCTTTCTTTTCGGAGTCCTTGGATATTCCGTAATTGAATCCGCGGCGCGCAAGACCTAAATCTTCCGTAATCAGGATATCCGTGTAACCTTCCTTTTTCTTTCGGTCAAACCGATAATACTCCGCGAGTACTTCTTTTTCGACCTTTTCCTGACCATACGGCGCCTCCAGTATTCCTTCCGACAAATCCCGATGCAATTCGGCCGTAAGCGTATTCAACTGATCGCTGACATCTAAAACAGACAGAATCCTGTCCTGCTTTTGGTCATAGAGGATTGCATTGTTGATCGTTTGATATCCCATACACGCGAACAGCACCTGGCCTGTCATATCCATTTGAATTACAAGACTTCGGTCTCCGATATCGTCATAGATCTTACGAAGACTCTCGTAACTTCCGTCAAAGTCTTCAAACCATTCCGCATATTTATCGTTTACACTTAAAAACACGCCCCGATACCGATGACTCAAAGTTGTGATACTCGGGATTGAACGAATGGCTCCGTCAATTCTTATCAGATCCCAGTCCATCGGCGCATACGCCTGATAGAGTTTTGCTCCCAGCTCCGTTTGTAAATACTCCGACAGGTCAATCATATAATCCCTTTCAATGATCAAAGGATAATTCTTGTTGCTTTCTGCCGGTCTCGCCTGAGAATTGATAATGTCATATTTCATATACGAAGTGTGTGCCTCGTTCAGCCACTTCAGGTATTCTTCCGAATCATCCGCTTTGGGATTAAAGATAAAGTTTACATAACAGTCGATTCCCTTCTCCCTAAGCAGGCGGTTAATCTTATCCTGTTCCGCCTTGGTCGGACCATTAATAAAGCTGACCACCCAGTTGATTCTGGGTTCGTAAGCCGGGTTAAGCGTCGGGGTCAGCGTATTTTTCTGCGTCGGAGTCGGGGAGATGGTTGCCTCTGCCGTCGGCGTTCCCTCCGGCGTAATCTCAGGGTTGACCGCCTGTGTAACTTCCGACGGGGTTACAGAAGGATTATCCTGCTTCTTCGTACATGAGACCGCTGCCAGCACGACAAGGATCAATCCCAATACCGCTACTGTCTTCTTCATAATACTATTCTCCTCCTTCTAAAAGCACGGATTCCTCCGCTATGATAAAAAACCGTTCGGTATACACCGGACTTCCGTTTTCATAGATTATATGCTCAGTACTGATGCGGTTGATTACCTCATTTTCGGAAACTGCAATGGGTATTTCCGCCGAAGTACCCGTGCAGGACTTTTCTACCGTATGGGAAGTGATTTGATTGAACTCCGCATTCAGACTGTAATAGGTCACGATAACGGTTGCAGTCCGGTTTTCCTCCGTGTTATTGGTTACGGCATATACTCTCTTTTGGTCCCTGTCAATTTCCGCGTAGGCTTCCTGAGTTTCCGCCTTCCAGGAACATACATACGCCTCCGGAGTAACCACAGGGGTCGGCGAAAGAACCGTCGGGCGCTGAACAAGCTCTCCGGTAACAACATTATCGCGGTTTTGGGGAACGGTCTCAGCATTCCTCACTGCCACGATTAACGCAATTACCAGCAGAATTGCGACACTGCCGGATAATGCTAAAATACAGATTCGCCGGATTCTCTTATGCCGTGATTCCCGCATCAGCAGATACTCTTTCTCCCGTTCCAGCAGACGGGAGAATACTTCTTCATGACTCCTCATACGGAAATCCCTCCTTTTCCAATTCTGTCCGTAATGCTTCTTTTGCTCTCTTCAAAAGATGCTCCACGCTGTACACGCTTTTCTTCATAACAGCCGCGATCATTTTATTGCTCATCTGTTCATAATACCGAAGCCAGATCACCTGCCGGTAATCATCCTTCAGGCGGCTGAGGCATCGATACAGATTCCGATCCCGTTCCTTTATTAATATCGTCCTCTCCGCATCCTGTATCTGCCCCCGGCCGGATTCCGATTCCATATCTGCGACCGAGACCTCCCGGGAACGACGGTGAAGATAACGGATGGCCGTATGCCTTCCGATCGCATAAAGCCAGGTCTTGAAAGAGGATTTCCCGGAAAATGCCGGTTTCTTTGAAACAAGAACAAACAGCGTCTCTTCTGCAAGTTCCTCCGCTTCGGTCAGGTTCCGTACATACAGATTCAGGTACAGAATCAAACCGTCGTAAAATAATCCGATAATCTCTTCCAGTCCGCTCTTATCGCCCAAGAGGTATCTGCGGTAACTTTCCGCTCCCGGATCCATACATTTTCCCCTTTCCTGTAACCCTTCTGCTTATTAGTGCATCCGATTGAAAAATTCAGCCCCGGAAAATGCATTTTTTCACATTTTCCGAGGCTGATATTATAACACAAATACTTTTCTCAATAAAACCGGGATCAATCCTTATAATAGGACACGCCGCTCTCGAAGATCAGCTGGTTCTGCTCGCCGGTGATGTTCTTCGCGACGCCGGTTCCGCGGCGCTCGGAGTGAGCCATCTTACCGAGAACGCGGCCGTCCGGAGAAGTGATACCCTCGATTGCCCAGTATGAACCGTTCGGGTTGAACTGCTCGACCATCGTCGGGTTGCCGTTCTCGTCAACGTACTGCGTTGCGATCTGTCCGTTCGCGAGAAGCTTGCCGAGCCATTCGTCATTGGCTACGAAACGGCCTTCGCCGTGCGAAGCGGGAATGCTGTATACGCCGCCGAGTTCGGCTTTCTTAAGCCACGGGCTCAGGTTGCTGACCACCTTCGTATATACGCTCTTGCTGATATGACGGCCGATATTGTTCATCGCAAGCGTCGGGCTGTCCGAAGTCTGCGGAACGATCTCGCCGTACGGAACAAGTCCGAGCTTAATGAGTGCCTGGAAACCGTTACAGATACCGAGTGCCAGACCGTCGCGGTCCTTCAGGAGGCGGTTAACCGCATCGCTGATGCGCGGGTTACGGAAAGCGGTAGCGATGAATTTGCCCGATCCGTCGGGTTCGTCACCTGCGGAGAAACCGCCGGGGAACATCAGGATCTGCGCGTCGTCGATTGCCTTTACGAAATCCTCTACGGAATCGGCGATATTCTGCGCGGTCATGTTGCGGAATACTACCGTTTCAACCTCCGCGCCCGCACGCTCGAACGCAAGCTTCGTATCGTATTCGCAGTTCGTACCCGGGAATACCGGGATGAATACCTTCGGCTTTGCAATCCTGTTCTTTGCGATATAAATGTTCTTTGCTTCGTAGATCGGAGCGGGAACCTTGGTGCCTTCGATCTGCGCCGCAACCGGAGACTTGGTCGGGAATACCTTCTCAAGCGTTCCGTTGTATGCGTTCAGAGCTTCCTCGAGACTGATCTCCATGAACTCTTCCGATTCACTGCCGCCGTTGCAGCAGCCGGACTTCATCTTCCAGAGGAAGGTTGCGTTGTCGGTTACTTTGCCGACCTTGCGGTAAGCGATGCCAGCCTCATCAAGCATTGCGAGCTTCTCTTCGTCGATTTCGGCAAGGATGCTGCCGTATGCCGGGGCAAATGCTTCCTCGCGGGATACTTTTCCGCAAAGGCGGATGCCGAGGCCGTTACCGAATGCCATCTTGCTCATTGCTTCCGCGATACCGTACTTGCCGAGCGCGTACATCGAACGGAACGCGCCCTTTCCGGACAGTTCGTGGATCTTATCGTACATCGCCATTACCTGCTCGTAATCGGGAAGGTCATAAGCGTCTCTTACCATGTCAAATACGACTACCTTGCTTCCGGCCTGCTTGAACTCGTCGGTTACGATGTCGGAAAGCTTCGCCGTGTCTACGGCAAAGGAAACGAGTGTCGGAGGAACGTCGATCTCGTTGAAGGAGCCGGACATCGAATCCTTACCGCCGATGGACGGAAGTCCGAGCTTCACCTGTGCCTCATACGCACCGAGCAAAGCTGCGAGCGGCTCGCCCCAGCGCTTCGGATCGCTTCCGAGACGGCGGAAGTATTCCTGGAACGTGAAACGGATCTTCTTATAGTCACCGCCCGAAGCAACAATCTTCGCAACGGAGCTGATCACCGCGTAAGCGGAACCGTGGAACGGGCTCCAGGAGGAAAGGTACGGATCGAAGCCGTAGCTCATCATCGTTACGGTGTCGCATGCGCCGTCAAGAACCGGAAGCTTTGCGATCATCGTCTGGGTCGGGGTGCTCTCGTATACGCCGCCGTAAGGCATCGTTACCGTGCAGGCTCCAATCGAGGAGTCGAACATCTCAACGAGACCCTTCTTCGAGCAGACATTCAGGTCGGAAAGCATCGTAAGCCAAGCCGCCTTGCGTCCTTCCGCGTCGTCCTTCGACGTATCGCCGAAGCCGCCCTTCTTGTCTACGCTGTGTGCCTTATACGTATTATCCTTATTAAAGAAGGAATCCTTCTTCGACGGCGTCTTAACAACCGCCGTAGTCTCCTGATGCGCGCCGTTCGTGTCGAGGAACGCGCGGCTGATGTTAACGATCTCCTTGCCTCTCCAGGTAAGAACAAGCCGGGGTTCCTTCGTAACCTCGGCTACGATAACCGCCTCAAGGTTCTCCTCCTCGGCGAAAGTAAGCATCTGCGCCGCATCCTTCTTATCGACAACGATTGCCATACGCTCCTGGGATTCGGAGATTGCAAGCTCGGTACCGTCAAGACCGGCATACTTCTTCGGAACCTTATCGAGGTCCACGCGAAGTCCTGCTGCCAGCTCGCCGATCGCTACCGAAACGCCACCGGCACCGAAGTCGTTACACTTCTTGATAAGCTTGCTGACTTCGCCTCTGCGGAACAGTCTCTGCAGCTTACGCTCGGTCGGAGCGTTACCCTTCTGTACCTCCGCACCGCAGGTGTGGATGGACTCGGTCGTGTGCTTCTTCGAAGAACCGGTTGCGCCGCCGCAGCCGTCACGGCCGGTACGGCCGCCCATCAGAATGATCACGTCGCCGGGATCGGAATTCTCACGTTTTACATTTGCCCTCGGAGCGGCACCCATAACCGCACCGATCTCCATACGCTTTGCAACGTAGTTCGGATGATAGATTTCATCAACAAGTCCGGTTGCGAGACCGATCTGGTTGCCGTAGGAGCTGTAGCCCTTTGCCGCGCCGGTCGTCAGCTTTCTCTGCGGAAGCTTGCCTGCGAGCGTATCCTTAAGGGATGCGGTCGG
>JAGADM010000084.1 GCA_017613595.1 Lachnospiraceae bacterium | reverse complement strand
CTTTGCGGTTTTCCTCCTGATATTTCCTTGTGCTTGGCTCGTTATCACTCATACTCAATCGTCCCCGGCGGTTTGCTCGTCAGATCATAGAATACGCGGTTGACGCCGCGGACTTCCTTGATGATGCGGGTCATGACAGTGTCCAAAACCTCGTAAGGAATGCGCGCGGAATCCGCGGTCATGAAGTCGGTCGTACGTACGGCGCGAAGTGCAACCGCATAGTCGTAGGTACGCTCGTCGCCCATGACGCCGACAGAGCGGACATTCGTGAGCGCCGCATAATACTGGTCGGGCTTCCACGAAGCAACCTCGCCGGTCATCTTCTTATATTCCGAAAGTGCCTTATCTACTTCCTCACGGAATATATAATCGCTGTCCTGTACGATACGAATCTTGTCCTCGGTGATGTCACCGATGATGCGGATGCCGAGACCCGGACCCGGGAACGGCTGACGCATAACGAGCTTCTCGGGAATTCCGAGCTCAAGGCCGGCCTTGCGGACCTCATCCTTGAACAGATATCTAAGAGGCTCAACAATCTCCTTAAACTGTACGTAAGACGGCAGACCGCCGACATTGTGATGCGATTTGATCACGGCCGATTCGCCGCCGAGACCGGATTCCACAACGTCCGGATAGATGGTGCCCTGTGCGAGGAAATCTACGGCTCCGATCTTCTTCGCCTCTTCCTCAAACACACGGATGAATTCTTCACCGATAATCTTGCGCTTTGTCTCCGGATCGGTCACGCCGGCAAGTTTTACATAAAAACGGTGCTGCGCATTCACACGGACGAAATTCAAATCGAAACTGCCGTTCTTACCGAATACGGCTTCTACCTCGTCGCCCTCGTTCTTACGGAGCAAACCGTGGTCAACGAAGACACAGGTCAGCTGCTTTCCGATGGCACGGGCAAGAAGTCCTGCTGCCACCGAACTGTCAACGCCGCCCGACAGTCCGAGAAGCACACGGCCGTTGCCGATCTTCTCGCGGAGTTCGCCGATCGTCTTCTCGACAAAGGCGTCCATCCGCCACGAACCGTCGCATCCGCAGATACCGCGGACAAAGTTGTAAATCATCTTCGTTCCTTCCGGCGTGTGAAGCACTTCGGGATGGAACTGAATGCCGTAGAGTCCTTTCTCACGGTTCTCGCAGGCAGCCACCGGACAATCCTTTGAATGAGCGATGGAAGTAAAGCCGGACGCCATTCTACTAATGTAGTCGAAGTGACTCATCCAACATACTGTCTGCTTCGGAACGTCCATAAAAAGCGGCGAATCCGGATTGGTTTCAATCTCCGTACGGCCGTATTCCTGAACCGATGCACGCTCGACTTTGCCGCCGAGTACGTGCTGCATCAGCTGTGCGCCGTAGCACAGTCCGAGTACCGGAATCCCGAGTTCGAACAGTTCCTTTGAAAATGTAGGAGCGCCTGGTTCGTAACAGCTGTTCGGTCCGCCGGTAAGAATGATGCCCTTCAGGTTCATCGCCTTAATGGCCTCAATATCGGTCCGGTAGGAAGCAATCTCACAATACACGTTGCATTCACGCACGCGTCTTGCAACGAGCTGATTGTACTGCCCGCCGAAATCCAGAACAAGAATCTTGTCCATATGTTAATATCCTTTCTTAACGGGGTGAACGGCATTCGCTGCGGTTCACCCCTGTAACTCTTTTATACGTTTATCTGCGCGGTAATTCCGAGGCAGTCTTTATTGTCCTCAAGGATCGGTGCAACAATATTCTTAAGGAATGCTTCGGTCTGCTCCGCGGAACGGCCTACATAGTTGGCCGGTACCATGTAGCTCTCAAGCTCTTCTCTCGTTACGTCGAACACTTCGTCCTCCGCAATCAGGTCAAGCAGATTGTTCTCGAGTCCCTTCTGCTTTACGGTCGCGCCTGCTTCCATCGAAAGCTTGCGGATCTCTTCGTGAAGCTCCTGACGGTTTCCGCCCTTCTTTACGGCGTCCATCATGATATTTTCCGTAGCCATGAAAGGAAGTTCGCTTCTTAAGCGCTTCTCGATAACCTTCTCATTCACAACAAGACCGTCCGAAACGTTGAGGCACAGATCGAGGATACCGTCGATCGCAAGGAAGCCCTCGGAAATTGCCACACGCTTGTTGGCGGAGTCGTCGAGCGTTCTCTCAAACCACTGTGTCGCGGACGTGATTGCCGGATTGAGTGCGTCAATGATGACATAGCGGGACAGCGAAGCGATACGCTCGGAACGCATCGGATTACGCTTGTAAGCCATAGCCGAAGAACCGATCTGATTCTTCTCGAAAGGCTCCTCCACTTCCTTCAGATGCTGCAGCAGACGGATGTCGTTGCTCATCTTGTGAGCGCTCGCGGCAATGCCCGCGATAACGTTCATTACTCTCGTATCAACCTTACGGGAATAGGTCTGGCCGGATACCGGATAGCATCCGTCGAAGCCCATCTTCGCAGCGATCATCGGATCAAGGCGGTCAAGCTTCTCCTTATCGTTGTTGAACAGCTCCTTGAAGGATGCCTGCGTACCGGTCGTACCTTTGCAGCCTAAGAGTTTCAGCGTGGAGATTACATAGTCAACATCCGCAAGGTCCATGCAGAACTCCTGAATCCAGAGCGTCGCTCTTTTACCGACCGTGGTCGGCTGTGCGGGCTGGAAGTGGGTAAATGCGAGCGTCGGAAGGCTCTTATATTTGTCTGCGAAAGCGGACAGCTTGGCGATTACGTTCACAAGCTTGCTGCGTACGAGCTTCAGCGCGTCACGCAT
>JAGADM010000083.1 GCA_017613595.1 Lachnospiraceae bacterium | reverse complement strand
TCCGTTGATATGGACGGCTTTAAGAAGGCCATGCAGGTACAGAAGGAGACCGCGAGAAAAGCACGTAAGACGACGACCTACATGGGCGCTGACGCATCCGTATTTGACTTCTATACGACCCCTACTGAGTTCACCGGCTATACTTCGCTGACCGGCGACGCGGAGATCAAGGTTGTTTCCTGCGATACCGAGAGCGAGAGCGGAATCGTTTCCGAGATCGTTGAGTTCCTCGGTGAGGAGCAGAACGGTACCATCATCGCCGACAAGACGCCTTTTTATGCTACGATGGGCGGCCAGCAGAGCGATAAGGGTATCATTGTTACCGCGGACGGCGAGTTCGAGGTACAGAACGTTGAAAAGCTTGTCGGCAACAAATACGCTCACCACGGCTTTGTCCGTAACGGCATCATCAAGACCGGCACGGTCGGAACGTTCAAGGTAGACCGCGTGCTTCGTAATGCGACCTGTAAGAACCACAGTGCGACGCACCTTCTTCAGAAGGCTCTGCGCGAAGTACTCGGCGATCATGTTGAGCAGAAGGGTTCCTATCAGGATGCGGAGCGTACCCGTTTCGACTTCAGCCACTTCCAGGCGGTTACCGCTGAGGAACTTGCAAAGGTTGAGGAATTCGTTAACCGCGAGATCGAGGCAGGCCTTCCTGTTGTTACCGATATCATGGACATCGATTCCGCGAAGAAGAGCGGCGCGATGGCTCTGTTCGATGAAAAATACGGCGATTCCGTTCGCGTAGTCAGCATGGGCGACTTCAGCAAGGAGCTTTGCGGCGGTACCCACGTAAAGAATACGAACGAGATCGGTTCCTTTAAGATCGTTTCCGAAGGAGGCATTTCCGCAGGCGTACGCCGTATTGAGGCTATTACCGCGGCAAATGTGACCGCTTACTATAATAAACTCGAGGACGAGCTCCGTGCTGCGGCTAAGGCAGCCAAATGCACTCCCGAGGCTCTTTCCGAGCGTGTAAACGCACTGCAGGAGGAAATCAAGAGCCTTAATTCCGAAGTGGAGAAGCTGAAGGCGAAGCTTGCGAACAACTCGCTCGGTGATCTTCTGAATTCCGCTAAGGATGTTAACGGCGTAAAGGTTCTCTGCGAGAAAGTTCCGGATGCCGATATGAACGGTCTCCGTAATCTGTGCGACAGCCTGAAGCAGCAGCTCGGCGAATGCATGATTCTTCTTGCATCGGCAGCTGACGGAAAGGTTAACCTTGTATCGATGGCTACCGACGGCGCAATCGCCAAGGGAGCACATGCCGGTAACCTCATCAAAGAGTGCGCATCGCTTGTAGGCGGTGGCGGCGGCGGACGTCCGAACATGGCGCAGGCCGGTGGTAAGAATCCCGCAGGCATTGACAACTGCCTTGCAAAGGGACGTGAAGTCGCTGGCAGAATGCTTGCATAATCCGTTAATTTGCGGTTTCCCCGAAAAAGCGATTGACAAATCGCTTAAGTATGATAAAATGTGTAATGTGCTGTTAAAGCACCTATCGTTTCCGGATCGATCCGGATAAGGAAGGGCAGGTGAGAAAATTGTCAAGTGTAATCGTAAAAGAGAATGAATCTTTGGACAGCGCCCTTCGTCGGTTTAAGAGAAATTGCGCTAAGGCAGGCATTCAGCAGGAGATTCGTAAGAGAGAACACTACGAGAAGCCGAGCGTAAAGCGTAAGAAGAAGTCTGAGGCTGCTCGCAAGAGAAAGTTCAAATAAGATTCGAATTTGTAAGAAGATCCGAAGTGATTCGGGTCTTCTTTTTTTGTAATCGAGTGAAACACTAACGAATTGTTGAGGTTAATCAGATTGTATAATAATGTTCAAAATGTTATAATTTTCATATTCCGGCGTGGGACGGAAGAATACTATACTTGGGGGTACAATTTATGAGGAAAAGGATTTTAACATTTTCTGCAGTGTTTCTGTTCGCATTAGTATGCCTGATATGGACTGGAAAAACTGCGAATGCTGTCGGGTGCTCGCATTATTGCGGAGGTCGTTTTGTTTCTCAAACCGCTGCTACCTGCACGAAAGACGGTGCAAAATATTACATATGTTACAATTGCGGAGTTAGATATTCGGTAAAGATTCCTAAATTGAATCATTCAATGACTAAGATTATAACTAGGCAGGCCAATTGTGTTTCGAGCGGCACATGTATTTTTAAATGTACTCGAACGGGTTGCAATTACCAATTTAACGGTAGTCCTATCCCGGCAACCGGAATTCATGATTGGAATCTGATGAATACGAAAGCTGCTACTTGTACTGCAGATGGATATAAAACATATAAATGCCGTGTCTGCAATACCACAAAGCAGGAAAAGTCTCAAAACAAACTCGGACATCTGTATAATAGATCTGCAGCGACATGTACTGAGATGAGATATTGTATTCGATCCGGATGCGGTCACGTTTATCAATATGCTTTAGGTCATGATTATTCTATATTGCTAAGATTTGATCCTCCGCATGGGTCGACGAATGGTACGGCAGTTTTTCAATGCAGCCGATGTTCAAGCACCAGAACCGATGTTATTAAACCGGGTTCCAATGCTTTATCGCAAAGGCTTTTCTCGAAATCGGAACTGATGGTAAGTGAAAGCGG
This sequence comes from Lachnospiraceae bacterium, assembly GCA_017613595.1. The sequence continues at coordinate 17,434 of JAGADM010000083.1, read as the reverse complement.
ATACAGAGCTCTTTATTTCGTTGGAAGCGATGTGCCTGCTTTGTTTAAAGAGATAAGCTGGTATATTGATGAAATCGAGAAGAATCCCGGTTTTGATGACAATAATAGGGCAGATTACGGCAATCATCCGCTACTGAAAGCAATGCAAAGAGAAACACAGATTGATGGAAATCTTACCGTGAAGGGGTTGATTGTAAACTTATTTAAACCCGTTCGGGATAAGAATAGGGCGCAAGGGCTTGCTGATTGGGGATGGTATGAGTATGATGTAAGCGTAATCTACATGGGATTCCCTCGAAATATTGGCTCTGAGTTTGATTATGATGAGTATGTTGGTACTCAATACTGTTATATTCCTGCCGGCAAATGTACGTTTACACCTATTCGGTAGAACAATGAAAAAACTTGATACTATTTAAAGGCGTATCCCACGATACGCCTTTCTTTTTTTGCTTTATTATTTCGCGGATATATGGTATTATAACTATGTATGTGTAAAATGGAACCATAATAGGGTGTTTAGGAGGCCGGCGGTACATGATTGAAGTTTTAAACGGAGTTTCCGTAGCTTGTCAGAAAAGCATTTTCGGGGAATATGACGCTTATGCGAAGATACTCGAGCGTTCCCTTCATGTAACGCTTCTGACGAGAGACGATGAGATTCGGATCGTCGGCGAAAACGGTCCGGTTACACGAGCCAAATCGGTTCTGAAAACGCTTTGCGACCTGCATAACCGCGGTACGGATATCACGGAGCAGCAGGTGAACTATACGATTTCCCTTTCGATGGAGGGAAAGGAACAGGCGGTGATCGAAGTCGATTCCGACCTGATCTGCCATACCGTAAACGGAAAGCCGATCAAACCGAAGACGGTCGGCCAGAAGAAGTACGTGGACGCCATCCGCAATAAGATGATCGTATTTGGCTGCGGACCGGCAGGTACCGGTAAGACGTATCTGGCGATGGCTATGGCTGTTACCGCATTTAAAAACGACGAAGTCAACCGGATCATTCTTACCCGTCCCGCGATTGAGGCCGGCGAGAAGCTCGGATTCCTTCCGGGCGATCTGCAGAGTAAGGTCGATCCTTATCTTAGACCGTTATACGACGCGCTTTACCAGATAATGGGCGCGGAAGCCTTCCAGAAGAATTCCGAAAAAGGACTTATCGAGGTTGCTCCTCTTGCCTACATGCGCGGACGTACGCTTGATAACGCGTTTATTATTCTTGATGAAGCGCAGAATACGACACCTGCCCAGATGAAGATGTTCCTTACCCGTATCGGTTTCGGTTCAAAGGTTGTGGTAACCGGAGATATGACGCAGAAGGACCTTCCGGTCGGAACGGTTTCGGGTCTTGATACCGCAAGAAGCGTCCTTCGAAACATTGATGATATTGCATTTTGCGAATTGACGAGTGCCGACGTTGTAAGACATCCTCTTGTACAGAAGATTGTCGAAGCATATGAGGCATATGAAAAGAAGAATAAAGAGCGGAACGCGCGGAAGACAACCGCGGGTCCCCGTATCCGTTACCGGGAGGCGGACGATGGTAAGCATTGAGCGGGAATGTGAGAGAACCTATTCCTTTGACGTTGACGCGACGATCACGGCCGTGGTCGAAGAAGCGCTTAACTATGTCGGCTGTCCTTACGAATGCGCGGTAAATGTGCTTCTGACGGACGACGCGAACATCCGCGAGATGAACCGTGAGCACCGTAATATCGACAAAGCAACCGATGTGCTGTCGTTCCCGATGTTAAATTACGAAACACCGGCAGATTTCTCGATGGTTGAAGAGGAACCCGACATTTACGCGGATCCCGAGACCGGCGACCTTGTGCTCGGAGATATTGTGATTTCTCTTGAGCGCGCGGAGGCGCAGGCTGCGGAATACAATCATTCCGTAAGAAGGGAACTGGCATTTTTAGTTGCGCACAGCATGCTTCATCTGTGCGGATATGATCATATCGACAATGCCGAGAGGCTCGTCATGGAACAGAAGCAGGAGGAAATCCTTGGCCGTTTGGGAATTACCAGGGACAGCGAGTAATATTTGATGGAAAATGATGTGAATAAGAAAAACGCGAACGTGCTCCTGCAGGGAAGCATTCTTGCGGCTGCCTCACTGATCGTCCGGATCATCGGTATGGTATACCGGGTTCCGCTGACGCGTATTGTCGGCGACACGGCAATGGGGTATTATACGACTGCGTTTGAGTTTTACAATATCGCGCTGCTTTTAAGCTCGTACAGTCTTCCGCTTGCGGTTTCGAAGCTTGTTTCGGCAAGGCAGATCACAGGCCGGCATGTCGATTCCGGCAGGGTATTGAAGGTCGGGCTTTTGTTCGGCATCATTGTCGGCGGCGCGGCATCGCTTATCGTATATTTCGGTGCGGATCTTTACGGACGCTTCAACGATACGCCCGATGTGGCAATTCCGCTACGGGTATTGGCGCCGACCATCTTCGTATTTGCCGTAATGGGAGTTGTCAGAGGTTTCTTCCAGGGCTACGGGAATATGGTTCCGACCGCGATTTCCCAGATTATCGAGCAGATCGTCAATGCGGTTGTCAGTGTCGTTGCCGCGATGATCATGATGAAGAAATACCAGTTCTTCGATAACCAGAGCGCTTACGGTGCTGCAGGCGGTACATGGGGAACGTTTCTCGGCGCCTGTGCAGGCGCGCTGACGCTGATTGTCATATTTCTGATCCAGCGCAGATCCTACCTGAAACTGGTATCCGCCGACCGTGATCGCGAGGCGGAGCGTTACGGACAGATTTTAAAGATCCTTCTGATTACGGTTATTCCGGTTGTATTCAGCCAGACCGTATACCAGATTTCCGGTCTTGTCGACGTGTCGGTCTTTAACCGGGTACTTTCCGCAAAGCAGTACGGTGAGGACCTCAGAACCACATGGCTCGGTATCTATTCGAACAAGTACCGTCTGCTTACCAATGTGCCGGTTGCGATTGCTTCCGCGATGGGTACCGCGATCGTTCCGAGTCTCGTAGCCGAGATTGCTTCGGGACGCAGGCATAAAGTGAACGAGAAGATTGCTTCGGCTGTCAAATTTAATATGATCATCGCGTTTCCGTGTGCCTTCGGATTGATGGCGCTCGGCGGACCGATCCTTTACATGCTGTACGGCGACGCGCGCGAGATGACCGCGCAGATGATGAATATCGGCGGTATCGCGGTTGTTTTCTTCGCGTTATCGACTGTTACAAACGGCGTGCTGCAGGGTATCAACCATATGTTCCTGCCGGTCCGTCATTCGCTGATTGCATTGGTTATTCACTGCGGCGTTCTGATCGCGCTTTTAAAGTACACCGATCTTGACGCGTTAGCGCTGGTAATCTGCAACATCCTTTTCGCCGTGATCGTGTGCATCCTGAATGCGCACAGCATCCGGAAACTGTGCGGTTATAAGCAGGAGTGGAGAACGACTTTTGTGATTCCGCTGATCAGTTCGGCGGTCATGGGCGCATTTTCCGATATTGCGTACCGGTCGCTCAATAAGGTGCTGAAGATGGGAATCCCTACGAGACCGGGCATCTGCAATATGATTGCCTGTCTTGTGACGATCGGGCTCTGTATATTCGTTTATTTCGCGACATTGCTTCTTCTCGGCGGCGTAACCGTGAAGGAAGTTCGTGAGATGCCTAAAGGTAAGACAATCGCGAAAGTGTTTATTAAACTTCATCTGTTAAAAGACGATTCGGAGGAATCGAAGGAATGAAGAGGATAGTGGTAATCGGCGGAGGAGCATCCGGCCTGTGCGCGGCGCTGTCCGCGAAGGAAGCCGGCGCCGATGTGATTCTGTTAGAGCACAATGATAAACTCGGCAAGAAGCTTGCCGCAACGGGCAACGGCAAATGCAATCTCGGCAACACCGTTCTTACCGCGGACTGTTACCGCGGCGGCGATCCGCAGTTTGTTTCGGACGTTTTTTCGGAGTGCTCACCGGAGCAGGTGCGCAGCTGGCTTACGGACCGCGGGCTTTATTTGAAAGAAAAGCGCGGGTACTTTTATCCGTACAGCGAGCAGGCGGCGTCGGTGATCACATTTTTCGCATCCCGTCTTGCGGACAAGGGCGTAAATGTCATCGTTTCGGCCGAGGTACTTAAGCTTAAGAAGGAGAAGAAAGGCTTCTCCGTTACTTATAAAAACCTCATCAGCGATAAGACGGTCAATGTATCATGCGACCGCGTTATCGTTGCGACCGGAGGACTTGCGGGACAGAATCTCGGCGCGGGACCGTTCGGATACGAAACCGCGAAGTCGTTCGGACATGTGATCAGTCCGCTGTTTCCGGCGCTTGTGCAGATGGTCGCAAGAGACAAGAACCTGAAGACGCTTTCGGGTGTCCGCGCGGAAGCATGCGTAACGCTGATCGCTGTTACGGACGGAGCGGAAAAGCAGTATAAAGAGAGCGGAGAGGTTCTTTTCACCGATTACGGAATCAGCGGTATCGCCGTGATGCAGCTGAGCCGTTACGCGGGCGACGCGATCCGTCAGAAAGGGGAAGCATCCCTTTCGATTGATTTTCTGCCGGATTTCAGTAAAGACGCGCTATACGAAAGCATCAGCAGACGGATTCTCAGTGATTTTGAGATTACGGTGGAGGACTGTCTTTCGACGATCCTTCCGAAGAAGCTTTTATATGTTATTTTCCTCCGCGCAGGCGTACGTGCCGACGCGAAGAACGAAAAGCTGACGGCAAAGGATATACGAAATATCGTAAAAGAGATGAAGGGCTTTACCCTTCCGATCATACAGACGAAGGATTTTCCGATGGCGCAGGTTACGGCCGGCGGCATTTCGGTATCCGGAATCCATGCGGCTACGCTTGAATCAAAACTCCAGAAGGGGCTTTACTTCACGGGCGAGCTGCTGGATGTGGACGGCACCTGCGGCGGTTACAATCTGCAGTTCGCATTTGCCACCGGCATTCTTGCCGGAACGGCTGCCGCAACGAAATAACAAGAGGAATGCATTATGATCAAAGTCGCGGTCACGGTACCGGTGAAGCATACAAAAGAAGACCTGGTGCGGGCCGCCGCGAAGGAACTTCGCGTGAAGGACGGCGACATCCTTGAGCTGGCGATCGTGAAACAGTCGATCGATGCCCGAAAGAAGGACCGTATCGTATTTCTGTATGCTCTTGCGGTTCGTATGAAGGACGAGAACCGGTTCCTCAGAAAGGGCTTTGAAGCATATAAACCGAAGCGGTACCGCTATGAGATAACGGGAACTTCCGTGATGAAGCACCGTCCGGTTGTCATCGGCGCGGGACCCGCGGGACTGTTCAACGCGTATCTGCTTTCCATCGAAGGTTTCCGGCCGATCGTTCTAGAACGGGGACCGGCAATGGAAGAGCGCGTGAGTCGTGTCGAAGCCTTCTACGAAGGAGCACCGCTTGATGGCCGCGGAAACGTGCAGTTCGGTGAAGGCGGAGCGGGCACATTTTCCGACGGAAAGCTGAACACGCTTGTGAAGGATAAGGACGGCAAAGGACGGTTTGTTCTCGAAACGTTCGTAAAGTTCGGCGCGCCCGAGGAAATCCTGTATCGGAATAAACCGCATATCGGAACGGATAAGCTCCGTACCGTCATCGTCAATATGCGGAATGAGATCATAAGGCTCGGCGGAGAGTTCCGTTTTGAAACGAAGGCGGAACGGTTTCTGACCGAAGGCGGAAGGCTTACCGGAATCGTTACTGACGCCGGTGAGACAATTCCCTGTGAGACAGCGGTTTTAGCCATCGGGCACAGCTCGAGAGATACCATCCGGGAGCTCTTTAAGGACGGAATTACGATGGAGCCGAAGGCCTATGCCATGGGCGTGCGGATCCAGCACAGAAGAGAGTTTATCGACCGGACGCAGTACGGTGACGCTGCTGCGGACCTGCCTGCGGCCGATTATAAGTTAACCTATACGGCGGCCGACGGCAGAGGCGTTTACAGTTTCTGTATGTGCCCGGGCGGATATGTCGTGAACGCATCGTCCGAACCCGGACGGCTTGCGGTCAACGGCATGAGCAATTTCGCAAGAGACGCGGAGAACTCGAACTCCGCCATAGTCGTTACGGTAACACCGGAGGATTACCTTCGGGAAGTGCGTGATGAATCGCCGCTTGCCGGAATGATCTATCAGGAACGGCTTGAGGAAAAGGCATATAACGCAGGACTGGGAAAGATTCCTACGCAGCGCTTCGGCGACTACGAGAAAGGGGTTCCGGGCACGGGCTTCGGAAGCATTAAGCCTGTGACGAAGGGAGCTGTTCATTATACAAATCTTCGGGAAGTAATCCCGGAGTACATCGGCAGCGACCTGATCGAAGGAATCCACGCGTTTGATAAGACGATGCCCGGATTTGCCGATGAAGACGCCCTGCTTTGTGCGATTGAGAGCCGCACGAGTTCGCCGGTACGTATCACACGTGACGACAGCTGCGAATCGGTATCGTTAAAGGGCCTTTATCCATGCGGAGAGGGCGCCGGATACGCGGGAGGCATTATGTCCGCGGCGATGGACGGTATCCGCGTATTTGAGGCAATTACGAAAGAATATAAGGCAGTTAAGGAGTGAATCCGGCCTGCCCGATTATAAACAGTCATACGGAGGCATATCATAATGGACCGTACGGAAATTATGAAAGATAAGAAAAGGATTGTCGTGAAGATCGGTTCTTCGACGCTTACCCATCCCGAGACAGGGGACATGAACCTCGAAAAGATGGAACGGCTCGTCCGCGTGCTTGCAGACTGGAGCAACGCCGGCAAGGAAGTCGTACTCGTTTCCTCGGGTGCGATCGCAGTCGGCCGCAAAGCCATGAACATCAAGGAACGCCCGAAGGAACAGGATGTGAAGCAGGCGTGCGCCGCAATCGGTCAGGCAAGACTGATGATGGTTTACCAGCGTCTGTTCGCGGAGTATAACAAGATTACCGCGCAGGTTCTGATCACAAAGGATACGATGATCAACGACACGATGCGCCGGAACGCGAGAAGCACGTTTTCCCGCCTGTTGGAGCTCGGAACAATCCCGGTTGTAAACGAAAATGATACCGTTGCCACCGATGAGATTGAGTTCGGCGATAACGATACGCTTTCCGCTATCGTTGCGGCGCTGATCCATGCGGACCTTCTGATCATTCTTTCGGACCAGGACGGCTTCTTCACGGACGACCCGAGAAACAATCCCGACGCGAAGCTTGTTTCGGAAATCGATTACATTACCGATGAGCTCGAAGCCATGGCCAAGGGTGCGGGAAGCGATGTCGGAACGGGCGGCATGGCGGCAAAGGTGAGCGCGGCGCGTATCGCAAACGACGCCGGCGCGGATATGGTGATCGCGAACGGTGCGGATATGAATAATCTCCGGCGTGTTGTTGAGGGACAGCAGATCGGAACGTTATTCAAGGCACACCGCAATGAGGATTTCCATCTGATCAATTATCTGATGAAGGATCGTGCGGAATGAACGAAGAAGACATCAAAAGAATCAATGAATTATACCGGAAGTCGAAGACGGAAGGTTTAAGCGACGCGGACAAGCAGGAGCAGGCAGCTTTACGTTCTGCCTACATCGAAGCCGTACGCGCCAATTTAAGGTCGGAGCTTGACCGGATCACGATTGTGAATCCGGACGGTTCGACAACGGAGGTTAAAGACCTTCGAAAGAAGTAAGACGAGGGAAGTACAATGACTAAGAACGAACTGAGAACCATGATGAAGCGCCGCAGAAGAACGCTTTCCGCGACGCGCATCCTCTGTTACAGCGCGATTGTAACGGAGAAACTGCTGAAGGAGGACATCTATAGGGATGCGGATGTCATTCTCGGCTATTATTCCATCAGCGCGGAAGTCTCGATGGACTACCTGTATGAACAGGCCCGGAAAGACGGCAAGAGAGTGGCGCTTCCGGTATGTCTGCCGGGCAGAGAGATGGAATTCCGGTATTTTGATGAGGATACCGAGCTTGCGAAGGGCGAGTACGGAATCCCGGAGCCCGTCAATGCGGAAAAGGTGAATCTTGACGGCGTTAAGGCGCTGATCGTAGTGCCCGGCGTCGTATTTGACGCATTCGGGAACCGGATCGGCTACGGCGGAGGCTATTATGACCGCTTTTTAAAGAAATACCCGGACGTGCCGAAAGTTATGCTTGCATACGAACTTCAGAAGACCATCAGCGTACCGGCGGACGGCAACGATATTCCGATGAATCTGATCATTACGGAAACCGATCGTTACGCGGTAAATGCTTAGTTCTTTCAATACAGGGCGGAACGCCCGGATAAAGGAGTGAACGGGATGAATTTATTAATCATGGGTAAGGAAGCACAGCTTGCTTCGGAAATCCTTGCGGTAACCGATACCGCTAAGAAGAATGAAACGCTGCTTCACGCTGCGTACCTGCTTGTTAAGGAAACGGAGAGCATTCTCGCGGCCAATGCCGTTGATGTGAAAAATGCCGAGGAAAAGGGTGTCAGCCCTGCTATGGTTGACCGTCTCCGTCTGAACCCCGCGCGTGTCGAGGGTATGGCGGACGGACTGCGCCAGGTTGCCGGTTTAAACGATCCGGTCGGTGAGATCCTCGAGTCCTTCGAGCGGCCGAACGGCCTTAAGATTGATAAGATCCGCGTTCCTTTCGGCGTTATCGGCATCATTTACGAATCCCGTCCGAATGTTACGGCGGACGCGTTCGGCCTCTGTTTTAAGACCGGCAATGCCGTAATCTTAAGAGGCGGTTCCGACGCGATCACTTCCAATACGAAGATTACCGAAGTACTTCAGAAGGCGGTTAAGGAATGCGGTCTTCCCGAGGCTTCGATCCAGCTCATTACCGATACGAGTCGCGAGACGGCAACGGAATTCATGAAGCTGAACCGTTTTGTGGACGTTCTGATTCCGAGAGGCGGCGCGGGACTGATCCGCAGCGTCCTTGAGAACAGCACGATTCCGGTTATCGAGACCGGTACCGGAAACTGCCATATCTTCGTCGACGAGACCGCGGACCAGGAGAAGGCACTCGCTATCATCAAGAACGCGAAAACGCAGCGTATGGGCGTTTGCAACGCCTGCGAGAGCCTTGTAATCCACGAGAAGATCGCCGCGGAGTTTCTGCCGAAGCTTTATCAGATGCTTAACGAGTGCAATATCACGATGCGTGCCGATGAAGCAGCCCGTGCCGTTGTACCCGCGATGGAAGACGCTACCGAGGAGGATTTCGCGAAGGAATACCTCGGAAGCCTCATCAGCATCAAGACGGTTGCTTCCGTTGACGAAGCCATTCGTCACATTAACACCTATCATACGAAGCATTCCGACGCGATTCTTACGAATGATAACGCGAACGCCGAGAAGTTCTTAAAGCAGGTGGACAGCGCGTGCGTATACGTAAACGCTTCCACGCGTTTCACCGACGGCGAGCAGTTCGGCTTCGGCGCGGAGATCGGAATCAGTACCCAGAAACTTCATGCCCGCGGACCGATGGGCCTTCGCGAGCTTACCTCTTACAAATACCTGATCCGCGGAAACGGACAGGTGCGCGGTTAACCGATGAGCGATAAATACCTGCCAATTGACGCAAAGCATATTCCGACGAAGGAACCCGAGCGGCAGTATTACTTCATGGACCTGCTGCGTGATGAACTTTCGGCAAGAAAAGAAGCGGAGCACCGTGAATTCACGATGCATGTCGAGACGTTCGGCTGCCAGATGAACGCGAAGGATTCCGAAAAGCTTGCCGGTATTCTCACATATATCGGCTATACGCCTGTGGAAACCGAAGAGGCCGACATTGTCCTCTATAACACCTGTACGGTGCGGGAAAATGCGAACACGCGCGTTTACGGGCGTATCGGCTACCTCGGCCGCCTGAAGAAGAGCCGTCCCGGGATGAAGATCGTCCTGTGCGGCTGCATGATGCAGGAGAAGGAAGCCGTCGAGAAGATTAAGCAGTCCTACCGGTTCGTGGATATCATCTTCGGAACACATAACATCTATATGCTTTCCGAACTGCTTTACCGCAGTTTTCACGGAAAAGGCATGGTTACGGACGTCCGCGAGGAGGCAGACCGGATTGTTGAAGACCTGCCGAGCTACCGCAAATATGATTTTAAGGCCGGCGTGAACATCATGTACGGCTGCAATAACTTCTGCACCTACTGCATCGTTCCTTATGTACGCGGCCGCGAACGTTCCAGGAATCCGGTTGACATCATTAAGGAAACCGAACAGCTTGTGAGCGAAGGTGTAAAGGAAGTCATGCTTCTCGGGCAGAACGTCAATTCCTACGGAAAGACGATTGACCCGCAGGTCAGCTTTGCCGAACTGATCCGTGATGTGGCAAATGTGAAAGGACTCGAGCGCGTGCGTTTCATGACGCCTCATCCGAAGGACATATCCGAGGATCTGTTACGCGAGGTTGCCGCCAATCCTAAGATCTGCAATCATATCCACCTGCCGCTTCAGTCGGGAAGCACGAGGCTTCTTCAGAAGATGAACCGGCATTATACGAAGGAACAGTTCCTTGCCCTTACGGACCGCATCCGCGAAATCATCCCGGATGCCGCGATTACGACCGATATCATCATCGGTTTCCCGGGCGAGACCGACGAGGACTTTGAAGATACGCTTGACGTAATCCGGAAAGCCCGCTTCATGAGCGCATTTACCTTCATCTATTCGAAGCGGAGCGGTACGCCCGCGGCGGATATGCCCGACCAGGTGCCGGAGGAAGTCAGCGCGGAGCGCATGAAACGGCTTCTCGAAACGGTCGGCGAAGTTGCGGGAGCGGAAGCGAGGAAGTTCACGGGACAGACGGTTCCCGTTCTCTGTGAAAACTATAAAAAAGCGACCGGCTGCGTTACGGGGCGGCTTGAGAACAACCTTCTTGTGCATTTTCCGGGAGATGAATCGCTTCTTGGTCAGATTGTGCGCGTGAAGCTTGACGAGTGCACCGGATTCTATTATCTCGGCACGATGGTATAAAGGCCTGAATGCCTGATTTTTCAGATACGAACGAGTATTGACTTTTTGAAACGGATTGATTTACAATTATTTGTATGGTTTTAATGAATTAACTACGAGGGCTTTATGAAAAAGAAGTGGAACCGGTTAAAAGAAATCATTAAACTATTCCGTTTGGACATGATCTTATTGATCCTCGGGCTGTATTTTCTGCTTTGCTTTTCAATCTATCTGATCCTTCGGATCGAGCAGATGGAGACGCTCTTCTGGGACATTGTCGTATTCAATCTGCTGACGGTAACCGGTAACGATTACATATTCGTGGACAGCGCATGGGCGCGCATCATCGGCGTGTTCATGCTGTTACTCGGAATGTTCGGACTATCCTCCATAACAGGTTATGTTTCGTCGGCATTTGTTGCAAGAAGACTGAATCCGGAAAAGGGACTTAAGAAGATGCAGAACATGAAAAATCACATTGTAATATGCGGCTGGAAGAACGATGTGAAGGGCCTGATCCAGGGAATCCTTCGTAAGAACAGAAATCTTTCGGTCGGAGATATCATTCTCATAAACAATATGGACGAGGTCAGGATGCAGGCCATCCGCGACGATGAGGAGTTCAAGGGACTCAATTATCTGCGCGGCGACTTCACCGAAGAGCAGACCTTAATGAAGGCAAATGTGAAGCATGCCTCGAAGGTTCTGATCATCGGCGAAGCACAGGACAATCTTGACGATGAACTTGTCGATTCGCGCGTATTTGTCTGCGCGCTTCTGATCCGCAAGATGAATCCGAGCTGTCATATCTGCGCGGAGATCAAGACGGAGCGGTATAAAAACTATCTTGAAAGCCAGAACTGCGCGGAAGTCGTATTTGTCGAAGGCTATACGCGCTATATTCTTTCTACGTCTACCAATTACAGCGGTATGTCTAAGGTCATGTCATCGTTCCTCGATAACGGCGACGGCGTATCCGTACAGATCGCGCCGATCGGAGAACAGTGGAACGGCAAGACGTTCGGAGACCTGTTCAGCTGGTATAAAAACGAGCAGAACATCCTGCTGCTCGGTGTTCTTGAAAATATGGGCGTTGAGAAGGAACTGAAGCATCAGATCCTTTCAGAGGCCCAGAAGTCTACCAATTATGGTGAAATCATCCAAAACCTGAAGTCCGTGAAAAATATGGAAACGAACCGCCCTCATCTGAACCCCGGCGACGATTATGTGCTCGGGAAGAACATGGGCGCCATTATACTCGGAAACGAGATCTGATCAAGAAGTACCGCGGCGGTCTGAACGTCGCGAAACGACCTGTTGAGGAGGTTTAAGATGGACTATACGGAAAGCCTGCGGTCTTTTCCGCTTCTTAGAAACATCAGTGAAGATGATCTGAAAGCGCTTGCGGCGTTCCTGAAGGAACGGCGGTACAGCGCCGGAACCGATGTCATTACCGAAGGGGACGACGGTGATGAGATGTTCATCCTGATCGAGGGCAGCGTCGATATCATTAAGACAACGGTGTTCGGCGACAGTTTCGTTGTGACGACGCTGGATTCTTCGATGCACTGCGTATTCGGCGAGATGGCGATGATCGACCACGATAAGCGTTCGAGTACGGTGAAAGCGAAGACCGACTGTCTGGCGTTATCGATCAACCAGAAGGATTTCGACCGGTTCTGTCACGACTATCCTAACTGCGGCGTTGAGCTGCTTCGTCTGATCAGTATTAATCTGGTCCGTAATATCCGTAAGGAAAATGAGAACCTGAAGCTTGTTTACCAGGCACTGATTGAGGAGATTGAGAAAGGCTGAGGAGGAGATTACGATGTTTAAAACGGATGAACTGCTGCTGTTCGTTCTGATCACTTATTTTCCGGACGTAGCGCCTCTTTATACCGTACTCGGGTATGAGGGCAAGACGGTAAGGGAATACCTTGACGGAATCAAATGGGATGACATCGATGATGAGGCGGAATACACGTCCTTCATGAACGGCTATGATTTTAAGAACATTATCATGGCTCTCCGCAACAATGAAAAGGTAAGCGGCGCGCGGATCGTTGAGACGCATCGTGACGAAGCATACGGCGGAGGAGGCGGTATTTCAGCTGTCTTTCTCTGCGATGAATATAAGGAAGCGGTTGTCGCGTTCCGCGGAACCGCCGATAACGAATGGATCGATGACTGCGTAGGCGCCAACAAGATTGATACATTACAGCAGATCAACGCAATGGAATGGTACAAGTCCGCTTACGAGAAGCTCGGACTTGAGGATTATACGGTTACCGTCACCGGTCATTCCAAGGGCGGCAACAAGGCCAAATACATCGGAATCCTCAATGATACTCCCGACCGGGCGGTTTCCTTTGACGGCCAGGGCTTCTCGGATGAGTTTATCGAGCATTACCGCAGACGCATCCAGAAGCGTCAGGGCATTATCGAAAACCACAATATCGATTTCGACTACGTAAACATTCTGATGAATGATGTCGGCAGAAAGACCTATTATGTCGGCTATGATTACGGCAAGCACGGATTTGCCGAAAGCCACTGCCCGAATACGTTCATGAATTTCGGAGAGAACGGCGAATATACGATGCAGGTTAATCCGAACGGCCAGCGTCCGGAGATGCAGATACTCGACCAGTTCTTTAACAGCATGATCCGTTCCGGTGTCAGCAAGAAGGAGCAGGAGGAGTCCAACCGTCTCGTCGGCGTTCTTGTGGAGAGAGGATTTTCCATCGGTAAGAACCAGACGGTAACCGAGTACATCAACCTTCTGTGTGACCTTGTAGGCGATCCGCAGTACAGCGATAACACGGCTTACCTGTTCGCGTTCTGCATCAAATACTCAAAACTGAATAAAGACTTCTTAAAGACGCTGAAGGATCTGATGCATAACTTCGGTGCGGATGATGTTGTCAGAATCCTCAACATGCTTGAAGGCCTTGTGAATTCGAAAAAGTTCAGCGCAATCGTGAACCTTTCCGATTTCCTGATCCATCATGTGAACCGGATTGTTGTTTCGCAGGTGCAGAACTTCTGCAGCAAGAAATACGGCATCCAGCTTTCCCAGGATCAGGTACGCGGCGTTCTGCAGATCGTCAGCCTGACGAAGGAAATGATGAAGACGCTCGAAATCAAGATGGACGGCTCCGATATTGTTGTTTCCGATGAGGATGACGGAGAGTCGCTCATGAGACTTCCCGAGGATATGAAGATCGTCGTTCTCGCGGGCGGTCTTTCCAATGAGCGTAATATGTCGCTTAGAAGCGGTTATGTCGTTTCCAGGGGACTTGCCGAGAAAGGCTATCAGGTTATCCTTCTCGATTCGTTCATGGGTTACGGCGATTATGAAATGAATATTCCGGATGCTTTCGCGGATACCGCGAAGTATACGCTTGAGCCCGGTACGATTCCGAACGACATCCCGGATCTCTGGGCTGTCCGTAAGAGAAGAGTTGACCAGTCGTCATCGTATTTCGGACCGAACGTGCTGCAGATCTGCCGCCAGGCGGACCTTGTATTTATCGCGCTGCACGGCGCGGAAGGCGAAAACGGCAAGGTACAGGCCGCATTTGACCTTCTCGGTATCGATTATACCGGATGTGATTATTTCTCATCCGCTTTGTCCTCTAACAAGTCCGTTTCGAAACAGCTTCTTGCCGAGGCGGGAATTCCCGTTCCGAAGGGATACCTGCTGTTCCGCGGCGGAAAGCAGCCTGAGCCGACGGAGATGGGAATGTCTTATCCGGTTATCGTAAAGCCCAATAACGGCGGTATCGGACTCGGTATCTCGGTTGCCAGCGATCAGGTTTCCTTCCGTAAGGCGCTGAAGGACGCATTCCGCTGGGAGAGCGATATTCTGGTGGAAGAGTATGTCGCGGGCCGTGAATTTGCCGTAGGCGCGCTTGACGGCAAGGCATTGCCGGTACTCGAGGTCCTGCCTTTTAAGACACGTTCAAATGAAACCGATATGTCCATTACAGGTGAACCGATGCGGAAATGTCCTGCGGATATCCCGGATAATCTTACGAACAGTCTGAAGAAGACTGCCGAGAAGGTTGTCGATATTCTCGGCGTCAAAGCTTACGGAAAGGTTGACTTTATCGTACGGGAAGACGGCTCCTTTGTCTGCCTTGAATGCGACTCTCTGCCGCAGCTTTACCAGGATGCGCATTTCGTTGTGGAAGCCATGGCGGAAGGTTATACGTTCGGCGATCTGTGCGACCGGATTCTCGAGATGAGCCTGCGAAACGATTAGGCGCTGATTTATGCGGAATTCATAAGGAATTAAGCGATTTCGGACCGATTTATGCTTGTAAAATCGATTCCTCTATTGTATAATGGCATTCGTCAGCAATGGAGGAGTACCCAAGTGGCTGAAGGGTCTGGCTTCGAACACCAGTAGGTCGGGAATACCGGCGCAAGGGTTCAAATCCCTTCTCCTCCGTATGAAAACCCCTTTAGCGATAAAGGGGTTTTATTATTTGTATTGCAAAGGCGGGATGAGAATGAAGAAGATGGTACTGGCCGTTGTTGCGGCCGCGCTGCTGTTTACGGCATGCGGAAACAGGAATGAAGCGACCGGGACACCGGCTGCGGATATCAAACAGGAGGATGAGATGAAACAGGAGAATACCGAACCTGCAAAACAGGCTGAACTGACCGTTGAGAGTACGCCTACGCCGACTCCCACGGAAGCACCTAAGACGGACGAGAACGGAATGTATCTGCTTTGCCCGTCCAAGTATCTGACGAAGCGGGATGATGTGAAGTACGGAACATTTGTCCGCGAGTCCTATTATTCCGAGTATTGTAAGAGAGACCGCTATTATACGATCCTTCTGCCCGCAGATTATACGGCGGATAAGAAGTATCCGGTTGTCTACATGCTTCACGGAATCTTCGGTGATGAGAATTCCTTCGCCGGCGACGCGAAGCTTCCGATTCTTGTCGGCAATATGGTTGCGGACGGATTATGTGAGGAGTTCATTCTGGTATGTCCCGCCATGTACGCGGCGGGAGAGGGAACGGCGCAACAGCCTGCATTTGACGCGGAGGCATGCATCCCATATGACCGTTTCCCGACGGAACTGATTCAGTGTCTTATGCCTCATATAAACAGCAAATATTCCGTGATCGAAGACCGCGAAGGCACTAATATAGCAGGTTTCTCGATGGGCGGACGTGAGACTTTATATACTATCATGCTTTATCCACAGTATTTCAAAAATGTTTGCGCAATGGCACCCGCTCCGGGCATGACTCCGGCAAAAGACAACTTCATGACGCATCCCGGTTCTCTGCAGGAAGATGAGGTAAGATATGCTGAAGGAACCGTTATTCCCGAGAAGATCATTATCTGCTGCGGAACGCGCGACAGCGTAGTCGGTAAGTTCCCTAAAGGATACCATGAACTTTTTGAAAAGAACGGGATTGCGCATATCTGGTACGAAGTACCGGCCGCGGATCACGATATGACGACGCAGTATTCCGGAATGTTTAATTTCTTCCAGTTGATAAAATAATACAAAAAAACAACGAGAGGATAAGATAATACATTTGAAATTGCAAAATACATGTGCTATTATGTACATGTATTTTTGCGTTTAAAAGAGGATTTTTCCGTTTTTTCATACGGAAGATGCGAAAACCACATCATTTTGGGAGGTAAACCAGTGAAAAAGGTAACTCTATGTCGTCGTCTTGCTGCTGTTACGGTAATCGTTCTTCAGATCTTTCTGGCATTGCCCTGTAACACGCAGGAGGCGGAAGCGTCCTGCCCGCACAATAATCCGGGTCGAATTATTGATGAAATTATAAAAGATTCCACCTGTACTACGACCGGAATTTACCGTACGAAATGCACGATGTGTAATACTTATTTAAGTGGAGATAAGGTACTTGCTAAGAAATCGCATAACTTTTCTAAACTTATAAGTGATACAGCTACTTGTAAAAGTAAAGGTGTAAAAACATATCAGTGTAAAAACTGTACTGAAACGAAAACCGAAGAATCCCCTCAATTGAATCACAATTATGTGTTTGATCATAAGGTGGAACCCACATGCAGTACTTCAGGTTCTACTGTTTACAAGTGTTCCGGGTGCGGCACTACAAGAGGCGATAATATTCCTCCGACCGGAAATCACAGTTATACTGTTCCTGTAAGTGATTCTGCTACTTGTACAAGCGGAGGAACCGCTGTCAAAAGATGCGCGAATTGTAGCGCAACTGCATCATTTCAGTCTTCGGCGATCGGTCATAATTTCGTATTTGACCATAAAGTAGAACCGACATGCGGAAAGGCCGGATCAAGTGTTTCCAAGTGTACCAGATGCGGAGCAACCAGAGGTGAGAATATTGAGCCTACAGGTGCGCATAAGTTCACTGAGGTAAGCAACACTGCTACGTGTACAGCTGCAGGAAAGAAAACTTCTAAATGC
>JAGADM010000082.1 GCA_017613595.1 Lachnospiraceae bacterium | reverse complement strand
TGCCCTCAAGGATAGCCGCATTCGCGCGCGGTCCGAATACCCGAAGCCCTGCAGCTTCAAAAGCATCCACGGCGCCGGCTACAAGCGGATCATCCGGTCCGACTACCGTCAGGTCGATTTCCTTTTCCTTGGCAAATGCGACGAGTTTGTCAAACTCCATTACACCAATCGGCACGCACTCCGCGATTTCCGCAATTCCAGCATTACCCGGAGCGGCATAAATCTTATCCACTCTTTTACTCTGGCTTACCTTCCACGCAATGGCATGCTCACGGCCGCCTCCGCCGACAATCAAAACCTTCATGCTTTTGTCCGATGCGTCAAAGACACATCTCATCCTTTCATCATTTTTTTCCGAGTTCTTCCCGTTCGATTCGGTCCCGTTCGTCGTCCGTCAACAGGTCACGCCTCACGGAAAACGGCTTGTACGTATATTCCGTATAATCCGTAATGTTCGCCGAACTCTGTCCTTTTTCAGTCAAATACTCTTTAATTACATTCCCGTATGAATCGTACACATAATGCATCGTGGCATCCCAGCTCTCAATCGATACGACCCTGCCCTTTTTATCATACTCATAGTAATCCGTTGTGCCGCTTGGCCCCATGTATTCCCTGAGTCTTCCGTTGTCGTCATAGGTGCATTCGTATTCGATTTCATCGAACTTGATTCCGTTGTGTACGCGGTACTCGGCGATCAGTTTTTCCGACTCGTCATACAGATATTCCCGCTCTATTTCTGAGGAGACACCGTTCACGTCGTACTCACGCTCGAGGAAGGAGGCCTTCACAAGACTGCCGTCCGCCCGGCGTGTCCAGCGCACAATCATCTCACTCCACAGCTCAATGCCTTCATACTTCTTCTGGTCCATGAAAACCACGAAGCCGTTCTCGTCACTTTCGTAAGCATAGCTTTCCGTAAGCTTTCCGTCCGCGCCGTAGTGTTCCTCTAACGCCAGATTCCCGGCCTCATCGTACTGATAACGGCAGGATTCGAGAAGCTCCGTGCCGGAGGTGGTTTCCGAGCTGATCAGCTGCCCGCCTGCATTGTATTTTCTTTCCTCCGTCTTGAACTCGCCCGAAGGAAAGGTTGTCTTAATCCGAACCGGTCTGTCCTCGCCGTCATAGGAATACTCCGAAACCCGGTCAAATTCGTCATACCCGGAATGGCGGTATTTTTCCTTCTTCACAAGGATGTTCCCGCGTTCATCGTATTCGCAAAGCGTACGCGCCGTTTTGGCTCCGTCCGTGACATCGTATTCCGAAACAAGACGGAATACCAGAACATATCCGTCCGTGACCTCGGGGATTTCATACTTCGGTCCGGTGTCCTTCTTTCGGAAAACTCCGCCGAGAATCAATACGCAGGCGATAACAATAACGCCCGCGATTGAACCGATCAGAATATAACGCCTCTTTTTATCGAGTTTTGCAAACCATTTTTTGACTGACCCCATAACAATTCCCCCAAGGCTGTTCCCCAAAAGCCTTTATTCCGTGAAAAATGTCCCGTTTACTTTCTTTACGCGGTCATTGGCGATTGCATCAATGGCCTTCGGAAGGATAATCCATTCCGCCTGCTCCATGACACGGCGCTGCAGAACTTCGGGCGTATCACCCGGAAGAATCTCCACTGCCTTCTGTAAAAGAATCGGGCCGGTATCCGTTCCCGCATCCACAAAGTGCACGGTCGCGCCGGTCACCTTAACGCCGCGTGCCAGTACCTTTTCATGAACATGAAGTCCGTAGTATCCGTCGCCGCAGAAGGAAGGAATCAGGGACGGATGGATGTTGATGATCCGGTGAGAATACTTCTCGGTCATCTTCTCCGGAAGGATTACCAGAAATCCCGCCAGAACAACAAGATCCGGCTTGAATCCGTCCACGGCAGCAAGCAACGCGTCTTCAAACTCCGCACGGGTCTCATAAGCCTTCCGCGATACGCAGACACCCGGAATCCCGTTCTGCTCCGCCCGCGTCAAAGCATACGCATCGGGCTTGTTGCTGATAACGCCGCAAATCTTCGTGTTCGTAATCGTGCCGTTCTTTACACCGTCGATAATCGCCTGCAGGTTTGTTCCCCCGCCGGACACCAGTACGACTGTATTTAGCATATCGTAATTCCCTTCTCGCCGTCCGTGATCTCACCGACAATGTAAGCGGTCTCGCCGGCCTTTTTAAGAGCCTTGAGCGCTGCATCTGCCTTCGAAGGATCTACGGCGATCATCATGCCGATACCCATATTGTAGGTGTTATACATCATCTTCTCCTCGATGCTGCCGTTTACACGGAGCAGTTCGAAAATCGGAGGTACTTCATAGCTGTCCTTGCGGATCATCGCATGCTTGCCGTCGGGAAGCATTCTCGGAATGTTCTCGTAGAAGCCGCCGCCCGTGATGTGGCTGCAGGCCTTCACCTTAACGCCCTCTTCCTTCAGGGAAGCAAGCGCCTTCACGTAAATCTTCGTAGGCGTCAGAAGAGCCTCGCCGAGCGTCGTGCCGAGAGACTCGCAATAGCGGTTCAGACTCTGTTCGCGAAGGTCGAATACCTTACGGACAAGGGAGTAACCGTTACTATGAATGCCGCTTGAAGCAATGCCGATGATCGTATCGCCCTTCTTCACGTCGGCACCGGAAACGATGTCGTCCGCATCAACGATACCTACGGCAAAGCCGGCAAGGTCGTACTCATCCTCGGGATAGAAG
>JAGADM010000081.1 GCA_017613595.1 Lachnospiraceae bacterium | reverse complement strand
AGGCTGTAAGGAGAAGTGGTTCCCTGCTTGATGATGTTGCCCTTGTAGAGCTTCATCTTAACTTCACCGGTAACGAACTCCTGGGACTTCTCAATGAAAGCCTGAAGGGATTCGCGGAGAGGAGTGAACCATTTTCCTTCGTAAACAAGGTCTGCGAAACGGTTACTGATGATCTTCTTGAAAGCCATCATATCGCGGTCGGCGATAAGTTCTTCGAGCTGCTGGTGAGCTTCCATAAGTATCGTTCCGCCGGGGGTCTCATAAACGCCGCGGGACTTCATTCCTACAACACGGTTCTCAACGATATCGATAATGCCTACACCGTTGCGTCCGCCCATCTTATTGAGGTCGCGAATGATGTCGGCAACTTTCTTCTTAACGCCGTTGATGGCAACCGGAACACCCTTTTCAAAGGAAAGAGAAACGTACTCGCCTTCGTCGGGAGCCTTCTCGGGAGATACGCCGAGAACGAGAAGATGATCATAGTTCGGTGCGTTAGCGGGATCCTCAAGCTCAAGACCCTCATGGCTGATGTGCCACAGGTTACGGTCACGGGAGTAAGAGTTGTCAGCGCTGAACGGAAGCTCAATGCCGTGCTGCTTGCAGTACTCAATCTCTTCCTCACGGGAGCTCATGGTCCAGTAAGGGCTTCTCCATGCAGCGATGATCTTAAGATCGGGAGCGAGAGCTTTGATACCGAGCTCAAAACGAACCTGATCGTTTCCTTTACCGGTAGCGCCGTGGCAGATAGCGGTAGCGCCTTCCTTACGTGCAATCTCAACGAGCTTCTTGGCGATCAGAGGACGAGCCATCGAAGTTCCGAGCAGGTACTTGTTCTCGTATACGGTATTGGCCTGTACACAGGGAACGATATAATCCTCGGCAAACTCATCGTTTACATCGAGAATGTAAAGCTTCTCGGCGCCGCAGTACTTAGCGCGCTCTTCAAGACCGTCAAGTTCGCTTTCCTGACCGCAGTCGATGCAGCAGCAGATTACTTCATAATCGTAGTTCTCCTTAAGCCACGGGATAATAGCCGTGGTATCAAGTCCGCCGGAGTAGGCAAGAATGACTTTCTCTTTCATAATGACCTCCTGTTTTGGTAACACCAACTTTACTATATGAAAACCGATCGTTACGGTTCGGCTTCTTTCAATTCATAAATATACAACAACTTGTATGAGAATGCAAGCGGAAAATGAAATTTTCCATTCCGCCCAAAGAACGGGCGCTGAGCCTTGCATTTTCCGTCAGAAACACCTATAATCGTTAAGGAAATCAGGTACGGAAGGGACTTTCTATGAAACAGACGGAAACCATCTATTTAGCAAGCAAATCACCGCGCAGAAGCGAGATCCTGTCACTGATGGGACTGACGTTTGAGGTGGTTGATTCCAAGGCCGACGAGAACGTCGGACGGCTTGCGCCTGCTGCCATGGTGGAGATGCTTTCGAAAAGGAAGGCGGAGCAGGCTGTCGTATCGAAAAGGAGATGCGTCGTGATCGGCTCCGATACGGTTGTTACTTACCGCGGCAAAGTATTAGGAAAGCCGAAGGACAAAGAGGACGCGAAGCGCATGCTGCGGCTTCTTTCCGGAAAACGCAGCGCCGTATATACGGGCGTTACCGTGCAGGTCCGCGGAAAGGATGTGAGAACCGTTACGTTTCATACGAAAACCGATGTGATATTTGATGAGCTGACCGATGCGGAAATCGATGAATACATTGCCACCGGGGACCCGATGGATAAGGCCGGAGCATACGGCATCCAGGGTATATTCGGAAGGCATATTTCCGGCATCCGCGGCGACTTTTATAACGTCATGGGACTTCCGATGAACGATTTATACAAAACATTAATTAAGGAAAAGATTATTTTTATCTAAAATGAGTCTTGCATTCCTGCATAAAACGTGTATAATTATGAATAAATATCAGTTTTGATGCATAAATGCATGAAGAAAGGACGTTGTTATGAGAAAATTCAGCGGAAACGTTACTACTCCCCAGGGATTTCAGGCAAGCGGAGTTATGGCAGGTATCCGTAAGAAGAATAAGAAGGATATCTCTCTTGTATACAGTGAAGCGCCCTGTGTTGCAGGCGCAACGTTCACAACCAACCGTGTAAAGGCAGCCCCGGTCAACTGGGACATTGCTTTGTTAAAGAACGGTCTCGCGAAGCATGCGGTTATCCTGAACAGCGGAATCGCCAACGCGTGCATGGGCGAGCAGGGAGTGAAGGACAACTACGAATTTGCCGCTAAGACCGCTGAACTTCTTTATATAAAGCCTGAGCAGGTATTTACCGCTTCGACCGGCGTTATCGGACAGCCGATGCCGATGGATAAGATCAAGGGCGGAATTGAGGATGCCGTTTCCATGCTGAACGGTTCCGAGCAGGCCGGTAAGGACGCCGCGGAAGCCATCATGACGACCGATACGGTATCTAAGACGATTGCCTGCGAGATGTTCATCGGCGAGACGAGAGTTCTTCTCGGCGGTATGAGCAAGGGCTCCGGAATGATCCATCCGAATATGGCTACAATGCTCAGCGTTGTAACGACCGACGTTAACATTGACGAGACTCTTCTTCAGGAAGCGGTTTCGGACGCGGTTACCGATACGTTTAACATGATTTCCGTAGACCGTGATACGTCGACCAATGATACCTTCATCGTTCTTGCGAACGGTCTTGCCGGCAACAAGAAGATTACGAAGAAGGATGCCGCTTACGAAGAGTTCGCAAAGGCGCTGTTCCTCGTATGCAAGGATCTTGCGAAGAAGATGGCGCATGACGGCGAAGGTGCTACGAAGCTTCTTACCTGTAAGGTATTCCATGCAAAGACAAGAGAAGGTGCGAGAGTGCTTGCGCGTTCCGTTATTTCTTCAAACCTTGTGAAGGCCGCTTTCTTCGGAAGCGACGCGAACTGGGGAAGAGTTCTCTGCGCGCTCGGCTATGCCGGAGTGGACTTTGACCCGGAAAAGGTTGACATTTCAATCCAGCATGAGGACGATTTCCTCGATATCGTGAAGAACGGCATGGCAATCGATTATTCCGAAGAGATCGCGACGCAGATGCTTTCGCAGGACCGCGTGAAATTTATCGTCGACCTGCATGACGGCTATGAGAGAGCGACCGCATGGGGCTGCGACCTCACATATGACTATGTAAAGATTAACGGAGACTACCGTTCTTAATACGAATGAAGGAAAATGGTGAACACAATGAATGAGAACAAGTCGGTTGATATCGCAATCAATAAAGCGCAGACGCTGATCGAGGCGTTGCCGTATATCCGGAAGTTTTATAACAAGATCGTTGTCGTTAAGTACGGCGGAAGCGCCATGCTCGATGACGAGCTGAAGATGAACGTTATCCAGGATGTTGCCCTTTTAAAGCTGGTCGGCATGCATCCCGTAATCGTTCACGGCGGCGGCAAGGAAATCTCGAAGTGGGTTTCCATGATGGGCAAGGAGCCGGAATTCGTAAACGGACTTCGCGTAACCGACCTTGAGACGATGGGCGTTGCCGAGATGGTACTCAATAAGGTTAACAAGAGTCTTGTACAGTTCCTTGAGAAGAGCGGCGTAAAGGCTGTCGGTCTTACCGGTAAGGACGGCGGAATGCTCCGCGTAGATAAGAAGCTGGCGGACGGCCGTGATATCGGATTTGTCGGAAATATCACGCATGTAGACACTAAGATCATCGACACGCTGATTGAGAACGGATATGTTCCGGTTATCGCGCCGATCGGTATGGATGATGATTATCAGGCATATAATATCAACGCGGACGACGCAGCCTGCGCGATCGCAGAGGCTCTCGGCGCGGAAAAGCTTGCGTTCCTTTCGGATATCGAAGGCGTATGCAAGGACCCGAAAGATCCGTCCACTTTGTTCTCGGTTCTTACGCTTGAGGACGCCGAGCAGCTGATCTCAGACGGTTATGTCGGCGGCGGTATGATTCCGAAACTCCGTAACTGCATCGATGCCGTTAAGAGCGGCGTTTCGAGAGTGCATATTCTGGACGGACGTAAGGCGCACTGCCTGCTTCTTGAGTTCTTCACCCAGAAGGGTGTCGGAACCGCGATCGTTAACCGGATGGAGGATTAAGCATGGACAAGAAGGAATTGACAGGACTCGGTGAGTCCGTTCTGTTACATACCTATAACCGGTTCGATATGGTACTGGATCACGGCGACGGAATGTATCTTTACGATATTGACGGGACCGAATATCTGGACTTTGCCGCCGGTATCGCGGTATGCGCGTTCGGCTACAACAATAAGACGTATAATGACGCGTTAAAGTCGCAGATCGATAAGCTGGTTCATACCTCGAACCTTTACTATAACGAGCCTTCCATTAAGGCAGCCGAGCTTTTCTGCAAGGCTTCCGGCATGGACCGCGTATTCTTCACGAACAGCGGTACCGAAGCGATTGAAGGCGCTTTGAAACTTGCCAGAAAATACTATTATCAGAAGCACGGCGTTGCCGACAGCATTGTGATCGCGATGGATCATTCGTTCCACGGACGGAGCATGGGCGCGGTTTCGGTAACCGGCAAGAAAGCTTACCGTGAGGCTTTTGAACCGCTGATCGGAGGCGTCGTATTTGCCGAATTCAATGATTACGAAGACGTTCTTTCGAAGGTAAATGATAAGACTGCTGCCATTATAATGGAGACCGTGCAGGGTGAGGGTGGAATCTATCCGGCTGACCCTGAGTTTCTTAAGAAGATTGCTGCGCTCTGTAAGGAAAAGGACATCGTGCTGATTCTTGACGAGATCCAGTGCGGCATGGGACGTACCGGTACGATGTTCGCTTACCAGCAGTACGGCGTGCAGCCCGATATCGTAACGAGCGCAAAGGCTCTCGGCTGCGGTGTTCCGGTCGGCTGTTTTGCCGCTGTTGAGAAGGTTGCTTCCGCGATGGTTCCCGGCGATCACGGATCGACCTACGGCGGCAATCCGTTCGTATGTAAGGCCGTAGAGACCGTATTCGGCATGTTTGAGGAAACGAAGATCCTGGACCATGTGAATAAGATTGCAAAGGTTCTCTGGGATGAGCTTGAGGCAATTAAAGCCGATTATCCGGTTGTTACCGGTCACAGAGGCCTCGGACTGATGCAGGGGCTTGAGTTCAGCATTCCCGCGGGTCCGATTGTGAAGGAAGTCATTGCGAACAAATGCATTCTGATCAGCGCGGGTACGAACATTATCCGTTTTGTTCCGCCGTTGATCGTGGAAGAGTGCCATATCCAAAAGATGGCTGAATGCCTGAGAAAAGCGCTGGATACGGTAACGGCAGCAAAGTAAGGAAAAATGGAAAAGACCCGACGGATATGATATGTACCCTCTTTACTGGACAACCAGTAAGGAGGGTATTTTCATGCGTTATAGCTACAAGTTTAAAAGAAAATGTGTTGAGTTGTATCGTCAAGGTCAGTGGCTTGAGACGCCGGAAGGGATTAAGGATCCCGAGAATTTTCACAGAATGGTGCGACGGTGGGCTCGGCTTGAGGAAAGCAATGGTCCCGAAGTTCTCAAGCACACAGGAACTAATAAGAAATGGACGCCTGAAGCAAAACTCGAGATAGTTTCACGGGTTTTAGCAGGACGAAGTATTCAATCGGT
>JAGADM010000080.1 GCA_017613595.1 Lachnospiraceae bacterium | reverse complement strand
TTTACCGACCGTGGTCGGCTGTGCGGGCTGGAAGTGGGTAAATGCGAGCGTCGGAAGGCTCTTATATTTGTCTGCGAAAGCGGACAGCTTGGCGATTACGTTCACAAGCTTGCTGCGTACGAGCTTCAGCGCGTCACGCATTACAATGATGTCGGTGTTGTCGCCGACATAGCAGCTTGTAGCGCCGAGGTGGATAATACCTGCAGCCTTCGGGCACTTAAGTCCGTATGTGTAAACGTGGCTCATAACATCATGGCGCACAAGCTTCTCGCGCTCCTTTGCCACGGCGTAATCAATGTCATCGACATGTGCCTTCATCTCGTCGATCATCTCCTGTGTGATGACCGGCTTGCCGTCCTGGGAAAGGCCGAGCTCCATCTCGGTCTCCGCGAGGGCGATCCAAAGTTTTCTCCATGTGGAGAACTTCTTGTCCTGGCTGAAAATATACTGCATCTCCGCGGAAGCATACCGCTCCGAGAAAGGGCTTACATAACGGTTGGTGTCGCTCATAATCGGTCTCCTTACGTGTTTATTTCATCTCCCGGGTACCGCGCATCGCGGTCCGTTACGGAAAATACGAATGAGGACTCCGCAAGCAGAATCCTCATCCTAAATGCTCTGTTATTTAGCTAAGCTTCTTGCCTGTCAGTTTCTCATAGCCTTCCAGATAGATGGCAATCGTCTTGTCAACGACTTCCTGCGGAAGCGTCCAGTCGTCATGCGGGTTGGCTTTGAGCCAGTCGCGTGCGAACTGCTTATCGTAAGACGGCTCCGCATGTCCTACCTCATAACTTGCAAGAGGCCAGAAACGGGACGAATCGGGAGTCAGCATCTCGTCGCCGACAACGATCTCGCCGTTCTCATCAAGACCGAACTCAAACTTCGTATCGGCAATGATGATGCCCTTTGTCAGCGCGTAATCCGCGCACTTCTTATAAATCGCGATCGTGTAATCACGAAGCTTTGTAGCATACTCAAGACCCTTGCCCGGGAAGCGCTCCTCGAGGTAATCGATTGACTGCTCAAAGGAGATGTTCTCGTCATGGTCGCCGATCTCGGCCTTCGTGGAAGGCGTGTAGATGGGCTCAGGCAGCTTCTGGGACTCCTGAAGGCCTTCCGGAAGCTTGATGCCGCATACGGTACCGTTCTCCTGATAGCTCTTCCAGCCGGAGCCGGTGATGTAGCCGCGGACGATGCACTCTACGGGAAGCATCGTGAGCTTCTTAACGAGCATGCTGTTGCCGTCGAACTTAGGCTGACGGAAGTACTCAGGCATATCCTTAACGTCAACGGAAATCATATGGTTCTTTACAACGTCCTTCGTGAAGTCGAACCAGAACTTGGACATCTGTGTCAGAACGGTTCCCTTCTTCGTAACGGTGTTGTTCAGGATAACGTCAAAGCAGCTGATACGGTCGGTCGCAACAAGGATCATGTTGTCGCCGATATCGTATATCTCGCGGACCTTTCCTTCTTTAACAGGGGTATACTCTTTCACGTTCTTATCTCCCTTCGGAACTCTTTCAATGTATGCGTCACGCTCCGGTCCTACCGAAACGTACTTGATGAAGCAGCCGATCTCCTTCTCAATGTACTCAACGTACTTCTGCGCGTTGACCGGAAGATCCTCCCAGCGGCGTACGCCGCTGATATCACACTGCCATCCGTCCATATATTCAATCACGGGTCTGCAGGACTCCAGTGCTGCCGGGAACGGAAAATCATCAATGATCTCGCCGTTCAGCTCATAATGCGCGCAGATCGGAATACGGTCCATGTAGCTCATAACATCCATCTTCGTAAGAGCGATGCCGGTTGCGCCCTGGCACTCCACGCCGTAGCGGGTTGCCACGATATCGATCGGTCCTACTCTTCTCGGACGGCCTGTCTTGGCGCCGTACTCTCCGCCGGCTTCACGAAGCTTGTCCGCTTCCTCGCCGAACCACTCGCAGACAAATGGGCCTTCTCCGACGCAGGTGGAGTAAGCCTTTACAACACCGATAATCTCATCCACCTTCGCGCTCGGAAGTCCGGAACCGACCGGAGCGTAAGCAGCGATCGCGTTGGAGGAAGTGGTGTAAGGATAGATGCCGTAGTCAAGGTCGCGAAGGGAACCGAGCTGTGCCTCAAAGAGGATGCTCTTGCCTTCCTTTGCCGCCTTCTTCAGAACCTTGCCGGTGTCGCAGATGAACGGACGGAACTTCTCGCCGTACTCCGTGAACCATGCCTTCAGCGACTCGTACGTTACCGGCTCCGCGCCGTAAACGCCGGTCAGCGTCAGGTTCTTCCATGTCAGCAGGTCCTTAATATGCTCATCGAGTTTCTCGGGGTAGAAAAGCTCGCCCGCGAGAATCGTCTTCTTCTGGTATTTGTCCGAATAGAAAGGTGCGATGCCCTGCTTCGTGGAGCCGTACTTCTTGTCCGCAAGACGCGCTTCCTCAAGACCGTCGAGGAGACGGTGCCAAGGCAGAACAAGTGACGCACGCTCGCTGATCTTCAGGTTCTCGGGAGTGATTGAAACACCCTGGCTGATAACCGTCTGCATTTCCGAATACAGATTCTCAAGATCGAGTGCAACACCGTTTCCGAGGATGTTCACAACACCCTTGCGGAAGATTCCCGAAGGAAGCAGATGGAGGGCAAACTTTCCGTACTCGTTGACTACCGTATGTCCGGCATTGCCGCCGCCCTGATAGCGGATAACATAGTCATAACGCTCAGTCAGAAGGTCGACCATACGGCCCTTTCCTTCGTCGCCCCAGTTGATACCTACAATCGCACAATTACTCATATAAATTCCTCTCTGTGAAGAAAATAAACCACCACGATATACTATACAATTTTTGAAGGCACATTACAACATAAATCTATTTCGCTTTCGGAAAAGTTTTTGTGCATTTTGCGGGATACGGCGGGTGTGAAAGGCCCCTTTCCGCCCTTCCGTCATAAACAGAAAAGAAACGGGACTTCCGCCCCGTTTCCGCTCTTCGCCGATTATTCTTCTGTCACTGCCTTCCGCTCAGTCAAATGTGAACCGGTCGAAGGCCGCAACCGCACCCTCTTCGTCCGAGACAAATTCAAAGTACACCGCGTGCTTTCCGATGATGCCGGTGTTAAGGGAAGCGGTCTTCTCGCACTCAGCCTCATTAAACTTCAACTCCGACACAATGCGTCCGCGGTACGAGTCGATGCGGACCAGAACACGGAGCGGCTTGTGCTCACGGAGTACGACCGTGACATTTTCCGGCGTGTTCGCGCCGAACTGCAGATACCGGAAGCCTACCGTCGTTCCCGAGCTCATATTGACAACCGGCGTGGAGATCGTGTCGATCTGTTCGTATCCGGGCTCCACATACGCTCTTGTCCTGCTTCCGAAGATGTGACAGGCGTAACCCGCGGAGATCCATTTGCGCGCGTCAAGACCGTTGATGTGCGGTCCCTGCGAGGTCATCTCCACCGGCTTTGAGGAAACCGGCTCGCCGTCAAGGTATCGCACGTCGCCGATGTACAGCTTGCCGTCCATGCCCATCGCCACGTCAACAGGCTCCAACATAGCCTGACGTGAGTACTCGTTGACGCCGGTCTGGCGATGATAGAAAATGTACCATTTGCCGCCGACTTCCATAATGGAGCCGTGATTGTTGCCCCACTGGTAAGTCATCGTTCCGCGGCTTTCGGAATCCTTCAGGATCTCGCCTCCGTTGAAGCTGATGTCGCCGCCCTCACGGAACGGCCCGAACGGACTGTCCGCGAAGCGATAGGAAAGAAAGCCGTTGTTCGGAGGCGTAACGCCGAGCTCCGGAACCGGCTTTTCATAGCGTTTGGAATAGATGTAGACGTATTTGCCGAGGACTTTGCGGGGGCTCGATGCTTCGAAGAAAGCGTCGATCAGGTCGATATGACCGTCGTCCACCGGGTTCCAGGGACAGGTCGAATGACCGAGCGGATTCGAAACGAGCGTCGACTCATCGATGGTCGCCATGTCGTCCTTCAAACGCGCGATATAACAGGGCGCCGCGCATCCGCCCCAGTAGGCGTAAACCTGCCCGTCGTCATCGACAAGAACGCCCGGATCGAAACCGAGCTTCGTCTCAACGGGATTCTCGAAAGGTCCCCACGGGGTATCCGAAGAAGCCACCACGACAAGGCTGCCGCAGCGCTCCGCGGCATACATGTAATAGCGTCCGTCCTTCTTGACAACATCGGGCGCGTAGAGGATCGAATCATAGTGCGTCTCGTAAGCCACACCGTGGCAGGTCCAGTCGGTAAGGTCCGTAACGGGCGCCGACCATACGACATAGTTGCGTCCGCAGTACTGTGTCCGCTCGATGTCATGCGAGCCGTACACATACACGCGCTTCTCGCCGTTGTGCTCGAAGACTCTCGGTTCTCCGTCCGGAACATGCTCCCAGAGAGGCATATACGGGTTTGCGCCCTTGATGTATTCTTTCATGTGTGCTCCTTTCGTATCTGACGGTGAACCGCCATGATGAAAATGTGTTACTTCTCTTCACAAACCTGGAAGATGAAAAACTTCAGATAATACGACTCCTCCGCGCTCCACAGAATCGGATGATCCGGTGCCTGCGTGCGGAATTCCACCTGGCGGAGACGCTTATGAACGCTCTGCGCCGCCTGCGCGATCGTCTCGCGGAGCAGCTCCTGCGTCATGAAATGCGAGCACGAGCAGGTCGCGAAATACCCGCCGTCCTTCACCAGACGAAGCCCGCGCATATTAATCTCGCGGTAGCCTTTGATCGCGTTCTTCGTTGCCTCGCGCGACTTCGTAAACGCCGGCGGGTCGAGGATGACAACATCGAATCGGCGTCCCTCCTCCGCGAATTTCGGCAGCAGGTCAAGCACGTCCGCAACCATAAAATGCACCCTGTCGGAAAGGCCGTTCAGCGCGGCATTCCGTTCTGCCTGGCGTATGGCCGTCTCGCTCGCGTCCACACCGAGCACGTCCGCCGCACCCGCGTAGCCGGCGTTCAAGGCAAATGAGCCGGTATGCGTGAAGCAGTCGAGCACCGTTGATCCTTTGCAGAGCCCCTGCATCGCTTTCCGGTTATATTTCTGGTCTAAAAAGAAACCGGTCTTCTGTCCGTTCAGCACGTCAACTTCGTAACGGACACCGTTCTCCGTAATCGTCACGGTCGTATCGAAAGGCTCCGAAAGGAAGCCCTTTACGCGCTCCATTCCTTCGAGCTCGCGCACCTTCGCGTCGCTCCGTTCATAGATGCCGCGGATCTTGATTCCGTCCTTCGAAAGTTCTTCACACAGAAGGTCCAGTACGACCTTCTTCATGCGGTCCATACCGAGGGCGAGAGACTCCGCAACGAGGACGTCTTCGTATTTGTCCACGGTCAGTCCGGGAAGCCAGTCAGCCTCGCCGAAGATCAGCCGGCAGCTCGATGTGTCGACGGTCTTCTTGCGGTACTCCCACGCGGCACGCACGCGCATCCGGAGGAACTCCTCGTTCACCTCGGTGTCCCTGCGTCTCGTGAGCATGCGGACGCGGATCTTGCTGTTATCGTTGATAAACCCGACGCCCATCGGGTAACCGTCGAAATCGTTGACGCGGACGAGACACCCGTTCTCTCCGCTTCCGATCACCGACGCGATTTCATTGTCATAAACCCAGAGGCCGCCGGCCTTCAGGGAGCGGCCATCGCCCTTCTTCAGTACGACAGTTCTGCCGATTTCAAACATAATCTGTTCCTTTCCGTCTGCCGACAAGGCAGATAGTTTCTGTATCTACGCTTCGGCTGCCTCGGGAGCAGGTGTGACCCGAAAACTGAATTCCTCTCACACCTGCTCCCGGGCGCGCCGAAGCTTATTCTACTGTTTCTGTGTCTGCCTCGTCGACAGATGCATTTTCTTCTTCCTTTTCCTTCCGGAATACGAAGAGTTTGCTCAGGACATAGTTCAGGATGATCACGACAACGCCTGTGATTGCCTTCGACCAGAAGCTTTCAAAGGAAAGGAACGAGCCTGTGATGCCGATGGCAACAAGGCCGGTCGGAAGCAGCATTTCGATGATTCCCGTGAAGATTCGGGAACCGAGAAATTTGGATGCCTCCGCAGCGATTCCCTTTGCTCCGTGCGCCTTGTTTTCAAAGACGAACAGATGGCTTGTCACATAGGCAAATGCCACGGCGCATACCCAGGCAATCATATTGGTAATCGTAAACTTGATTCCCTTGGCCGGCCATTCGGTGACTTTCAGGATGCCGAACGTCACGGCCCAGTTTACAAGCGTCGTTAACCCGCCGAAGATAGCATACAGAATAATTTCCTTATGTTTTTTGTAGATTTCCATGCATTTGTTAAACATGCTCTTGCCTTTCTAAAACAAAAGGACCGCTGGTGCAGTCCTTTACGTCTTTTCAGAAATACTTGCGGGAACCCCATAAATTGTTCTTCTTCAGTTCCAGATACTCGTTGTATGCCTTTTCCAGTATCTGCTTCTCGTTGGAGAACTTCAGCAAATGATATGCTTCATGGTATTTGTAATACCCGGAGTCCACAAAGAATTCCTCGCGCTGTGGTTTGCTATAATAGTTGTCCGACATCATAAGGTACCAATGAACGTCCTTCATTACCGTATCCGCAGGCGTACTGAAGGTATACTGGCTCTTGCCGACGTATTTGATGATGCGGGCATCCGCACCGGACTCCTCTTTCACTTCGCGCAGAGCGGTTTCCTTAAAATCCTCGCCTTCCTCTACGGTTCCTTTTGGGAGTACCCAGCCTTCGTACTTATGCCTGTAGTTCTTATACAGTAATAATATCTTTCCTCTGAAAATAACAACACCACCGCAGCTCGTAGCTTCCATCATATAGAAGACCCCCTGTCATTGGTGTGTCACATATTGGTACCAGTATACTAAAAAAGTGACATAAGTGCAATACCCGATTTTCAATCCGCCCGCTACAGGATGGATGACAGGACGTCCTTCAGAAGCGGTCCGAACACACTGATATCGACCAGGTTCTTCGGATTCTCAATACTTCCGTCGAACTTCCGGAATGTCAGTCTCCGCTCAGCTTTTTCGCCGCTCGCTCCGGTCATCCGGTAGTCGAGGACACAGCCGTCCTTCGTGTCGATCTCAACGGTTCCCGTGCCGGTCGAACCGAGATAAATCTGAAGTCCCGAAGTCGTGCTCCGCATCAGACGGTCTTCGTCGGATTTGACGTCTCCGAGGTACTGCTCATAGGCGTACACGATGACCGAAGTGCTGAACGCATTGGCCCCCTTCAAAAGAAGCTTGCCCTGCCATTCGGCGATGCCGGCCTGCGACAAAGCCTTTAAGATGTCCTTCTCATGCGTCGAGAACAGTTTGCGCTCGTAGTCCTTCCATTTGATGCCCTTGATCATAGAGCGGATCGGAGGCACCCAGGTATTATCCATATTGGTCTCGGTGTCGCGGAGTATCTGATACATTTCCGCGAGGGTTACTTCTTTCACAAACGTATCGCCGGTGTCCGTAAAATCCATTCCGCCGAACTCGTCCGAAAGCGTATCAACGTAAAGCAGGAAGAAACTCTTCAGATCAAGCACCGAGGTATAGAATTCCGCGGGCTGCTGAAGGCGGAGCCAGCCGTCGGTTGTAATGCCCATGGAGGCGGGATCCTCGCCGAAATATTCAAGCGTCTGCTTCACATTGAGGTATGCCCAGCCGTTCACGAAACGCATCAGCTCCATCCGGTCGGTCGTCAGTCCCGAGAACGGGCTGTAGCCGGTGTACGCGATGCTCATGCTGCCGCGGCTGTCCTTTGTAATCTCCCAGCAGGTGTCATAGCGGCTCCACGTTTCCTCGTAGGTTACCGTGTAGGATTCGACGTCATTCACGCCCGGAAGCGCTTCGTTCCACACGTCACGCGGCGTCGGTGTCGGTGTAGGGCTCGGCGTCGGCGTCGGTGTAGGCGTCGGACTCGGTGTGGGCGACGGTGTGGGCGTAGGTGTCGGTGCCGGTGTCGGCGGAATCCGCACTTCGCCCTTCTTCGCCGGTTCCTCCTCGTTCATGGCCCGGTAACAGCACAGACCCGCCAGCGCGAGAAGAATGCAGGAAAGAATTATGATGATAATGCCTTTCTTCATGTCTCAGCCTTTCTGTAAATTGCTCTGCGGCTTTCCGGTCCGCAGTTTTACGGTCCCCGGCTTTCCGGTCCGCAGCTGCCGCGTTCCTTCCGCGGCACTCTGTCACGCGCTTATTCCGTACCGCGGTTCCAGCTTCCTTTCGTATATCCCTGCCCCTGCGCGGGCTGCCCGCCGCTGAGGGCCGTCTTCAGATCCAGTAATACCGCTTCGGTCTCCGCCCCGCTTTCAAGCGTAAAATCAAGCCGGATTCCTCCGGTCCGCGTTACGGGTACCTCGCGGAAACACGAAAGCAGCGAAAAGATATGCGCGTTATAAATGAGTCCGTGGCAATAATCACATACTGCCTTTGCCGGAAAATGTTCCCCTTCACCGTCCGTAAGAACACCCTGCCGTACACTGCCCTGTCCGCACAGACCGGTCGTCTTTCTTAAGCACTGCTCGGACACCATCATGACCGAACGGCCGTATACGGTCAGCAGCGCGGCCGGTGCCTCCGGAATCTCGTCTTTCCGCAGTTCCTCCGACAGAGTGACTGCCGAAACGCCCTTTCCGAGCAAGTATTCTACCGAAGTAGAATTATGGCAATACAAGGTCTTGTCCGCTTCCATAGGGATATCCTTCCCGCGGAAGTACGCAAGTTCGTCCATCGTCCGTACGACAACACCTGTCAGGTTATATTCCTTTGTAAGACGCTCCGCCTTCTCACAGGCCCTGCGGAGTTTTTCTCCTTTGAGCGCCCGCGGAAGCATTATGTAACGCGGCAGGCCGCACGGCACCTTAAGGCATGCTTCGTATTCGCCTTCCATGTCGATATAGAGATCGGTCACACTGTCCGCGGTTACGGCTGCCGCCGCCTGTTCCGCGGTCATAACGCTTACGGTTACGCGTCGGGACGATTTCTCACAGCTCTGCGCCGCATCCTCCGGTCCCTCACTGCGGTTTGCCGCGCGTACTTTCCCGTTACGCGTTCCGTCACTGCCTGTGGTCGCTTCCTTCACGCCCGCTTCTCTTCGGAACGCCTTCAGAAGCTCTTCCTCGAGTTTCGTAAGCGCGTCTCTTCGCAGCTGCTTCAGTCCGGCGACCGGAAGGAACAGTCCTTCCCCGACATGCACATCGAGTGAGGCAAATGCGAAGTCCGAATGCCCCGTCTGCATCAGCTTTGCCTTCGCCGTCTCCTCGTCGGTCGGCATATGCTCCGCCGCCTGCGGAATCTCCCCGCGGACCGTCACGGACGCATTCCCGTCCGGCGTCCATACGGAAAGAATACTCTCTTCTCCGGCTTCCGCAAAGAAACTTCCCATCACGCTAACCGGCTTACGGTTCTTTCCGTACCGCTCGTCAAGTTCCTTTAAGAGCGGCTCCTTCTTCATGCGCCATATATTCAGTTTAAGGTCATCGGGCATGCGCCCGAATTCTTTTCTCCACACAACCGGCACCGGAGGAATCCGGTATCCGCTCATATCCTGCGGCGTCGTCCATTCGCCGCACACATACCGCTCGTCCGCCGTACGGAACTCGAGCACTTCCCCGGGACCGATCTTTCCGGTAAACGAAGGCACCGCGACAAGTCTCTCGCCCTGCGCGGGATTCTTCCGGAAACGGTCATCATTCCGTCCGTGTTCCGCCCGCCGGTCGTTAAACCGTCCGCCACGGTCATACCGTACCGCTTCTCTCCGCACATTTGCCGTACCGACCAATACGCCCGAATGGTTCGGACGCTTCGCGCAGATCATTTCGGGTCCTTTCTGCCCGAACACATAACCTTCGCAGAATCCGCCGCGGTTAAAGAGCTCTGCTAGCATTTCCACGTCCGCCTGCATCTCGGACGCGTTCCGCTTCAGGTATTCGCGGTATTCCGCTCCGCCGAGTTCGTAGAAACGGTCGATCCATTTGCGGTAGATTGCCGTCACGCCCGCCGCATAGGCAAGGCTCTTCATGCGTCCCTCAAGCTTAAGAGAATGGATCCCGGTCTCCAGAAGCTCATGCAGCTTCGGAAGCAGACACTGGTCCTTCGGGCTCAGCAGATATCCGTAGCGGCGCACGCCTTCCTCTTCGTAGGTATAACGCTTCCGGCACGGCTGCGCGCACCGGCCGCGGTTGCCGCTCCGCCCGCCGATCAGCGACGACATCAGACACTGCCCCGAATAACAGTAGCAAAGTGCTCCGTGCGCGAAGATCTCCAGTTCCTTCCCGCACCGCTCGCGCATGCTCCTGATCTCGCCAAGGCTCAGTTCTCTCGCGGGAACGATCCGCGTCACGCCTTCGTCAAAAAGTTCCGCGCTCATCGCATCCGTGATCGTCATCTGCGTACTGATGTGTATCGGCAGCTTCGGGAAGCACGAACGCAAAAAGGACAGGACACCGAGATCCTGTACGATCACGGCATCCAGTCCGGCCATATAATAAGGGTTAATATATTCAAAAAGATCCGCCGTCTCGCGGTCCGTCAGCAGTGTGTTGACGGTCAGATACACGCGCGCCCCCCGCAGATGCGCATAGTCAATCGCCCGAAGAAGACTGTCCTCCCCGGGATTGTCCGCATAAGCTCTCGCACCGAATCGGGAACCGCCGATATAGACGGCATCCGCTCCCGCCTCGATAACGGCCTGAAGCGTCTCCGCCGATCCGGCCGGCGCAAGCAGTTCGACTTTAGTGATATTTCTTCTTGTATCCATTCAATTCGGTCTCCAGGCGTACCGACTTCTTCTGTTCTTCCAGATTAGCCTGCTGAAGCTTCTCAATCTTGCGCTGCAGTTCCTGAATGTCGCCCTGCGCGGCGATCAGATCATGCTTCAGTTTGTAGATCTCGTTGTCGCGGTCCTCCGTCTCATCGGTCAGGTCGGTGAGCTGCTGCTTCAGCTTGAAGTAATCGTCGGCAAGATTGATCTGCATCACAACCGCACGCATGTCGGGATTCATATCCTTATACCATTTCTGGGAACGCATCTCGGCGTATTTGCTGTTGATGTACGATGCTACGCGCTGCAGGTACTCTTCGCTTTCATAACCGATAATACTGTACTGCTTACCGTTGATGATGACCTCAGTTTCTGTACGGTTGTTCATAGTGACCTCCGGGATAGTTTTATATTCCCCGTCCCCTCGCGGAACGGCTCGTTTCGTATTCCTTTCACCCGTCCTCTTACCGGGCAGCCTCACTCTTTACTGTTCTTTTCGACAAATGGAATGCCCAGGTGCTCATACGCTTCCTTCGCCACGACACGTCCCCGCGGCGTACGGAGGATGAACCCGATCTGTACAAGGTAAGGCTCGTACACATCCTCGATCGTACCCTGGTCCTCGCCGATCGTTGTCGCAACGGCTCCGGTTCCGACCGGTCCGCCGGCGAATTTCTCGATCATCGTAAGAAGGATGGCCCGGTCGATATGGTCAAGACCGATCCGGTCGACCTCCAGCAGGTCAAGCGCGTATCTCGCGATCTCGCCGTCAATGTGCCCGTCTCCGGTAACCTGCGCAAAGTCACGCACACGCTTTAAGAAGCGGTTCGCAAGACGCGGGGTTCCTCTCGAGCGGCGGGCAAGCTCCGTCGCGCCCTCATCATCGATCGGAACGCCGAGTTTCCGGGCCGAATTCATGATGATGGTCTTCAGTTCCTTCTCGTTATAAAAATCCATCCGGCTTACGACACCGAAACGGTCGCGAAGCGGCGCGGTCAGCATGCCCGCACGCGTTGTTGCTCCGATCAGCGTGAATTTCGGAAGTTTGATATGCATCGATTTCGCGTTGGTTCCGCCCGTGCCGATCACCACGTCGATGAAGAAGTCCTCCATCGCGGAGTACAGCACCTCTTCCACCTGGCGGTTCAGGCGGTGGATCTCATCGATGAAAAGGATATCGCCTTCGCGCAGTCCCTTTATGATCGCGACGATGTCGCCCGGCTTCTCGATCGCCGGTCCGCTCGTCGTCTTGATATCCACGCCCATCTCATTGGCGATAATATTGGCAAGCGTTGTCTTGCCGAGTCCGGGAGGTCCGAAGAAAAGCACATGATCCAGAGTCTCGCCGCGCTTCTTCGCCGCCTCGATATACACATTCAGGGTCGATTTTAATTTCTCCTGACCGATATAGTCCCGAAGATATTGCGGACGAAGCGAGCTCTCGATCCGCATGTCTTCGCTCATCTTCTCCGTCGTAATGATTCTCTTCGCCATAATGCCGCTCCGTCTATACGATGATCGTCCTTCCGCGCAATCGGAAAGACGCTTTCTTTTCCTGCCTTCTCCTTACAGGAACCGGAATGCCGCGTCGAGGATTTCCTCCGCGCTCATGCCTTCCCTGCCGGCCTTCTTGACCGCCTTCTCGGCATCCTTTCTCGAGTAACCGAGTGCGGTAAGTCCCGCGATCGCCTCGTCGGCTTCCGCGCTGTCGATCTGCTTCGGAGCCTCTTCGGTCTCCGCGCCGAGCACCAGCTCCTCCGGATGGATCTTATCCTTCAGCTCAAGGATGATCTTGCCCGCGAGCTTCGGACCCACGCCGGGGGTCTTAGCGATTGCCTTCGCGTTGTCCGTAAAGATGGCTCTGCAGAGCTCTGTCGACGACATGACCGAAAGAATGGCCACCGCCACCTTCGGACCCACGCCGCTCACCGTGATCAGCATCTTAAAGAGTCTCAGATCCTCTTTCGAAAGAAAGCCGAACAGGTTCACGCCCGTGTTCTCGTTGACATTCAGATAGGTAAATATCGTCACCGTCTCTCCCGGAACGGAAAGCTTCTCGAGGTCGGTCTGCGGCATCACTGCCTCATAACCTACTCCGGCGCATTCCACAATCGCGGAATTCTCGGTTGTTCCGTACAATTCTCCGTGCAAAAATGCAATCATTCGTGCTCCTTTTCGGGCGGAATCCCTCTTCGGTTCCGCCGTCCCGCCGATTCTTTGTGTCCCATTCCGGCGGAAAATACCATATATAGCGTTATTGTACCACATTTTCCGCGGAAATACACTATAAATTCTTCACTTTTTTGCAAAAAAATGCTATAATCCGTAGCGATGATACCCCTTCGGAGGCACCCATGAAAACCATTGACCGGATTCTGCCGGATTTTGAAATTCCAACCGCCCTCAGATGCCTTTCGGACACCGAAGGCTGCGGGGCGCTTCTTAACGGCCGCAGACCGTTCTTTTTCGATATCGAGACGACCGGTCTGTCACCGCTCTCCTGCTATATCTATCTGATCGGGTGCCTGGTTGAAACGCCCGAAGGCGTCCGCTTCCGCCAATGGTTCGCGGAAAACGCGGACGAAGAGCCCGCCGTTCTCACCGCCTTCTGCGAGGCGCTCACGGATGACTGCGTGCTTGTGCATTATAACGGTTCGACTTTTGATATTCCGTTTGTGACCGCGCGTCTTCACCGTCACAAACTTTCGTATACGATTCCCGAAAAGGACCAGACTGTTGACCTGTACCGTCGGCTTTCCGCCTGTAAGACGCTGTTCGGTCTTACGAACCGTAAGCAGCCGTCCTTAGAGGTTCCCGCCGGCTTTGAACGTACTGATCCGTATGACGGCGGGACGCTCGTGTCGTTCTATTCCGAATATGTCGCGAGATGCCGCTTCGACACCGCCCGCGCGGAGGAACTTTCAGACGCTCTTCTTTTACATAACCACGATGATATCCTGGGGCTCGCGAAGCTCCCTTCTCTCCTTCCGTACTGCCTGTTCGACAGCGTCCCGTTTACGGATGTTTCGCAGACCGAATCGAACGGGTATGTGACCTTCACGGCGACGCTTCCGTACGCGTTTCCCAAGGCTGTCCGAAAGGTGTGTCCGCTGCCGGATGTACCGGCGGACTGTGTGCTTCCGAAGGCTTCCGACGGGGCGGATTGCTCCGCATCTGCTGATGACGTGCAGCTTCCCGATGATGCTCCGGACGGTTATTTCGCCGACCTTCTGCTTTCCGGCAATACAGTGCGGCTTTCGCTGCCAGTTTACAGCATGAACGCATATTTCTATTTTCCGAATTACAAGGACTATTACTACCTGCCTTATGAGAACAAGGCGGTTCATAAGAGTCTTGCCTCGTTCGTTGAGAAGGAGTACCGGAAGCCTGCCACGCGTGAGACCGCAAGACAGCAGAAAAGCGGCAGTTTCCTGCCGCAGCTGCAGGAACGGATCGGACCTGTGTTCCGCTTCCGTCCCGGCGATAATCTGACCTTCTTCGAAAAGCGCGAACTCGACCGCGAAGCCGTCGGCGAGTATTTGCGCGACTGGTACGAATATATCATGGAGTAAATAAATAGGCGCCCCGGAGAACACTCTCCGAAGCGCCTTAAATTATGCGATTTCGTGTGTGCCTTACAGCGCCGCGAAAATATCCATATTCCGGATTGTTCCGTCCGCGATATGATCGTTAACGGAAAATGCGTGCTTCTGCAGGTCCGCGCACACCGCGTCGGTCAGGTTCTGATCCTGCAGTTCGCAGATGATCCGCGCCGCGATGTCCTCGGCCGTTTCCAGCTTCGCGGGTGCCTCCGCGAGTGTGTTTCCGGTCGAGATCAGCCGGTACAGACGGTCCGTAAGTTCCGACAGTACAGGCAGCTCGGACAGCGCGCGGTAGCTCCACTTATAGTAAGGCATATAGCGGCCGTTGATCAGAAACGCAGCGTGTCTCGCCTGCTTCTCAAACTCGATCAGGCAAAGCTGCGCTCCGCGCTCGTCGCCGCGCTCCACCAGCCTCTGATAATTATACTGGCCGGTCTGCGACATCATCAGAAGACAGGCCGCAAGCTTCTTAAGCCGGATCGGTTCTGGCAATGTCCCGATCCGTTCGCGGATACGCGAAAACGCCCCGTCCCCGTCGTAGAAAAGCTCCCCGTTACATACTTCAAGAAGCGACTGCTCGGGTATCGCGAACCATTCCGAAACCGTCAGCGTATCGGTTGCTTTGCCGATTGTACGCACAAGGAACTCCTCACGTCTTACGACGCCGTGACGAGGTCCTCCCGCTGGTTTCAAGCCGTTCTTCCCGAACCCCTCGAATTCCTTCGGAAGCTTCGAATAAGCCCTCTCTAAAAGGAACTCCGTGCGGCGGTCCACAACATCCTCTCCGGGGAGAAAAATGCTGAATCCGGGCTCAAAATCATGGTCCTTTGACAGGTCGTCATCGTAGCCCATGCATTCGCTTCCCTGTCCCACAAGCCCGACCGCAATATGCGGCAGGATCTCCGCGAAGTTCTCCCGAAGCATCGGCTCGCCGTACGCCTCATAATACTTCCTTGACAGCTCCAAGCCTTTCATAAATCTCCTCCGAGCGTTTCATAAGCAGGTTCTTCTCCGCGAACCATCCGTAATAGGCGAAGGTCGGTGCACATTTGTCGAAGACAAATGCCAGATATCCCTCCTCCGTCTTTCCGTCGGCCGCGGCAAGCTTCTCCTGTGCCTTCGTAAGGCACGTATCAATGCTTTCCTGCGCTTTTTCGATACCGTCCCGGGCTTCATACATACCGGTCATGTTCAGGTAGGTAATCGCCTCTTCCGGTTCGTTGCCGGGTGTCTTAGCGAGTATCGAAAGCGCCTTTTCACAAAGTTCCAGCGCCTCATCGAATCGTTCCAGATCCGCCAGCGCGGAACTCATGTTGTTGTAAAGTCCGGCAAGTCTGCGGTCATCGGGCGGAAGCAGTTCCTCATAAACGAAGCAGGCTTCCTCGAAGAACG
Organism: Lachnospiraceae bacterium; assembly: GCA_017613595.1. The sequence goes on along the minus strand of JAGADM010000080.1, from coordinate 2,263 downwards.
GGATGGCCTCCTCGCTCTGTCCGAATGCCTTATACACGGTCCCGGCATTGAGAAGCGCCGTGGCGCCTTCCACGCTCATACGCCGCTGACGGCGGTCTAAGAAAGCGAGCATCCGGTCGACTGCTGCCATTGCCTCTTCCCTGCGTCCGAGTTTGCGGTACAGCCCCATCTGCTCGTTAACGGCCAGATAGTGTACCTTATCGTCTCCGGTGCTCTTTCCTTCCTTCTCCCAGTATTTGAGAAGGCGCTCCGCCTCCGCGTATTCCTTACGCGCGAACAGGCTGTCCAGTTTGGTTATGATTCTTCCGATATCGGCGTTCATATGGTCCTCTTTACTTCATTCCATTACCGCACGTGACGTTCCCCGACGGCTCCCGGATTCCGTTCACCGTCTCCCGAACCTCTTCATACGTGATATAGGTTATGCTCTGGTAACTTTGGTCGCTCTTCACGGTCTGATCAATCTCGATAAGATTGTCGCAAAAGTCATAAACATAGCGTATTTCATCTTCTTCCCAACGCGTCTGCTCCGAAAAGCGCACCGCGCGGCCTTTCTCATCATACTTAACAGCCGCTATTTCAAACTCCTCTACGCCGTTGCTTCCGAGAAGCGCTGTTACATTGTTATACGCATCCGTTTCAAACCTGTAGGAGTCATATGTTGAGGCATTCCAGGACGCAACCTCGGGCGGAAAACTCTCGCCGGTTGCAAGCGTAAAACTCTTGCTGTCGTTATTCAGTTCCGCATTGGCACTTCTGGAGAAATAGTATTCCCATACTCCTCCGGTTGTATACTCATAGGTGTACAGCCAATAGTCTTCACTGTCATCCCGATAATACTCATGTCTCAAAATTCTGTCGCCGTTATACGTTTTCACATTATAACTTCGAACCGAGCCGTCGGAAAACTCAAAGTCGCGGGAGCATCTGGTATAAACTACGGTGCCGTCATCCTGATAAGTGTATTCACACTCTGTAATCATCGACAGGTCATCACTCTTGCCTTGATAAACAGTGATTATCACCTTAGTTATCCGCCCCTGTTCGTCATAGGAAAACGCAGCCTTCTCACCGTTCTCTTTATTGATCAGTTCCTTCCAGTAACCGTTCTCATCACAGACCTCCTGCACCTCGTTTCCGCGGGCGTCCGACATGACATGGTCATACAGTATTTCATAGGATTTGCTGTGCTGCTCGCCCTCATACCCCCACGGATTGCTCTCCGGATAAACGGTCAAGATATCCGTGACGGTTCCGCTCGGCACATACGTATATGTATAGTAGTACTCGCGCGGGTCATTCTTATCATAAAAGTGTATTTCCTTCTTGCTGAGACGCCCCTGCTCATCGTACTCGTACCGCGTATCGCTGTACATATCGTTCAGAGGGTCTTCTCCTTCTTTCCACTCTCCGGCGGTTTCATACACCTCTTCGCGCGTCTTCTTATAAACCATCCGGTTCTCCGGGTCGCCGGTCGGTTTCACGTCCGGTGTGTTTGTCTTCGGCTCCTCCTTGGAGTAATTCTCGTGCTGCGTCTCCGCCGGCTTTCTTTTCTCCTTCTTCTTCGAAAAAGAATGTATTAAAAGCAACGCCTCCGCGCCAAGTGCAATCACGCACACCGAAAGGATCAGGATGACAAATGTGCGCCGCTTCATCCGGAGCTTCCCCTTGGTTTTGTTCTTCTCTCCACTCATAGTATCCCCCCATTTCCATGCGTTCGGATGATTACCGAACCATCACTCTAACTCTATCAAAAAACTGCGGAAAAGGCAAACAAAAAACCGCCGGTAGAAACCGACGGTTTTCAAATTCAATTCGATTAAGCTTCCTGCGGGATAATCTCTTTCTTGTTGTAGCTTCCGCAAGCCTTGCAAACTCTGTGAGGCATCATCAAAGCACCGCACTTGCTGCACTTTACAAGATTGGGAGCGGTCATCTTCCAGTTCGCTCTTCTGCTGTCTCTTCTTGCTTTCGAATGTTTATTCTTAGGACAAATAGCACCCATGACTATTACACCTCCCTTTAGTCTATTCGCCAGGACCGAATCGTCCGAAGCGCGCATAATGGAATTATAGCGGTTCGCAAGCTGTTTGTCAACAGTTTTTTCAGGATTTTTCTCGGCCGCCCGGCGAACCCGTCCCGTCATTTTTCATTGTCCGTACGGTATGAGTTTCCATTCCAGCCGGTGTATTATATTGTCATACTTAATTTCAACCGGATTGTCGTCATCATCATATGCAATAAGGGTTTCCATCTCTCTCGG
>JAGADM010000079.1 GCA_017613595.1 Lachnospiraceae bacterium | reverse complement strand
TAAGGATTGCACTCCTGCGTCGCCGGCTGCTCCCCGGCCGCCACAACCGCAAAAGCGCCGTAGGCAAGCAGATTGCGCTTGCCGTCGTTTACAATCTCTCCGGCCGTCACGCACCCGCAGATGTTGGAGTCTTCGTAGGCGGAAAGTTCCCATTTGGCACAGTTGGAATAAATCGTGGAGCGGGCTGCTCCGGAATAGCCGATCAGGCACTCCGCCTTTTCGAAATTCTCGATGTGGCGGAACATCGCATGGTTATCGGCAATGATTTTCCGGTCGTAGATGAATGCCCGGCGAAGAAAGCGTCCCGTTGTGACGCCGTGATTGGTCAGAATCCGGTCCTTCCGCTCCGTGCCGTCAAGATCGGGGCGGGCCTCATAGGCTGCCCGGTATACGGGGTCCTCAGGCGGATAGAGCTCGGAAAGTGAAACGTTGGCCGCGTAACGGATCGGCACCGGAATGTCGTCCTGATCCGCGTATACAAGCGGAAACAGCTCGGCTTTGTCGGGATTCCGGCGCAGGGCTTCCCCGACACCGGTGCGGTATTCCTTCGCCGCATCGACCTTACCGAGCTTTAAAATGCAGTTTTCAAAGGCATCGGTAATCTCATAGGAATCCCCGATTGCCTGTGCTCCGGTCGCATAGGAAGCCGTACAGTCAGCCTCCTCACCTGCCACGGAAGCAAGTAACAGTCCCTTTCGGGACCAGCCGTTTTCGTCAAATACGAAGCCGCCCTCGCAGTCCTTCTGCTGCCCGATGGCGGACAGATTCACGATGCCGCCTGTCATCTTCACGCCGGGGGCACATTCGTTGACATGCGAAATCATCCGGTCGATATCGAAAAACTCTCCGGCGAGAAATGCGAACAGAAGCTTCATGTCCTTCTGCATGACCGTCTGCTTCGCGCACGAGCAGACGCTGTCCACGGAAAGCGGAAGCCCGCTCTTTTCGTCAACCGTCGGCAGAATCAGCGTTCTGACCGTCGCGGAATTCATCTGCGTGACGGAGATCACGCACTGGTTCATCGCCAGCTTGCCGCGGTTGATTACGGCAGACGTACTCGTTCCGATAATCTTCGCAGTGGGCACAAGCGATTTGATGAAGCGGGCCAGTTCAACCGCTTCGTCCTCGAGATGAATCGCCGTGTGAATGCGGACGAGGACATCCCCGCCGTCCTTTGCGAGCATCGTCTGTTCGAACGTTTTCTCCAGAATAGCCTTGGAAATATACTGATAATTCCAGGTAAACACGGCAACCTCCTCTCCCGGTTAAACCGTTATGTCTTTTATGGCAAATGCCACGAAATCTTATTTCTTAACAGAGAACCCGAACGAGCCGAGCTTGTCACCGAGCGACATGTAATCGCCGTGGGAATACGCCACGAGATTCGCAGCGTCGAGGTCGAATTTGCCGTCGCCGTCCATGTACTTTCCGTCCACCGTAACGCCGATGATCTCGGCAATATACATGTCATGCGAGCCGAGGCGCTCCGTCTTTTTAACCTTGCAGTAAAGGTTCACGGGGCTTTCCGCAATCGCGGGCGTCTCCATATATTCCGACTGAAACTCCGTCAGCTTCATTTCGGCGAACTTATCAAACTTCTTGCCGGAACGCACGCCGCACCAGTCGCAGGCGCGGACGAGGTCCTCATTTACCAGATTCACAACGAACTCCCCGGTCTCCTCGATGATGCCGTGGGAGAATCTCTCCGGGCGAATCGAAACGGAAAGCATCGGCGGATCGGAACAGATTGTGCCCGCCCATGCAAGCGTAATGATGTTCGGCCGTTCTCCCGGCTTTTTGCAGGTAACCATGACAACCGGCACGGGGTAAAGCATGTTGCCGGGCTTCCAATTTCTTTTATCCATTTCAGGTCCTCTTTTCTTCTTGTTTTTTATGACAGGTTCCGGACATCGGGCAGCCGCCGCAGCCCATGCTGCATGTGCTCTTACCCTGCTTTCGGTCCCAGATCATCTTCGCGACAGCCAGACCGACGAGAATCAGTAAGACCGCCGAAACAGCCAGTGTACCGGCGTTATTGGCAATCCATTCAATCATCCCGTCAGCCGTCCTTTCCGTTCTTTCCGGCCCAGTGGTACCGACCGTTTGTGACACTTAAATACCGCCTGTGGAACATCGATTCAATCTGGAAGCCGTCATACTTCTGATTCATCTCATCCGCTTCCGCGGGACTGATTACCGGAAAATACGACGTATAAAACGAATCGTCGTCCGCATCCGAACGGTATTCGGACCACTGGCAGAGGATGTATCCGCCGCAGTTGTTGCAGCGGCGCAGACTGCGCTCGCCGGAGTCCCAGGTGTGCAGGTTATGGCCGTAAGCGGTTTTGCCGTATTCCTCGACACTCTCCCAGCCGTCACCCCAGTGCTCCTGCGCCTCTTCAATCGTTTTCATCCAAAAAGCGATACAAGCAGCCATGTCCTTCCTCCTTTTGCGTTACCACCAATATAGCACAAAAACGGCTTTTTTGGCAAGCAAATGGCAGGCCCCCGAAAAGGCCTGCCGTATATTCTGTCATTTTATTATGCTTTCTTAAGCGGTACCCAGATGAACGTTCTGAC
>JAGADM010000078.1 GCA_017613595.1 Lachnospiraceae bacterium | reverse complement strand
GTCTTGAGACCAAGGCCGCCCTTGACAAATACGACATCGTCCCGGACATCATCATCGGCTGCGCCGGCGGCGGATCGAACCTCGGCGGCTTGATCGCCCCGTTCATGGGCGAGAAGCTCCGCGGCGAGAAGAATTACCGCATTATCGCAGTTGAGCCGGCATCCTGCCCGAGCTTCACACGCGGTAAATATGCTTACGATTTCTGCGACACCGGCATGGTTTGCCCGCTCGCCAAGATGTACACGCTCGGCAGCAACTTCATGCCCGCTCCGAACCACGCAGGCGGTCTTCGCTACCACGGCATGAGCAGCACGCTTTCCCAGCTGTACGCTGACGGTTACATGGAAGCAACGAGCGTTGAGCAGACGAAGGTATTTGAGGCTGCTGAGATGTTCGCTCGCGTGGAGGGCATCCTTCCGGCACCCGAGAGCAGCCACGCTATCCGCGTAGCCATCGACGAAGCAATGAAGTGCAAGGAAACCGGCGAGGAGAAGACGATTGTCTTCGGTCTGACCGGTACCGGTTACTTCGATCTCGTTGCTTATGAAAAATTCAACAACGGCGAGATGGGAGATTACATCCCCAGCGACGCAGAGATCGCTGCAAGCCTTTCGCAGCTTCCGAAGGTTAATCAGTAAGAAAGCTCTGAAAAATACGAAAAAAGCGCAACAACGGGCCGTCAAAACTTGATTGACGGCCCGCTTTATGTTATTCTATGGAAAATGGGGTAAGATGACATCAAATAAGGAGGTGGCAAGATGTTCTTCTCTGACGGGGTATCGGGAAAGGTAATCGCCTGGGGCAATCTGCCTCCGGGTTTTTCAGCGTATTCTGCCGTGGTGGATACGGTGCAAAGCTACGGACGGCCTTATACGGCTGTCACGGAACTGACCGGAAGCCCGACAGGCCGCAGCCTGTTCTTCGACTCGGGAGAATGCTTCCACCAGATTAAGTTCGGACAGGGCGAGCGGCATTCCGAGGGCGCTTACGACGACCGGACGATGATGCCGGTAAAAACTTTTAAAAATCCGGAATCCTATCTTGACAACCTGGCGCTGATGTACAGCGGCGGGGAGCCGGTAAGGCTTTTCTCGAAGGAGGATTTTCCGGGGTTCACACAGGAGCCCGAGATGGTTTCCGAACTGAACCGGAGCAGAGACCGCCTGTCGGGACTTTGCGCGCCGGGAATTGTCATTGAACTGCAGAATGTTTACGCCGAAGCGGCAATCCGGACATACCGCCTTGTGATCGGCGGACAGGTCATGTCGCTGTCGCTCGGAACGGAAATCACGGCATCGGAGTATTGCCTTCGTGCCGCTGTCGGACCGCTTCATGCGGGCCGTGTCGTGACGCCGGTTGACGGATTGAACCTCGGCGTCGGCATGACGGTTGCCACAATCAGAACGAAATCGGGCATGCGCTTCGGAAGCGGCAAGACCGTAGCTGCCAAGGCCGCCTACATCGACTGGGAAGCGCGAAAGGTATTCGGCTACCTCTGTCCGGGCGAACCGAGAAGAGAGAACGCCGCCGTGCTTCGGGACTGGATTGCCACGTTCCGGATTGATGCGGAATTATATAAAGGCATGACGAATCAGATTCCGGTTCTGTCACCGGATCAGTGGAAAGAACAATACGAGAGCTGGAAGGCACAGTCGGAGAAACGAATCAGAAACCGCGTTTCGATTGCGCTCGGTTATACTCCCTAAAAGAAGGATTGGAACATGGAATTAAGTGAGATCATGAAAGACGGCCGGACGGCATTTACCTTCGAGATATTCCCTCCGAAGCGGGATATGCCGATTGAGACGATTTACAAAACACTGGACGGACTGCAGGGGCTGCATCCCGATTTCATCAGCGTCACGTACGGCGCCGGCGGAAGCGCGGCCGATACGAAGACCGCGGATATCGCACGGATCATCAAAGAGCAGTACGGCATGGAGTCGGCTGTCCATCTGACCTGTCTTTACAACTCAAAAGAGGATATCGACCTGATTGTCGAACAGTTGAAGGAGCGCAATATTAAGAACATCCTTGCGCTTCGCGGCGATTACAATCCGAACGCGACCGTGGAGCCGAAACAGGATTTCCGCCACGCCTCCGATTTGATTGCCTACCTGAAGACAAAGGGCGATTTCCATATCATGGGCGCCTGCTATCCGGAAGGACACCAGGAGGCCGATAGTCTCGACGCAGACATCGAAAATCTGAAGAAGAAGGTCGATGCCGGCGCGTCGCATTTGCTTTCGCAGCTGTTCTTTGATAACGATGCGTTCTTCCGCTTCCTTGAGAAGGCGAGAAACGCAGGCATCACCGTTCCGATTGAAGCCGGCATCATGCCGTGCACGAGCAAAGCCTCGATTGAGCGCATGGTAACGATGTGCGGCGCGAGCCTTCCCGCGAAGTTCACGAGAATGATGGCCCGTTATCAGGATTATCCGGACGCTTTGAAGGAAGCCGGCATCGCGTATGCAATTGACCAGATTGTGGACCTGGTCAGCAGAGGCGTGGACGGCATCCACCTTTATACGATGAACAGCCCCTATGTAGCAAAGAAGATCACGGACGCCGTTGCGCCCTTGATCAATCCGGGGCTTACCAGATAGGAGAACTATGGTATTAAAACCGATTAACCGAAAAGAAACCGCGCTTTACCTCGGGTACGGGAAGCACGAGCCGGACGAAATCATCCTTAGGATGATGGACG
>JAGADM010000077.1 GCA_017613595.1 Lachnospiraceae bacterium | reverse complement strand
GTACGAGAGGACCGGGATGGACGAACCTCTGGTGCATCGGTTGTCCTGCCAAGGGCATGGCCGAGTAGCCAAGTTTGGAAGGGATAAACGCTGAAGGCATCTAAGCGTGAAGCCCCCCTCAAGATAAGATATCCCATACGAAAGTAGTAAGACCCCTTGAAGACGACGAGGTTGATAGGTCGGGAGTGGAAGTGCGGCAACGCACGCAGCGGACCGATACTAATAGGTCGAGGGCTTAACCTTATTTCTTGCATGGATCAGTATGAAATTTTGAAGGCACGAAGAGCGGAAGAAAAGGACGAAAGTCCTTTGTTTCGTATAGGGAGCCTTTATTCCTCCTTAGCTCAGTCGGTAGAGCATGCGGCTGTTAACCGCAGTGTCGTTGGTTCGAGTCCAACAGGGGGAGTATATGTCATGAGGTGGCAGTTGCGCAGCAACTGACGGAGTCCTGATGACTATTGTCATAAGGAGGGGCCCGCGGAGCGGGAAGATTCCTTATAACCTTATATACGGCGCGATAGCCAAGTGGTAAGGCATAGGTCTGCAACACCTTGATCACCGGTTCAAATCCGGTTCGCGCCTCTTTAAACCTCGCAAATTCCTGTGGATTTGCGAGATTTTTTTTTGACGATAAGCAAACAACACTTTTTACATGTAAAATGTATTGACATCTATCTCCTCTTGTGCTATCCTTTAACCAAAACCATTTCGGTGTTTTTGTATTTTCTGTTTGGGGTAAAGACAGGAACGGCTTGGGGCGGAAACAATATCGCTGCTGTTCCGGAACGGAGGGATTTATGAAACGATGTATAGGGTTATGTTTATGTATCATTATGATCGCAGCGCTTACTGCCTGCGGTAAGACTGCCGATCCGACACCTTCGGATACGCCGGCCGCTTCGCCTGCCGCTGAAACGCCGACGCCTACGAAGACGGCGGATCCTGCTGATTCGACGGATGAGCCGATTCGTGAGATCTTGAGTGCCATTGCGGAAATCACAAAGCATGACAGTTTCTCCATCAGTATGGAAGAAGCGTATTCCGTGCCTAACTATATTGAGGCGCTTCTTTCGATGAAGAAGAAAATCATCCATGATCCGGAGGATAATTCTTTTTCGCTCTATTGGGAGTTATCAGAGAAATATGACGATGATGAAGCGAAGAGACAGTATCAGTATAATTACCTGAAGGAAGACGGCGGATTAGTAGTAGACGCTCATTTTGATAACGGATTCAAATACGAGATCAGAGCCTGTCATGAAGAATATGCCGATGTGATGTTTCATTTCTACAATGAATTATTTACTCCCAAAGGAAGACCTGTTGAAGAACTGAAAAAGGTTCTGACCCGCACTTATTCAGGGTTCCCGGTTAGTTATATTGAGAGCACACAGGTGTTCAGCACGGAAGTGGAAGATATTTTGACATATTTTGATGATCAGAATAAGCTTCGGAACGTTCTCGGATATGAAAAGAAGGGAGAAGGGAAGTACTCATTTGCAGTTGATCTTCAGCATGTAAATATTCCGCACATTTCGGATTTTCTGGCGGAAAGCGAGATTGCCCGGCTTCTTGTATTGGGAGGCGAGGTTGAGCCTGCATATGTTTCGAATGTGGAATTTGACGTTGTGATTGAGGACGGCTGCCTTTCTTCGTTTGAAATCCGGTATGGATTCTACGAAGACGGCGGGACGGCGACGATTAAAGGGATGATAACAGATGTCGGAAGCACATCCTATACGATTCCCGAGAATATGCGTGCCGATTATGAAGCCGCTAAAAAAGCATATAAGAATCTGAGTGACATTAAGGATCCCACATTGGCAAGGAAAAACCGCTATGAGGATACCGTGGCAGGATGTTTTGAGAAGGATGATAAACTGATCAATGATATTCTGAACGCATATTATTACGTTGTTGTGGATCCCGAAATTAACAAAAAACTGGCAGATGTCTTAAGAAACCTGGGAGTGCAGGCCGGAAAAACATATCAGTTCAATATTGCGCGAGGCGACAAGATTGTCAATTCCGGAATACCGTATGTGGATGAGGGCGTCAAAGCCACGTTTCAGGATCAGACACTGGAACTTTCTGCAAAATCCTATGAGACGCTTATTATGACGATTTATTTCGCCTTTGACACGGACGGAAGCGTCGGTATGTACTACAATATAGACTATTGAGGATATCTCCTTTAAAGAAAACGAAAGACGGCAGTACCGTGTTCCTGCTCAAGGAAGCAGAAGCGGCGGTACTGCCGTTTTTCAGACAAATGAAACAGTGTATTAGTAATTCTCTGCGTTTACTTCAAAGTAAGCCTGCGGATGAGCACAGGTAGGGCAGATTTCGGGAGCCTTCTCGCCGACTACGATATGACCGCAGTTGCGGCACTCCCATACCTTTACTTCGCTCTTCTCGAATACCTTGGCGGTCTCGACATTCTTAAGAAGGGCGCGGTAACGCTCCTCGTGATGCTTTTCGATAGCGGCAACAAGGCGGAACTTGGCTGCGAGTTCGGTGAATCCCTCTTCCTCAGCGGTCTTGGCAAAGCCTTCGTACATGTCGGTCCACTCGAAGTTCTCGCCGTCAGCGGCTGCTTCCAGGTTCTCGGCGGTCGTGCCGATACCGTTCAGCTCCTTGAACCACATTTTAGCATGCTCTTTCTCATTGTCGGCGGTCTTCAGAAAGAGAGCGGCAATCTGCTCATAGCCGTCCTTCTTCGCTTTGGAGGCAAAGTAGGTGTATTTGTTTCTGGCCTGCGACTCACCGGCAAATGCGGCAAGAAGATTGGCCTCGGTTTTAGTTCCCTGGTACGGATTGGTTTTCATATTCGGTCCTCCTGTCCATGATTTAGGGAAGTCCGTTCCCTGACTTTCAGTCTATTATACGGTGTCGCCGGTGTCAAGCATTCGTTTCCGCGGAAGGGCGGAATACTACGCGGCGAACGGCGTTTACGGTTGAAAAAGAGAGCCTTTTTTGGTATAGTACCAATAGAAAAAAGCTTCCCTGAAGAAGCATTTGCCGGAAGGATTAAACAATGAAAAGCAGCGAAATCGAAATTATGCGGACCTTTCTCTGCGCATTGGACGGGGGAAGGCCCGCACCGTTATGCAGTGAGATAAAAATCAATGATGAGGATCCCATTTACGGAATCATACAGAAACTTGTCGCAGCAGCTCTCGAGGATACGAAATCGAAGGTCGGAGTCTTTCACGAAGGCGATTATCTTGACGAAGCCGTGACGGATGACCCGGACGACCTTCACACATTTGCCGAAGAAGTTACCGCGAAAGTATTTGAGCTTGTGAGCGGCAGTACGGAAGTACGTTCCGGAAGCGGAATATTCGTATTCTGTATTGTTGGGGAGCAGCCGCTTGTCGGTTTCTTCAAATTGAATTACCGCGAGACGTTCGTCTGCAGAGCCGACGAAGACGATAAGGTGACATGGGCAATCGCATCCAATGCCCTGCCGAAGGCGTCTATCCGCGAATGCGAGTATTTTCTGATCAATATTCTGGACCGCACGGTACGTTTGTCCGATTCGGAATTCTTCATCGGCGGGGAGACAAAGGTCAACTATCTTGCGGAGCGCATCCTCAGACTTCGCGCACAGCGCTCTGAAAAGGAAAAGGTGGATATTATCCGCGACACGACCATTGAGACGATCCGTGAGTGCTACAAGCCCGAAGAGGTGGCGGAAAAGGTCATGTCCTACCGAAAGGAAGTGGCCGATCACGTTGAGCAGACCGGGCGCGTGAGCGTTGCCAAGATTGAGCAGGCGGTATTTGCCGACGATGATGAAGCGAGAACGGCTTACCGGGAGAAACTGGAGCATCGCGAGATTCCGCGTGAGCCGATGGAGGTCAGCCCCAAGACCGGGCGCACCTACCTCAGAAAGCAGAAGATCGTGACCGACAACGGCATAGAACTGCTTGTCCCCGTGGAATTTCTGAAGAATGCCGATATTGTTGAATATCAGAAGGATGAGGAAGGAAATATCACGATTCTTTTGAAAGACATTCACGCTATCAACGCTTAACCGGCGGCTGCGGCGTATTCCCGAACCGCAGGGAAAAAAGCGGGCCGAAGATGACCGCGCAGTTTCACAAAAGATACATAAACCGCTTCGCTCTTTGGGTTGACGGATGACGGAAAATGTGAAATAATTTACAGTGACCGCCCGTATGATTCCAGGGGAGAAGATCAGGAGGATAAGATGAGAAGATTGGTTCGTTTCTGCTGCGTGATGATGATCATGGCAGCGCTTATTGTACCGGCATTTGCCGCTGATGAAACCAATATTTTAAAAGCGCTTACGGCGACAGCCGACGGCGAGAAGGACGGTACAACGGAAACATCGGACGAGCCGGTTCTGACAACCGGAACCGATACCGATACGGATGACGGTACGATGGCGAAAAGCCGCCTCCCGTTTGAAATCAAGGCTCCGAAGTATGTATTCGCTGACCGTGTTTCAAAAGAGGGCGAAGAGCAGGAGATCAACGTCGCATTTTCCAAAGAGGAGGATATGATAAAATTCTTCTCGCTCAGTGAAGAGGACGCAAAAGAACTGATTACGAGCGAAGGACTGATGACCGTCACTGTCAGCGCGCAGATTGACTGGGCTATCGATGATCCGACGGCCTGGCACGCAGATGCTTCGTGGGATACCGACGGCAAGAACGCCAAAGGGGACCGCGTCGTCGGCGAGTGGGCTTATGTAGGCATCGCTCCGGACGGAAACAGACTGCAGTCGGCACGTATCTTTAAGGATTTCGGTAATACGAAGAGCAAAGACAATAAGGCATGGAACGGTTCCGGCACGGTAAAGGGCTGGAAGGATATCATTGCGAAAGAGCTTCTTGCAAGCAAGGGCACCGATTCCTATTATATTAACTGGAACGCGCATACGCTCTACGTGCGCGTCAGATATTACGTATATACCGTTGATAACGATGAAGGCCTTGCAAAAAATACATATTTCAGTGACTGGTCCGAAACGGCTTCGGTCGGTCTCGGTGTTGAGGACTATGACGGTTACGGAATGGAATCCGAACTTCCGGTTCCGGTCCTTTCCGATCTTACCGTAGATAATTCGGACGATGAAGTAGGTCCGGTAATCGTATTTAACGCTCAGATCGATGAGGAATTCACGAAGAATGCGCTCAGAAGCGAAGTATACGGCGGTATCGGCCATCTCGTATTTTCCATCCGTCTTCGTCAGGAGGGCGAATGGAGAGTAATCTACAGGGATCCGGTTTCCGCGCAGATCAGGGTTCCGGTTACGGAAATCCTTGAGGAGAATGAAATCTACAGCGACGGAGACGCGGTTGAAGTTTACAGCCTTGCGTGGATCGATCAGTATTCGGAGATCGGAGGTATCTGGTACGGCGTACTGGGAGGCTCCTTCTCGGATACGCTGACATACGGCGTTACGAATGTTGAGCCGACACCCGAGCCGACTGCCACGGTAACGCCCGAGCCGACCGGCGAACCGACGCCCGAGCCGACGGGGAATGCTGATCCGGCAAAGCCTACGCCGGAAGTAATCCCGACAGAGACCGTTGCGGAGAACAAGGATAAAGACGTATGTCCGGTATGTCATCAGAAGATTGACCCGCAAATCCTCGGATTCTGCATGTTCTACTGGGGCGGAGCGATCCTGGTGATTCTGATCATCATTGTGATCATCGTAAAGGCCATTCAGCGTAAGCGTGATGAGGAAACGGATATTCTGTTCCGATAGGCTGATAAATTTACATCTGAGAGAAATAAAAGAAGCGTGCATATGCACGCTTCTCAGACTGAAGACAAAGTCCGAGGCGCAAACCGCCTCGGACTTATCTTTTTTGATGGTTAAAAAGTGCCGAAAAGCCTTATATTTACTGGCTTTCCGGCACTTTTTGTGGTATAATGGAAGTATCAAATCCGAGGG
>JAGADM010000076.1 GCA_017613595.1 Lachnospiraceae bacterium | reverse complement strand
TATTTGTCCTCGACCAGCTCATAAATGAAACTCCAGTCGATTGCCTTATCAATCTTTCTAAGAAGATGATCCTGCGGTACAAGTTCATCCATACAAAGCATTACGATTTGGTCGCGTTTCTTATCCAGACTCTGTGTCATCATAGAAGAAATACCCCTCGGATTTGATGCTTCCATTATACCACAAAAAGTGCCGAAAAGCCAGTAAATATAAGGCTTTTCGGCACTTTTTAACCAACAAAAAAAGATAAGTCCGAGGCGGTCTGTGCCTCGGACTTTGTCTTCAGTCTGAAGGGTACGCCGTAAAAGCGTACCCTTTTCTTATGCAAATATGTAACAGTCATATCGGACGGCTTTGCCGCTTAAACAGTAATCCGGCTTGCGCCCCGCAAGAAGCGGTCCTTTCACCGGCCGTTTTACAAGGATGCGGCGCGGTCCCGCCTGCACGGCAGCACCGAACAGTTCTTCTTCCTCGCCGCAAGGACGTTCCAGCTGCTGCAGAAGCTGGAATTTCTTCTTGATCAAAGCGCTCTTATGCCGCTCGGGAAACATCGGATCAAGAAGCACCACATCGGGCTTTTCGTTTAGTTTCTTCATCGCGTTGATGCTGTCCTCATGATAAAGCGTCATACGGGATACGATGTCCTGCAGTTCCTCCTGCAGGGAAGCCCGTCGCAGCGCATCCGAAAGAAGTGCCGCAATTACCGGGTCGAACTCGTAAAGTCTAACCTCAAATCCGGCCGCGGCAAGAAGAAAAGCGTCTTCGCCGAGCCCTGCCGTCGCGTCCACAGCCGTCGCGCGCTCCCCGAACGCCTTCCTTTTGGCTGCTTTTACAAGAAGTTCTCCTGCCAGACGTCCCTTCTGCGTACGGGGCAGGATGCGGTTAAAATCCCCGCACATCGACAGTTCGCCGTCCGTCAGATAGAGTGTATCGTCCTTAACGGAAAGATACGGCTCCCCTTCCGGCGCATCCGCGCTGAGAAGAAACCCATATTGTTCCGCGATCCGCTCAGCAAGCGGGCGGTCTTCGTCCCGGGTGGTGATCAGCCGCATTCCTTCACTTCCTTTCCGTTAAATCTGATACACATAAAAACAGCCTCCGCGCCGCATTCCGGCTTCCGGAGGCCGTCACTTTACTTGAAAAACGATGCCACAATACCGGCAGCTCCGATAACCAGAAGCACGATCGGCGCAACCAGCGCATTTCTTGTCTTGGCCGCGATATAGCTCTTCGGATTCTTCGGATTGTAGTAGATATCAATCTTGTTGCCGACTTTATATTTCTTCTTTCTCTGAGAACGGATATTCAGCATATCCCGAATCTCTTCCTCATTGGCGGTAAAGGATACAACCGGAACATAGTTCGTCACTTTCTTTCCGTCGTTCGTCATATCGACATCCTCATGAATGTCCACAATCTCCGCATTCGCCAGTACATTGAATACTCTCTTGCGGCGGAGCGTCAGCAGCAGCCCGACCAGTCCCGCGGCAGCCACAACAATTCCGCCGAACAGCAATACATAATGCAACATCACCCATACCTCCCTTTATTCCTTCGTCGCTACATCATACAGCAGATTCACGCATCCCTCGATACCGAACGTGCTGCTGTTCAATGTCATATCGTAATTCTGCGCCTTGCCCCATTCATAATCCGTATAGTACTTATAATGGTTGGCACGCGCCTTATCGCGCTTCCGGATGGTCTTCTCGACATCCTCGGGAGCAAATCCGTATTCCTTCACCGCGCGCTCCGCTTTGTTCTCCATGTTACCGTGGATAAACACATGCAGGGAATCCGGAACATCCCTGAGAATAAAGTCGGCGCAGCGTCCGACGATAACACAGTTCTCTTTCGAAGCGATATCCTTGATGATATCGGACTGCACAACGAAAAGCTGGTCCTGCAGCGGCAGCATGTTTCCGCCGAAAACCATACCCGCATAAGTCATATTGCTCGCGATATTAAACAGAAGGCTTCCCGTGATATGTTCTCCCTGCTCTTCGATAAAGTCCTTCGCCAGACCGCTCTCTTTCGCAACACGGTCGATCAGTTCCTTATCATAGTAGGAATATCCGAGCTTCTCGGCCAGCATCTTGCCGATCTGCCTTCCGCCGCTTCCGCACTCACGGCTGATTGTAATAATCTTTTTCATGGCAGCGCCTCCTTTGAATTGTTTTATCTATTATACCACACGAAAATGTGATAAGGCAACCTCTCCCCCTTAAAAAATGAACTGCCGCGGAAGTTTTCCGCGGCAGTTCCGTGTTCGGCTTTTCCATTACTTCCCTGCATTAAAATGCCAGGTGGCATTCTGCAGATAATCGTTTCGATCCCCCACCCAAACTGCGTTCCAATTTTCCCGTGTCCCGGTATAGTACACGTCTTTCAATGCCGAACAATTTCCGAACGAATTATCTCCGATTCCCGACACGCGCGCCGGGATTGTAATGCTTTCCAGCGAATTACATCCGTAAAAAGCGCCTTCATATAAGGTCTTCATACTGTCCGGAAGGATAATTTCCTTGAGTCCGGTACAGTCGCAGAACGCAAACCATCCGATTTCCGTTAACGATTTCGGAAGGGTTATCTCCGTCAGGGCGGAACAATTCTGAAAGCATCTTCTGCCGATGGTGTAGATCCCATTCGGCAGAGTAATCCTCTTCAAAGAGCAGCATTCACCGAAAAGATCATCCTCAATGCTTGTAATCTGTTTCGGAACAGTGATTTCCTCCAGTCTGCTGCATCCGTAAAACGCTTCCGCTCCGAGATACGTTAAACCGGACGGGAGTTTAATCTCCGCTATGCTTCCGCAATTCGAAAAAGCTCCCCTGTCAATCCTCTTCAATCCTTCCGGCATAGATACTCCGGTCAGTTTACTGCATCTCGAGAACGCCCCTTCACCGACTTCGTTCATAGAACTCGGAAGAGTCACGTCTTCTACGCCGCACGCATAGAAGGACCAGCTTCCCAAGTAGGTTACGCCTTCTTCGATAACAACGGATTTCACGGTGCCTTTCCCCCACCACGGAGAGATATTCTTGTCAATTTCAAGTCCGTAATCCTTCATTGCACCGTTTCCGGATATCGTGAGAACGCCGTTACTGTCAAGTTCCCACCGCACTTCATCACCATTTGCTCCGCATGATCCGGAATAGTTCCCCTCATCCGTCGTCACGTCCGCCTCGGGCGTCGGGGTCGGCGTCCCGGTCACCGCGGGTTCCGCCGTCGGCATTGCCGCCATGGTGGGCTTTGGTTCCTCTTTCTCCTTCGTAAGGTTATCGGTTCTGCTGTTCCAAATCGTCTTAAAGGCAAATCCTATAATAATGCCAACGCACAGCACTGCTGTCATGGCAACCCATCTTCCCCACGCAAACCACGATCTCTCACGGGATACATTCCCGCTTTTCTTTGCCTTTCCACCGATTCGCCTTACGAAAGTTTTCGTCTCAGAGCGGTTCTTTCCGGCGTTCTCGCTTCTCTGCAGAATATCCTCATCGATTGCACTCATGCTTCTGAATAAATCTTCTTTAGTCACCGAAAAATCCCTCCCTTCTGAGGCGTTTTTTCAGTTTCTTCCGCACCCGGCACAAAACGACCATGACATTATTTTCCGTCATTTGGTACCGTTCGGCGATTTCCGCCGCGCTTTCCGTAAAGAAATACCGTCTGACGAATACATTGCCTTCTTTCTCCGGCAGTTCGCGGACAAATGTGCGAACGCACTCGTCAAGTTCCCTGGCCTCAAACTCCTTTTCCACATTGCTGCTGTCCGCGATACACTCTTCCAGTTCTTCGAGAACAAGCGCCTGTTCAGTGCCTCCGCGTTTCATCGCCGTTTCCGCCTGGAAACGGTTCACCGCGATATTTCTTGCAATCTTGGCCAGATACAATTTCAATCTGACGGGAATCAGCGGAGGAATAGAATTCCATGCCTTCAGCCAGGTATCATTCACACATTCCTCGGAGTCTTCATGATTATGAAGGATGCGGTTGGCTATAGCCATACAGTAGGCACCGTACTTTATTTCTGTTTCACGTATCGCGTCAGAGTTTCTGTGCAGGAAAAGATCGATTATCTGACTGTCTTCCAAAACGACACCTCCTTGTGTATGAATTAGCCCCTTCATCCAATAAGACAGGAATTTTCAAGAAACCTTACAAAAAATTTTTCTGCCGCTTTTCAGCTGATGAAAAGATATTATTGCCATTTTCCTCTGCGCGCTTTATACTGTAAACGTTATGAACCTTACGGAAAGAGGATTCTATGATTTACGATAACATACTGGAAGCAATCGGGCATACGCCCATAATCAAGCTGCAGCGCATGGTCGGACCGGACAGCGCGGATGTGCTTGTCAAGTTCGAAGGACTGAACGTCGGCGGCTCCATTAAGACGCGCACCGCTTACAATATGATCCTTGCGGCCGAGAAAGCCGGCCGTATCAAAAAAGATACCATTATTGTGGAACCCACAAGCGGCAATCAGGGAATCGGTCTCGCTCTCATCGGTGCCGTACGCGGCTATAAAACCGTGATTATCATGCCCGACTCCGTCAGTGAGGAACGCCGCAAACTCGTTCATCATTACGGTGCCGAGGTAATTCTCGTGCATGACGCGGGCGATATCGGCGCCTGCATCGCGGAATGCCTGGAGACGGCGATCCGCATGCAGAAGGAAGACCCGAACGTTTTCGTTCCCGAGCAGTTCAGCAATCCAAACAATCCGCTCGCGCACAAATACCACACCGGCGTCGAGATTCTCGAGCAGGTTGCGGGGCCGATCGACGGATTCTGCTCCGGTATCGGTACCGGCGGAACGATTTCCGGCATCGGCGAGGTACTCCGCACGCAGAACCCCGACATCACAATCTGGGCTGTGGAGCCGGAAAACGCCGCGATCCTTTCGGGCGGTTCCATCGGCACGCATCTGCAGATGGGTATCGGCGACGGACTTATCCCGGATAATCTGAACCAGAATATCTATTCCGACATTTATATCGTGACCGATGAAGTCGCGCTTCAGACATCACGCGATCTTGCTGCAAAAGAGGGCATCCTCTGCGGAATCTCCAGCGGAACCAACGTGGCCGCGGCGCTTGCTCTTGCCAAGAAGCTCGGTCCCGGCAAGACTGTCGTTACCATCCTTCCCGACACGGCGGAGCGGTATTTCTCCACGCCGCTGTTCGACGGCGAGTAATTAATCAATACGAATACATGAATAAACGGGATAATCGGTTTCCGACCGATTGTCCCGTTTTTTTCTTTTATGACGGCCGATTTCCTTACTCCCTCGGGATGATGCTGATACTGTCAAGCATCCTTTCGAGTTCTTTGCGGTTCTTCTCATCGGTACAGAGGGAAATGATAATGCCGTGGTCCTTATCATAATAATAATATACTTCAAGCGGATTGCTTCCGTTCCGGTCGGTATAGGAAATCCGACGGGCGGGATACTTTTCCTTTCCGTAAGTGATACCGTCTTCTCTTGTAAACTCATAACTCTCGTCGCTCTCAAACGCCTCAAGCGCCTCATCAAGGTCGGTTTCCTCGGAAATCTCGGTTACGGAAAGATAACACGAGGAATCCTTCTTCATGCTGAACCGGTCCATGGTCACCTTGGTCTCGCTGTCTAAAAGGATTCTTTTATAGTCGGTCTTTCCGGTATCCATCACAAGCGTGTATCCGTGCTCTTTCGACGTAAAATTCTTACGTCCGGCGAGATAGGGAAACGCGAGAAGCAGGACTACCATGATCAAAACCGCGGTCAGAAGTACGATGACTATGACGGCATGTTTTGACATCCGCGGTTGTTTATTTTTCTCCATTGCATTCTTCCTCAAAAAGTGATATAACAACATTATTTTATACGAAACAAGTCAGGAAAGCAATGCCATGCTGAAAGATTCCCATACAATTGATATGTGCACGGGCTCCCTTCCGAAGAAGATGCTCCTGTTCGCATTCCCGCTGATCCTGTCCAGTCTGCTGCAGCTGACGTTCAATGCCGTGGACCTGGTAGTCGTGGGGCAATTTGTTGACGACAGTGCCGTAGGCGCGGTCGGTTCCACCGGCGCGCTCATTAATCTGATCGTCAACCTTTTTATGGGTCTTTCGGTGGGAACCAACGTTCTGACCGCCCGCTTTGTCGGCTCGGGACGGGAGGAAGATGCCTCCGAGACGGTTCACACTTCTATCGTAATCAGTATCATCAGCGGTATATTCCTTGCATTTGTCGGCGTAATCTTCGCAAAACCGATGCTGATTCTGATGGGTTCTCCGGACGGCGTACTCGGCCAGGCGACCCTGTACCTGAGAATTTACTTCCTCGGCATGCCGATCATGATGCTTTATAATTTCGGAAGCGCCGTCCTCCGTGCGATCGGCGATACAAGAAGGCCTCTCTACTACCTGACCGCATCGGGAATCGTCAATGTACTGATGAACCTGTTCTTCGTCATCGTGCTGAAGCGCGGCGTTGACGGCGTTGCCTGGGGAACCGTTATCTCGCAGGCGCTTGCCGCATTCCTGATCCTTCGGAACCTGTATCGTTCGGAGCACTGCTGCCGGCTGATCCCGTCGAAGCTCCGCATCAGCGCTTCGAAGCTGAAAGGAATCGCGCAGATCGGTATTCCCGCGGGAATCCAGGGCTGTATCTTTTCGGCATCCAACGTGCTGATCCAGTCCTCGGTCAACTCTTTCGGCAAGGAAGCCATCTCCGGAAGTGCCGCTGCTGCCAATATCGAAGGCTTTGTCTATGTTTCGATGAACGCCTTCCACCATACCGTTCTGAGTTTTACCGGCCAGAACTACGGTGCCGGCCGTTATGACCGCGTCCGTAAAACGCTCTTCTGGGGACTGATCTTCGTGACCATAGTCGGAGGCGTCCTCGGCAACCTTGTCGTGCTGTTTCGCGTACCGTTACTGAACCTGTATATTTCCGGGGAGGAGGCTCTTTCCTTCGGATTTACCCGTATGATCATGATCAATACGTTATACTTCCTTTGCGGAACGATGGATGTCGCCGTCGGTTCCCTGCGCGGAATGGGATTCTCGCTCGTGCCGATGTTCGTATCGCTCGCCGGCGTGTGCGGATTCCGTGTCGCGTGGATTTTCACGTATTTCCGGTTGCATCGCAGTTTAAGCGTTCTGTTCGTTTCTTATCCGATCAGCTGGGCGGCAACGTTCACGGTACATATGCTGGTTTATTTCCTCTGGGCAAGACGGACCAGACTGTCGGCGAAGTCCGTACAGGCGCCGTAATTTGCATTTTCCGTTAAAATATGGTATATTTTAGAATTGATTTCATATGTATTACACCGACGGCAGCGCTTTCCGTTATCGAAAAACGGAATCTTCGCCGCGCTTCGGCCATATTATGTGGGGAGTATTTTTATGAGTACCGTACCGGAATCAAATGAGATAAAGGATGAGAATCCTTCTGCGGTTCAGCCTGAAAGCAATACTGCTGAAGCCTCACAGAAGGGTTCCGACGGAGACAACGCTTCCGGAAAGAAACGCTCTCTTCGTGCGTTCTTCTCCCGCCCGCCGTTCACCTACCGGCTGGTGCAGATTTATCTTTTATCCTTTCTGACAACCTATGTTGTGGAAGCGCTGTCCCATTACAAGACGCTTCCGCAGTTTATTCATGTCGTAAAGCATCCGCTTGTCTTTTTCGCGAACATGCTGATTGTATCCATCGTCTTTATTCCCGCGATCCTGTTCCGGAAAAGGGTATTCGCCTTTATCATGGCAACGGTCATATGGCTGACGGTCGGCGTTGTCGACTTTATCGTTCTTCATAACCGTGTCACGCCGTTCAACGCCAATGACTTTAAGATGATCGACGATGCTCTCAATGTGGTCGTTCATTATTTCACGCCGTTCCAGATCATCATGGTCATCGTTCTGATCCTGATTGGTCTTTTCGCCATCGTTTTCTCGGCGATTAAATCTCCGAAGACGGCAAAACCGGTATCTTTTAAGACGACGATTCCCTTATGCGCCGCTCTGATCGGTCTTCATATCGCGCTGATCAGCGCTTCCGTTCATACCGGCATTCTGCAGCGGACCTTCCCCAACCTCGCAAACGGATATCAGCAATACGGCCTTCCGTACTGCTTTACGTTCAGCATCGTGGATAAAGGCATCAAGAAACCGAGCGGTTATTCGAAGGGCCGTGTGGACGAGGTAATCTCCTCCCTCCCGTCGTCTTCGCCGACGCCCGATACTCCGGTTGTCAAGGACCCGGACAACATGCCGAACATCATCGTGATCCAGCTGGAATCGTTCTTCGATCCGAAACGGATTGACGGAATCCGGTTTGATACCGATCCGATTCCCAATTTCACGCATTTATATAACCATTATTCATCCGGTTTTCTGACCGTTCCGAGCATCAGCGCCGGCACGGCCAATACGGAATTTGAGATTCTGACCGGCATGAACATGGCGGACTTCGGTACCGGCGAATATCCGTACCGGACCATTCTGCAGTCGAGCACTTGCGAAAGCCTTGCCTATAACCTTAAGAGCCTCGGTTACGGCTGCCACGCAATTCACAACAATACCGCTTCCTTCTACGGACGCGATGTCGTATTTTCCAATCTGGGCTTCGATGACTATGATGCCATCGAGACAATGACCGGTGTCGAGCGGAACGCGCTCAACTGGGCAAAGGACAAGATTCTCTACCCCGAGATTGTTACCGCGCTTGACTCCACCGAAGGGCCCGACTTCGTATTTGCCGTTTCCGTGCAGGGCCACGGCAAATACCCCGACGAAGATATTCTTGAAAACACGATCACGCTGAACCGGTTAAGCGCCGCCTATGAGGATTCCACATTCAACGGACTCCGCTATTACACTTCCCAGCTGAACGAGATGGACGCTTTCATCGGAACGCTGATCAGTTACCTTTCCGAACGAAAAGAGAAAACGGTTCTGGTACTTTACGGTGACCATCTTCCGGGCTTCGATTTCGAAGAGGAGGACCTGAAGTTCGGCACGCTTCTGCAGACGGAATATGTCATCTGGTCCAATTTCCCGATGGAAGCCGTTCATAAGGATCTGAACGCCTATCAGCTGAGTGCCTATGTACAAGAGCGTCTCAACCTTCATGAGGGCTTCGTAACGAGACTCCATCAGCGTCACCTGCACGATGAAGAGCCCAATTCCGCGGTTTACCTCGAAGAGCTTCAGGTACTTTCCTACGATATGCTGTACGGCGAGAAATACTGCTGGGACGGCGTCAATCCGTACGAGCCGACCGTTATGAAGTTCGGTTTCTCCAATCCGACCGTAACCGACGTACACGCCGTATTTGACTCTGCCGGATCATGTTATCTGACCGTCTACGGCACGCGCTTTACACCTTATGCGTCCGTATATATTAACGGCGTACGCTATAAGGAAACGATTTATGTTACCGAGAATGAGCTGTTCCTGCCGAAGATCACGCTGAACGAAGGCGACCGGATCTCCGTCGGCATCATTAATGACGGAACACTTTATTCGCAGTCCGGCGAGCTGCTTTTCCAAAAAACCGACTATCAGTAATCGAGGTACCTTTGACCCATGAGTAAACGAAGTCTTTCCATCCTGTTCTGCGGGATTCTGTCCGTAATCGGCGTCCTGCTCATTATTCTCGGCATCACAAGCGCATCCGGCGTCGAAGACAGTGAACGGATGTCCACACATATGCTGCTCACGGTTCCGGGAATCCTCGGTATCGGCTCCGGGCTTTTGTGCCTGACAAGGAAGCACCACCGTTCCGGTGCGGGATTCGTTCTTCTGAATCTCCTCTACACGGTGCTCGGCGGTTTTCTGATTGAATGCATTTACTTCCAGTTCATTCATTTCGGAACAGCGGCCCCGCAGCCTCGTCTCGCGATTCCCGCCATCGGAATCAGCGCGGTTTTCGGAATCCTGTACATGATCTTTCATATCATATTTAACATCCTTTACAACAAATGCAAAAAGTAGCGAAAAAGCCGGAGGCAACCGCCTCCGGCTTTCTTATATCCTTTGTCCTACATCGCGTTCCACAGTGCTTCATTGATCTCAACCTTGGTGTCGGAACGCCATTTTTCGTATAATTCCTGGAAATACTCCTTGCAGATCTTGGCGAAGGCTTCCTCTTCGGCCTTCTGCGTTTCCGCTTCGTTGATTTTCTTCTTGCAGCAGAAGATGTACAGACCGTCGCTCGTCTCCACGATTTCGCTGATGGACCCTTCCGGAAGAGCGAACAGCTTATCCGTAATCTCCCGGTCGAACGAATCGGGTCCGATGGTCATCTCCACACCGGGAGCATCGGTCTTATTTTTCGCGAAGTTATAAAAGTCTTCCGTGATGAGCGCCTGACTCAGAATAATCTTCATGTCTTCACGGAGTTCGCGGAGGCTTTCACCGGTTACCTGCACCGGATTGCCTTCGTTGTCGATATATACCTTCTTCTTGAAGAGATAGTAGAAATCGGCTCTGCGCGTCTCTTTCTCGTCCGGCTTTGCCTCTACGTTCAGCGTAACCGTCTCATAGACCTTCTTGGCAAGTACATTGTCGGTATAAATGGAACGTACCAGTTCCTCGGTAATACCGTACCGCTTCGCTGTCTCCTCGGTAATGCCGTTCAGGAAATCCTGCGTATAGTCGTTTACGTCAAGTACGTCATCCGCGCCGAGCGCCACATCGAACTCGGCCGCCATCTTGCCAACCAGTTTGATGTAAATGATCTTCTCTAAAAGCTCATCCTTCATCAACTCGGAGTAGGTACGGCCGTCTCTTGTGAACCGGAAATCCCAGATTCCTTCGCCGTACAGCGTCTCAACCTCTTCCCGCATGCTTAACAGGTAGATGTTGGCTTCCGCGTAGCTGACTTCGGTTCCGCCGATCCGCATCACCACGTCTTTGGTAAAGCCTTCGCTCGAGGGAAGACTCTTATCCCCGCCCTTGCCGTGCTTACATCCGGTCAGCAGTCCCGCCGCCGCTATCGCGAGCACCGCAAACGCGAGTACCTTTCGTATCTTTCTCATGTGTCTCCTCCGTCTTCATCGATCAGGATCCGTTTCATCGTCTCCATAACCGAAATGCATTCTTTGATCATGCCGACTGCGTCATTCTTCTCCTTTGATATTGTATAGGTGAAGGACGGGCACGCTCCCGGCGTCATGGCAAGCTTCCGTCCGTATGCTTTCAGGAAATCAGGTATCTTCTCGACACGGATCTTAGCCTTCTTATACATTGTGAGGACGAGAAATCCCTTCCTGATCGTCACCTTTTCCGCATAACAGCGGTGCGCGGACGATTTAAGAAGCGCGATGTAGAGAAGCAGATTCACACAGTCCGGCAGGTCACCGAACCGGTCGCACATTTCCTCCGCCATATCGCTCAGTTCATCGACGGTCTCGATGCAGGCAATCCGCTTGTACATATCAAGCTTCTGCATCTCGTTCCGGATGTAAACCGACGGGATATAAGCATCCAGATCCGCGTCGATCGTCGTCTCAAAGGATTCCTCCTCGACTTCCTCCCCTTTCATAGAGCGTACCGCTTCTTTGAGCATTTTGCAATACAAATCGTATCCGACTGCTTCCATATGTCCGCTCTGGGCCGCTCCGAGAAGGTCGCCGGCGCCCCGGATCTCGAGGTCCCGCATGGAAATCTTAATGCCGGAACCGAGGTCGGAATACTCTCTTATGGCCGCCAGACGCTTCTCCGCGACCTCGGAAAGAATCTTGTCCTTCCGGTACAGGATAAATGCGTACGCCGTACGCGTCGATCGTCCCACACGTCCGCGAAGCTGGTAAAGCTGCGACAGGCCGAAACGGTCCGCGTCATCGATAATGATGGTATTCACATTGCTGATATCCATACCGGTCTCGATAATGGTCGTCGAAACAAGTACATCGATATCGCCGTTGATAAACTCGAACATGACGTCCTCGAGCATCCGCTCGCTCATCTGTCCATGGGCAAATGACACATTTGCCCCCGGGCACAGTTCCTGCAGCTTCGCGGTAATATCCTCGATACCGTTAATACGCGGCACAACATAGTAAACCTGTCCGCCGCGGTTCAGTTCCCGGTTGATCGCCTCACGGATCATCTCTTCGTTCCGCTCGAGGACAAATGTCTGGATCGGCTGGCGGTCTCTCGGCGCTTCCTCCAGAATACTCATGTCCCGGATGCCGATCAGGCTCATATGCAGCGTTCTCGGAATCGGCGTGGCAGTTAGCGTAAGCGCATCAACGTCCTTGCGCATCTGCTTGATCTTCTCTTTATGGGTTACGCCGAAGCGCTGTTCCTCATCAACAATCAGCAGTCCGAGATTTTTGAACTGTACGTCTTTACTTAAGATACGGTGCGTTCCGATCAGA
This sequence comes from Lachnospiraceae bacterium, assembly GCA_017613595.1. Next base: position 11,582 of record JAGADM010000076.1, on the reverse strand, counting down.
ATGTCGACACGGCCTGTGCGCACCTTTTCGATGACCTTCTTCGACTCCGCGGGCGTGCGGAAGCGGCTCAGCAGTTCCACCGTAAACGGGAAATCCCTGAGTCTTGTCGAGAACGTATTATAGTGCTGCTGCGCAAGAATGGTTGTCGGTACGAGTACCGCAACCTGCTTTCCGTCGGAAACCGCTTTAAATGCGGCACGGATCGCGATCTCGGTCTTTCCGAAACCGACATCGCCGCAGATCAGACGGTCCATGATCTTCGTGCTTTCCATATCACGCTTCGTATCTTCAATCGCGTGAAGCTGGTCCTCGGTCTCCTCATACGGGAACAGTTCCTCAAACTCCCGCTGCCACACCGTATCAGCACCGTAGGCGTGCCCCGGACGCTCCTGCCGGATGGCATACAGGTTAATCAGATCCTGCGCAATATCCTTTACCGCACGCGATACGCGCGACTTGGTCGTCTTCCATTCCGAACCGTTCAGTTTGCTCAGCTTCGGTTTGCGGGCCGCGTCGCTGTCCGCATATTTCTGGATGACATCGAGACCGGTCGCGGGTACGTAAAGAACTCCTCCGTCCCCGTATTCGAGTTTAATATAGTCTTTAACGACCCGGTTGGTCGTAATCTGTTCAATTCCTTTGTAGACGGCGATTCCGTGATTCTCATGCACGACATAATCACCATTCGACAGTTCGCTGAGAGCATTGACTCTCGCACCCGTATAAGGGCTCTTCTTTGCCTTCTTCTTGCGTTCCCGCCCGAAGATATCGCTCTCGTCAATGACCACGAACTTCAGCGTCGGATATTCAAAGCCCTGGTGCAGGTTGCCGTAGATTACCATAACCTCGCGGGGTTCGACAACACGCTCCTCATCCTCGCTGAAGAACGCGCTCATCTCATATTCACGAAGATTCTCGGCCATTCGGGCAGCACGCGTATGCGACCCGCAAACAATCAGCACGCGGTAGCCGTTCTTCCGGTAATTCTCAAGGTCGTGTACAAGCGTTTCAAAATGCTGGTTATAGGAGACGACAGGGCGGGCAAATACGTCAAAGCTCGCCTCCTTCTTCCAATCCGCGGGAATGCCCGCGAGCGTAGTGAGAAGCACCGTTCTGCGCTTCGTAAACTGCGCGAGGATCTTGTTATAGGCGAAGATCGCGTCCGTCTGTCCGGGAAGGATATATCCCTTTGAAAGACGCCCCTCCATGCTTTCCGCGAACTCCTTCGCGCCGGCCTCCGCCGCAGCCTCGATCCGGCTCGGCTCATCCATCACGTAAAGCGTCGTATCTTCCGGAAAATACGAAAGAAAGCTTACCGTTTCCTTCCTGAAATACGTTACATACGAATCCAGGTTGGTCGCGTTTTTCAGATAGCGGACATTATCGCGGAATTCCTCCGCGGTTCTTCTTATCCGTGCCGCTTCCTCGGTCTGAAGGTTGTCATAAAACTTCTTTCCGACCGACTCGGCTTCCTTTTCTATCTTTTTGAGACCTGTTTCCAACTCGTCTTCCCCGAAGATGTACTCCATCGCCGGATAGATGACCAGTTCGTCCGCATTTTCAATCGATCGCTGGCTTGAGACATCGAAACTGCGGATGGAATCGATATCATCGCCCCAGTACTCGATACGGTAGGGGTTCTCCTCGCTCAGCGGGAAGATATCGAGAATACCGCCGCGCACCGCGAATTCGCCGGGATTCTCCACCTGTGCCTGCTTCTGGTAGCCGAGTACGACAAGCCGTTCACAGAATTCCGTCAGCGTGATCGTGCTGTCCATGCGTACGCGGATGACCGCGTTCTGAATTTCCTCTAACGGCAGCAGACGGTCGAGCAGACCCTGAATGCTTGTGATAACCGTGCAGGGCTCTCCCTCGGCAAGCTTACGGATAACACGCATCCGTTCCTTTACAATCGCGTTTCCGCGCACATCGGCATTATAAAAAATTACATCTTTTGCGGGGTAAATGCAAACATTCCGGTCATATAAGCTGATATCCTCCGCCATTTCCTTGGCGCGGATCTCACTCGCCGTAATCACGAGGCGGACCGGATAATCCTGCCCCAAAGCGCTTACGAAGTGACTTTTCTGCACAGAAGTACACCCCGATACCTGTACCGGGGCTTTTTTACGCATCAGAAATTCTCTTGCCGCACAGAACTCTCGGTCCTCGGTAAGCGGCTCCAAAAAGGTTTTTCTCATATCACTCCGTCAATATAATTCCTCACTTTGAGGAACGCGTTCGGGGTCAGTTAAACTGATTCATGGCGGCTTCCGCGCCTTCCGTAAGGTATACCGGAATTTCCTCGGTAACCTTCTTCATGGCTTCGCGGATCACCGGCTCCGTTTCCTTCGGGAAACGCGCCAGCACATGGTCCGCAAGGTCCCATCCGAACGGCTTCTCGCCGACTCCGATACGGAGTCTCGGAAATACGCTTGTTCCGATGTGCTCAATAATACTCTTTAAGCCGTTATGCCCGCCGGCGCTTCCCTTTACGCGGAGCCGCAGTTTTCCGGGCTCCAGGGAGATGTCGTCGCAGATGACAAGAATATCCTCCGCGGGGATCTTATAAAAGTCCATATAAGCGCGTACGCATTCGCCGCTGTTGTTCATAAAGGTCTGCGGCTGCACGAGGATCACTCTCTGCCCCGCGATCATGCCGCGTCCCGAAACGCCCTTCAGTTCTTTACAGGTCAGATTGATCCCGAACGCGTCCGACAGCGCCGTTACGGCGTCAAATCCTACGTTGTGCCGGGTTCCGGCGTATTTGTTCCCGGGATTCCCGAGTCCGATGATTAAGAACATCTTTCCGTTCTCTCCTTCCCAAGATGCGGTCTTCTTTCGGTTTCTGCGGAATAAACACATCCTGCGCTCATCCTTCCTGCATCATTCTCTCCGGTCAGCAATGAAATACTTCTCTTGCGATATCTACGGTTGCTTTCGCGTCGGAGCCGTAATAGTCCGCTCCGATACGCTCCGCATAGTCGGGCGTCAGTACGGCGCCTCCGACAACGGTTTTACAGTTCAGTCCGGCTTCCTTCAGCGCACGGATCGTCTCCTCCATGCTTCCGAGCGTCGTCGTCATCAACGCGCTCAGCCCGACAAGCGGGGCACCGGTCTCCTTTGCCGCCTGCACGACAACCTGCGGGTCCACGTCGCGGCCGAGGTCACGTACGGTAAAACCGTAGTTTTCAAGAAGCATCTTAACAATGTTCTTTCCGATATCGTGTATATCGCCCTTAACGGTCGCGAGCACGATCGTCCCTTTGCTGACCTGCTCCTGACCCGTCTTGCCCATATGTTCCTTTACTCGGCCGAATACGCCCTGCACAACCGACGCGGAAAGCATCAGCTGCGGGAGGAATATCCGTCCTTTTTCAAATCCCGCTCCAACCGTATCGAGTGCCGGGATCAGAACACCGTTGACCATCGTCATCGGGTCGCCCTCCTCAAGGAGTTCGCCCGCAAGCAGTTCGCCACGTTCCGCACGGCCCGTAAGAACCGCCGCGTAAAGTTCCGCCGCCTTGTCCCCGAGTTCCGAGCGGATCTTCGCCTCGGTCTCGTCGGCAACCGAACCTGCCGGCGTCGTTGCTCCGGGCTTTACGTCCGCCTTTGCCGGTACAAAGTCTTTATAGGCCTCCGTATAGGCCATTGCGTGCTGATCGAGATTCATCAGAAGACGGTACGCGCGAAGCGCCCCCATCATGGATTCCGAGTTCGGGTTCATAATCGGAAGCGTCAGGCCGTTCTGAAGAGCCATCGTCAGGAATGTACTGTTCACGAGTTCCCGGTTCGGGAGTCCGAAACTGATATTCGATACGCCGAGCACCGCCCCCGTATGCAGCCGGTCATGTACCATCGCAAGCGCCTTAAGCGTCTCGGCAACGGCCGCCTGCTCCGCGCTTGCGGTAAGCGTAAGGCAGTCAATCTGGACGTCGTTCCGCTTGATTCCGAGTGCTTCGGCACGCTTTACGATACGTTCCGCGATGGCGAACCGTCCCTCCGCCTTCGTCGGGATGCCGCCCTCGTCAAGCGTCAGTCCGACAACCGCGGCACCGTACTTCTTCACGATCGGCAGAATCGAAGAGAGGTTCTTCTCTTCCCCGTCCACACTGTTCACAAGCGCACGTCCGTTGTAAATGCGAAGCGCCGCTTCAATAACTTCCGGCATTTTCGAATCAATCTGCAGCGGAACGCTGACGATCGCCTGCAGTTCCCTGATAACACGGACCATCATTTCCTTCTCGTCCACGCCGGGAAGACCCACATTGACGTCAAGGATGTCCGCACCCGCGTCAACCTGGGAGATAGCCTGCGACAGGATATAATCCATATCGCCGTTTAAAAGCGCCTCTTTGAACCGTTTCTTACCGGTCGGATTGATCCGTTCGCCGATGACTCTCGGTTCCGAGAACCACACCGCATCCGTTGAAGAGCAGATACCGGTCACCTTTCTCTTCTCGGGAAGGTCAGTCCTTTTCTCCTCTTCGGCAAATGCGACCGCCTTTGCCTTCAGTGCGGCGATATATTCGGGCGTCGTTCCGCAGCATCCGCCGGCCGCGATCAGCCCGTACGGAAGCAGCTCCCCGATACAGTCGGCGAACTCCTCCGCGGAAACATTATACTGATTGGTAACCGGGTCCGGAAGACCCGCATTAGGCTTTAATACAATCGGGAGTTCCGTCAGTTCGTACAGTTTCTTCACCATCGGCGTAAGCTCCGCAGGTCCGAGCGAACAGTTGAATCCGATCGCGTCCGCGCCGAGTCCCGAAAGCGTAAGCGCCATACATTCGATGCTTGTTCCGGTAAACGTGCGGCCGTTCGCTTCAAAGCTCATCGTTACAAATACCGGCTTGTCGGAGTTCTCCTTTGCCGCAAGAAGCGCGGCCTTCGCCTCGTACAGGTCAGTCATCGTCTCAATGACGATCAGATCGGCATCCTTGCCCGCAACAACCTGCTCGCGGAACAGTTCATATGCATCCTCAAACGCAAGGTCTCCGAGCGGTGACAGCAACTTGCCGATCGGTCCGATGTCAAGCGCCACCCTGCTTCCGGGGAACTTTGCGCATGCTCTGCGCGCATTGGCGACACCTGCCGAGATCAGCTCCGTAACCGTGTATCCGGAATCCCTCATCTTATAGCTGTTCGCGCCGAACGTATTCGTATAAACGACATCCGAACCGGCTGCCAGGTAACTCTCGTGTACGCTCGAAACCTTTTCGGGCTCCGTGATGTTCCACACCTCCGGAATCCCTCCGAGCGGAAGACCCATTGCCTGAAGCCTGGTCCCCATTCCGCCGTCTAATATTGTTATTCTGTCATTCTTCATGTAAGACTCCGTATCTTGTCATATTCCGCTGTCCGCGGCCGGACGCGCGGCTTACTGATTATCGTTTTTATGGCATTTGGCGGCAAATGCGCATCCCGCGCACGCTTCCTTGCTGCAGTCGCCGACGCTCAGCTCGGCATTCATTGTAACATTGCCCGCGGCAAGGTCCCGAAGACGGCTCCGCTCTTCCTCTTCTTTGATATCGCGAAGCCCGATGATCGCGGTCACCGACTTAAGCGGCGTCAGCATGTTGCCTTCCGTTACATTAAGGCCGATCCGCTTCCCTGCGGAAAGCGTTTCGAGAAGTTTTCCCTGTATCGCAAGCGGCAGGTCGCCGTACCCCGGCGAATACCGCATCGTCTGTTTCATATCGGGAAACTGAACCGCCAGTTCTTCCTGAAAATCGTTGCAGATCTGCTCGATCGCGGCTCCGGCCATCGCATCCGTCAGAATCGCCTTCGGCATGTTGCCGACCTGCAGTTTCCGCATCAGCATATCGACGCCACTTCCGAGCGTCGCGGCAAATACGACCGCCTTCCCGCAGCCGCTTAAAAGCTTTACGATATCCCTTCCCGTCAGCTCGAGGTCGCATTCCGAAAGAACGACCCGCTCCTCCGAGCAGATTTCGATATCGAAAATACCGTAGCAGAACGACGGATGGCAGGCATCCTGAAGAGGACCTTCGCATTCGTCCATCAGATTCAAAATGACCGGGTCCGGTTCGTTCTTGCCGTATCCGAGGTAAAGGGCGGCCTCTTTTTTATTGATGGGTTTCAGTGTAACCATTTTCCCTCTTTCATCTGCCCGGATTTAAAAGCGGAGCAACCGCTTCGGTGATTCTCTTCGCCACATACGGGCTGTTCATCGTATAGAGATGGATTCCTTCCACGCCGCGGCTTACGAGGTCGATGATCTGGTCGATCGCGTAAGCGATGCCGGCCTCGCGGAGGGCATCCGGATAGTCTTCGTAGCGCGCCATGGTGCGGGTGAATTTGGCCGGAAGGCTTGCGCCGCACATCATAACCATACGTTCAATCGAAGCCTTGCTCGTGCACGGCATGATACCGGCTTCGATCGGCACATTGATGCCTGCCTTATGTACCTTCTCCAGGAAACGGAAATATACGTCGTTATCAAAGAAAAGCTGCGAAAGAAGGTGCGTCGCGCCGGCGTCAACCTTTCTCTTCAGATTGTCGATATCCTCATCAAGGTTCTTCGCTTCCAGATGACCTTCCGGATAGCAGGCTCCCATGATGTGGTAATCGCCCTTTGTCTTAAGATACGCGATCAGGTCGGACGCATGCGGGAAATCCTTCTGCGGTTCACGCACCGCGTTCGGATTGCGGTCGCCGCGCAGCGCCAGAATATTCCGGATATTTCTTTCCTTCAGCTGTTCGCAGATGAGGTCGATATCCTCTTTCGTATTGTAAAGGCAGGTCAGGTGAACCGCCGACTCCGTGCCGTATTTTTCCTTAATGATCTGCGCGATATCGGCCGTCTTCGTATCCGCGGCGCTTCCGCCGGCACCGTACGTAACACTGATGAAATCGGGATGAAGTCCCTGCAGTCCGTCCAGCGTTTTATATATCGTATCAATCGGCATGTCTCTCTTCGGAGGAAATATCTCAAAAGTAAATGCCGTCCTGCCGTTTTTCATGATTTCGCTTAATTCCATAACCAATACCCCGTTTCCAATACTTCACAACAAAATCTACTATGCGTCCCCCGAAAAGTCAACCGAAACCCTGCCCGGAGCACGTTTTGGCGCTAAATTACACACAAAAACCACAATTCTTCCAAAATTCGTTCTTTTTCAACTGCTAATATGAAGTCATAAAATAAGAACCCATCCGGAAGCGTTCCGGATTGACCGCATAATCAAAACGGAGGAAATAATATGAAAAAGAACCGGCTTTCACGGCTTCTCGCCGTTATCACCATCGTCTGCATGGTATCGGTCCTGAGCGCCTGCAATGAAACGAAGGACTCAGGTCAGGCCCGTACCAAGGACGGCACCACGGATACTGCAGAAACGAATAACACCGAAACAGTCAGCCCGGGTTCCGCGGAATCCGATAATCCGAAGAACACGTCTTCCCAGGCGTCCAAAACCTCGGAGATCAATCCCGATGAAATCTTCACCGCAAGAGACCTCGATCAGAACCCCGACCTGAAGGATGCGACCGAAATTGCCGTGAAAGACGGCGAGACCATCAATATCACGAAGGACGGTACTTATCACGTAACCGGCTCCGCGAAGGACTGCACGCTCCGCATTGAAGCTGGCGACAAAGCCAAAGTGCAGCTCGTTCTTGACGGCGTGACGATCACGAATACCGATTTCCCGGCAATCTACGTTATTTCCGCGGACAAATGCCTGATCACCTCGCAGGGCACCAACGCGCTTACCGTAAGCGGTTCGTTCCGCGCGGACGGCGAGACCAACACCGATGCCGTCATCTATTCCAGAGACGATATCGTATTGAACGGCACGGGTTCCCTTTCCGTTACATCCGCAAAGGGCAACGGCGTCAGCTGCAAGGATGACCTCAAGATCACCGGCGGCACTTACGAACTGAATACCGCGCTTGACAGTCTCGAAGCGAACGATTCACTCTGCATTTACGACGGCACATTTTCCATCACCACGCAGAAGGACGGAATGCACTGCGAGAACGAGGACGATACCACGCTCGGCAACATCTATATCTGCGGCGGAACCTTCACGATCAACGCGAAAAGCGACGCCATCCAGGGAAATACGAACGTTGTCCTTGACGGCGGAACGTACGATCTGAAGAGCCGTGAAGGAATCGAAGGAACCTATGTCACCATCAACGGCGGAACCATTGTCATCGTCGCGACCGATGACGGCATAAACGCTCCCAAGAAGAGTACCGCGAACGGCACTCCTACCATTACCGTTAACGGCGGAAACCTTAACATTACCGTCGGCCAGGGCGACACCGATGCCATCGACTCAAACGGCGATGTTTATATTAACGGCGGTACGGTCAACATTACTTCCACTGTTTCCTCTATCGACTATGACGGCAAAGCGGAATTCAACGGCGGTACGCTGATCATTAACGGTCAGGAAACGGATACCATTCCGAAATCCATGTTCGGAGGTCCCGGACAGGGCCGACAGGGCGGATGGTCTGACGGCAACGGCGGAGGGCGGCCTGACGGCAGCGGAAAAGGCTCCAAAGGTTCCGACGGAGGCGGCTTCCAGCCGAAGGGCGACCGTTCGGAAGATGACAACGGCGATTCAACGAAGCGCCCGTACAACCGCGGCACTTATGATATCCCCAATAACGGAAGCGGAGATTTCCAGATACCCGACTGGTTCAGCGGAAACGGCGAGTTCACCTTCCCCGAAGGATTCGGAGACGGAGAATTCCATTTTCCAGAAGGATTCGGAAATGGGGACTTTAACATCCCTGAATACTTCAAAGACGGAGACTTTACCCTTCCCGAAGGGTTCGACGAGGATTTGATACCCGGCTTTAACAACCGATAAATGAAATCTGCAGACGGTTCGGACAATCAGTCCGAACCGTTTCTTGCTATTGCCATCCTGTTATCTCTTGTACGCTTCGCCTGCAGCATGAAGAGTTCGTTCTGTTCCCGAATCTCGTCCGCCGTCAGATCCGAAGCGCTTCTTTTCATATTCTCAAACAGTTCCGGATCAACGATAAATGCACTGATCCAGTCACGTAACGTCGCAATCTTAATGCGGTCCGGCTCTCCCGTACAAAGAAGTCCGAATACCTTCCTTGCTTCCCAGTCGATATAAGCCGCTTTTGCTCCGGCGGTCTTCGCACCGCCGAATTTGCCGGCTTCTCTGCGGAACGCTTCGGCGGTCATTCCGATACCGAGGTTCATTCCGTCCACCGGGGTAATGACATGTTTCGTGAGAATCCCTTCTTTAGATTCCCTCAGACAATACTCGCTTGCGGTTACTTCCGCCCCCAGAACAAGCGTAAAGACGCCGTCCGGCTGTTCCAGACGGTAGGTCCGAAGCGCTGCCGTGGCACATACATTCTGCAGATTGGCGGTAATACCCGGTGCCACGATCTCCATGAGACGCTCCCGGCTTCTCTGCAGCTCGTAATAAAGCTCCGATTCCTCTACGAAACCGGGCATGGCTTCTTTCGCGTACAACTTCACAGGCCGCCCGTCGCTGTAGAAAAGCGCTTTCTTATCGAGGTAGCTCTCGGCGTCCCTGTAACGGCCTTCCGGCGTCATCGAGCGCTCGTCAAAGTTGCCCTCCGCGTGCCTCTCTCCCTGTCCGAACTTAATCTGGTGATAACATTCGCCGGTCTCAAAGAACATGACCTCTCCGCCGGCAATCCTTCTGAGTTCCACAACCGCCGTGTACGGACGGCCGAAACTCTGCGCCGTATGGATTACGGCGGAATAATCGGTCCAGCCCGCAGGCAGTCTGCCTTTCGCGATCTGCGTACCCGAAATCCGGTCTTCAAAATACATGCCGCCACCTCCCCAATATGCTTTGCTGACTGCTCGTCCCCTGACAATACAAATACCCATTTCAGCATAACACAAAGCGGGCTCCCAATCAAGTTGGGAGCCCTTAATAAATCCTTTAAAGGAGGGGGTTTGCGGTTGATCAGTCGACCTTCGGAAGGTTCGCAAGGCTTGCGGCAATCTCCTCATCGCTCGGAATGTAGTCGCCCATCTCACCGTTGTTGAACTTCTCGTACGCAACCATATCGAAATAGCCGGTTCCGGTAAGACCGAAGACAATCGTCTTCTCCTCTCCGGTTTCCTTGCACTTGAGTGCCTCGTCAATCGCGACACGGATTGCGTGGCTGCTTTCGGGTGCCGGAAGGATACCCTCAACGCGAGCGAACATCTCAGCCGCTTCGAACACCTTTGTCTGCTCAACACTCGTTGCTTCCATGTATCCGTCCGCATACAGCTGGGAGAGAGTGCTGCTCATGCCGTGATATCTGAGACCGCCTGCATGGTTCGGTGCCGGCATGAAGTTAGAGCCGAGCGTGTACATCTTCGCAAGAGGACATACCATACCGGTATCGCAGAAATCGTATGCGTATTTGCCTCTCGTAAAGCTCGGGCAGGATGCCGGCTCAACGGCAATGATACGGTAATTCTTCTCACCGCGGAGTTTCTCGCCCATGAACGGAGCGATCAGACCGCCGAGGTTCGAACCGCCGCCTGCGCAGCCGATGATCATGTCCGGAACGATACCGTATTTGTCAAGCGCCGCCTTTGTCTCAAGACCGATCACGGACTGATGCAGAAGTACCTGGTTAAGTACGCTTCCGAGAACGTAACGGTATCCGGGGTTGCTTACCGCAACTTCAACCGCTTCAGAGATAGCGCAGCCGAGGCTTCCGCCGGTTCCGGGATGAGCCGCAAGAATTCTCTTGCCGACCTCGGTCGTATCGGACGGGGAAGGCGTAACGCTTGCACCGTATGTTCTCATAACTTCGCGGCGGAACGGCTTCTGCTCATAGGAAACCTTAACCATGTAAACCTTGCAGTCAAGTCCGAGATAGGCGCATGCCATCGAAAGCGCGGTACCCCACTGACCTGCACCGGTCTCGGTCGTTACGCCCTTAAGGCCCTGCTTCTTTGCGTAATATGCCTGCGCGATCGCGGAATTCAGTTTATGGCTGCCGCTCGTGTTGTTGCCTTCGAATTTGTAATAGATCTTAGCGGGAGTGCCGAGCTTCTTCTCAAGGCAGTACGCGCGCACCAGAGGTGACGGACGGTACATCTTGTAGAAGTCGCGGATCTCCTGCGGGATTTCGATAAATGCGTTGTCGTTGTCAAGTTCCTGCTTAACAAGTTCCTCACAGAATACACCGCCGAGTTCCTCGGCCGTCATCGGCTGAAGGGTGCCGGGGTTAAGAAGCGGAGCGGGCTTATTCTTCATGTCCGCTCTCATGTTGTACCATGCCTTGGGCATCTCCTCTTCGGTCAGATAAATCTTGTACGGGATTTCTTTGCTCATAATGGATTCCTTTCTTTCCTTTGCGGAAAATGTGATGTTTTATTTATTCGGAATCGGAGATTTTCATAAGTCAAGGTCATTCGCAATCCGCTTCTTGCTCAAATAAAAATACCCCTGTCCTATCTTTCGAATAGGACAGGGGAATAATCCTCTGCGGTGCCACCTATCTTTATGCTTTCGCATACACTCTGTCATGTACTATCATACATGTACCGCTGTAACGTGCGGTTCACGTCTCCCCTACTTGCT
>JAGADM010000075.1 GCA_017613595.1 Lachnospiraceae bacterium | reverse complement strand
CCCGGTTCGAACGAAGTGCGGACCTTTATCTGGGTTCCGCTTAAGAAAACGGAATAAACAAGAAAACAGTAGCACGAACCCCCGGTTATCTGATATAATCAGTTAACCGGGGATTTTTGTGCCCGGGGTATTTAAAGAGAATGTCAGAATACGAAATCGGCGGAAAATGCTATGAAAACACGCGAAGAAGCACTCACATACGGTCTTTCTTTCCCGGACACGTATCAGGATGCGCCGTTTCATGACGCGAACTGGCAACTGGTAAGGTATAAGGGTAACAAGAAAGCGTTTTTATGGACTTATGAGAAGGACGGTTACATCAATCTGAACGTCAAGGTCGCGCCTGCGAAGGCGTACTTCTGGCGGCAGATCTACCGCTCGGTGATTCCCGGCTATCATCAGAACAAGGACCACTGGAACACGGTGATTCTTGACGGAAGCATCCCGGATAAGGATGTGAAGCTGATGATTGCGGAGAGTTACGATTTGGTTTCCGACAGTCCTTCCAAACGGATTTACGAGGCAGTGAAAAGGATTCCTTACGGCCGCGTGGCGACCTATGCGCAGGTTGCTGAGGCGGCGGGCGACCGGAAGATGGCGCGTGCCGTCGGCAACGCGCTTCATAAGAACCCGGACCCGGCGGGAATCCCCTGTTTCCGTGTTGTGAATTCGAAAGGGGAACTTGCCGGCGAGTTTGCATTCGGCGGAGCCGGGCAGCAGGCAAAGCTTTTGAGAGCCGAAGGAATCGAAGTCATCGACGGTGTCGTTGACCTTTCGAAGTATCAGTGGAGAAATGAAGAATGAGTGAATCAGAACTCTACAAAGGACTCGGCGCGATCAAGGCGATTGGAAGCGGAGGAATGATTTATGAAAATTCCGAAGATTAATTCCAACGGCTATGCAGGTATATGGATCGGCGCAAGCCTTCTCGTGGGCGCGGCGGTCCCGTTCGTATTGTGGCTGATTACCGGGCGGGTATTTTGGGTTCCGGTTATCATCGGCAGCGTGAGCCTCGTGGCATTTTTCGTTGTCTTTATGATTGAGATGAGCCAGGATTCCGCAAAGGTTCCGTATTATGAGAAAAACCTGCGCGAGAAAATCGCATATGACCCGGAGACACAGTATGCCGTAATCCGGAGTTCCATCTGCACCGGCGAGAAGGTTGCCGGTTTTAAGAACAAAAAGAACGGGCAGTTTACGGAAGTAATGGTTATCCGCACGCCCGAGGACGAGGCGCGGTTCAGAAAGATTTTTGAGCTGGACACGGTCAAGACGGAGTATTAGAAATGATTGAAATTTCGAAGGAAAATGCAAGAGATTTCCTCGTAAACTATCAGGGGCTTAGTGATTTCGGACGACTCGAGGGTTATGAGGGTGCGAAGCGCTTTATGGAGCGGGTGCGGTGCATCCAGTATGACCCGCTTGATGTAGTCGGAAGGAATCCGGACCTGGTGCTGCAGTCGCGGGTGAAGAATTACCGCCCGCAGATGCTTTATGACATGCTGTATAAAGATCGGTTTCTGGTCGACGGTTTCGACAAGGTTGTCTCGATTATTTTGATGGAGGACTACCCGAGCATGGCGAGAGTCCGCAAGGCGACGACCGATTCTCTGGTCGAAATCCTCGGCGGCAGGGGTTCTTCCGAAGCATTGAATATGCTCGATGAGACGATTGCTTACGTCCGTGAGAACGGCCCGATTCCTGCGAACAAAATCAATATCGGCGGCCGCGCGGAGAAGGGCAGCTGGGGACACGGAAAACTTTCGAGCGCGGCGCTTGATTATCTGTTCCATGACGGTCGAATCGGCATTCATTCGAAGAAGAAGGCTCAGCGTGTTTACAACCTGAGCGAGCGGCTTTATAAGCCCGAAATATTGAATGCGCCAGACCCGTTCGCCGACGAGCATGAATTCCTGCGCTGGTACATCAAGCGAAGAATCGGAAGCATCGGCATGGTGTGGAACAAGAACACCGGAGCATGGCTGTGGCACTTCATCAATAATCGTCATCCGCGCGAGGAAATTATCCGGGAACTGGTCGAAGAAGGTGAACTGACGGAGATTCATGTGGAAGGAATCAAGGAACCTCTCTACATCCGAAAGGAGGACGAGGGGCTTCTTTCGAAACCTTCGGCAAATGCCATGGCGCAGTTCATCGCCCCGCTTGACAATTTCATCTGGGACCGCGGCATCACGGAGCAGGTGTTTGATTTCAAGTACTCGTGGGAGGTGTACATACCGGCAGCGAAGCGACAGTACGGATACTACGTTCTGCCTGTTTTGTACGGAAACCGTTTCATCGCCCGGTTTGAACCTGAGAAGAATAACGGAAAGGATCCTCTCCGGATTAAGAACTGGTGGTGGGAGAAGAATGTCATTGTGACGGACACGATGCTCGAAGCAATCGGTGACGCGTTCCGACGATTCAGTGAATACCTCGGGGTTCCGGTGACGGATGAAGCGGATTGGAAAGAGAAACTATAACATGAAAAAAGATCAGGGGGG
>JAGADM010000074.1 GCA_017613595.1 Lachnospiraceae bacterium | reverse complement strand
CACGAATGTTGCAGCACAATCAGCTGACGAAGTCAGCGCAGAAAAACCGAGCGCACGTACAACGAGCAAACAAAGTTTGCGAGTGTGCACAAAAAAAGAAATCGATTTGTGCGGACGAGCAAACAAAGTTTGCGAGTGTGCACAAAAAAAGAAATCGATTTGTGCGGACGAGCAAACAAAGTTTGCGAGTGTGCACATACCAGATAAGGAGAATCCAATGAACATCTTTCCCGATTATGAAGAAGTAAAGCAGCTTGCCGCTACCGGCAAATACGATGTCATCCCGGTAAGCGGCGAGATCCTTTCCGATTTTATCACGCCGATCGAGGCACTCCGTATTCTGAAGAACATCTCCAAGCATACGTTTATGTTAGAGTCGGCACAGGCGGATGAGACATGGGGACGCTACACATTCCTCGGATTTGACCCGATATCGGCAATCACCTGTGTGGGCGGTACCGTGAACGGCGTACTCGAGGCCGGCAAAGTGAAGTACGTCACCGGCAATCCGAACGATTATTTACGAGAGGTGCTTTCACACTACCGAAGCCCCAGGTTTTCGAACCTGCCGCCCTTTACCGGCGGCCTGATGGGATATTTCGCCTACGACTATTTCGGATACAGCGAACCGAGCATCCGGAAGGACGTTACCGATACGGAGCAGTTCCGCGACGTCGACCTGATGCTTTTCGATAAGATCATCACATTTGACAACATCCGGCAGAAGATCATTCTGATCGCCAACATGAGTGTCGAGGATCCGGAGACCAGCTACAAGAAAGCCGTCTGGGACATCAAGCAGCTCGAGCAGCTTCTGAGACACGGTGAGAAGAAGGAAGAGCCGGCCGGCAGGCTTCTCGGCGAAGTTACCCCGCTGTTCACGAAAGAGCAGTACTGCGGGATGGTCGAGAAGGCAAAGCATTACATCCACGAGGGAGACATCTTCCAGATCGTTCTTTCAAACCGTCTCTCGGCACCGTTTGAAGGAAGTCTCCTGAATACGTACCGGATGCTTCGGACCATCAATCCGTCGCCGTACATGTTCTACTTCTCGGGAACGGATGTGGAGGTCGCGGGCGCTTCGCCCGAGACACTCGTGAAACTCGAGGACGGCGTGCTGCACACATTTCCCCTCGCCGGAACGCGGCCGAGAGGAAAGACCGAGGAAGAGGACATCGAACTGGAGAAAGAACTCCTCGCCGACGAGAAGGAACTCGCCGAACACAACATGCTTGTGGACCTCGGTCGGAACGATCTCGGACGCATCAGTAAGTTCGGAACCGTGGAAGTTGAAAAGCTCCGCTCCGTTGAGCGCTTCTCCCACGTGATGCACATCGGTTCGACGGTCCGCGGCGAGATTAAGGACGGCTGTGACGCGCTCGACGCGATCGCGTCGGTACTGCCCGCGGGAACGCTTTCCGGAGCCCCGAAGATCCGCGCATGCGAGCTGATCGCGGAGCTTGAGAACAATAAACGCGGCATCTACGGCGGAGCCATCGGATACATCGACTTCACCGGCAACATGGACACCTGCATCGCCATCCGGCTTGCCTATAAGAAGAACGGACGCGTATTTGTCCGAAGCGGTGCCGGAATCGTTGCGGATTCCGTCCCGGAGAAGGAATACGAGGAATGCCTGAACAAGGCGAAGGCATCTCTCAGAGCGCTGGAGCTCGGAGAGGAGTTAGACAAATGATACTCTTAATTGACAACTACGACAGCTTCTCCTACAACCTTTACCAGTATGTCGGAGAAATCAATCCGGACATCCGCGTCATCCGTAACGATGAGATGACGATCGAAGAAATCCGGGAATTAAAACCGTCGCACATTATCCTTTCCCCCGGTCCCGGACGGCCGGAGGACGCGGGAATCATCATAGAGGCGGCAAAGGAACTCGGCCGCGAGATCCCGATCCTCGGTGTGTGCCTCGGGCACCAGGCGATATGCGCCGCATTCGGCGCGACCGTAACCTACGCGAAGCAGCTGATGCACGGAAAGCAGTCGGTTGTGAAACTTGATACGGAATGCCCGCTGTTTCGGGGCTGCCCCGAAAAAACGACGGTGGCGCGGTACCATTCGTTAGCGGCGGATCCCGATACAATCCCCGAAGAACTGCTTGTCACGGCAGTGACCGAAGACGGCGAAGTGATGGCGGTAAAGCACCGCGACTATCCGATCTACGGTGTACAGTTCCATCCCGAATCAATCCTGACGCCTGACGGGAAAAAGATACTCGGAAATTTTTTGAAATAGCAAAGGAGATAAGACCATGATTAAAGAAGCGATTGTAAAGATTGTAAGCAAGGAAGACCTTACCTACGATGAGGCATATGCGGTAATGAACGAGATTATGAGCGGCGAGACGACCGCGACGCAGAACGCGGCATTTCTCGCATCCCTTTCCACGAAGAGCGCGAGAGCCGAGACGACCGATGAAATCGCAGGCTGTGCGGCAGCCATGAGAGACCACGCGATTCAGGTTAACACCGGTATGGACGTGTTCGAAATCGTCGGCACTGGCGGAGACAACGCGCAGAGCTTTAACATCTCGACGACGGCGGCCATCGTTGCGGCGGCCGGCGGTGTAAAGGTCGCAAAGCACGGCAACCGCGCGGCTTCGTCCCTTTGCGGAACGGCGGACTGCCTCGAGGCACTCGGCGTAAACATCCAGCAGAGTCCGGAGCGCTGCGTCGAGCTTCTCAAAGAAGCCGGCATGTGCTTCTTCTTCGCGCAGAAGTATCACACCTCGATGAAGTATGTCGGACCGATCCGTAAGGAACTCGGCTTCCGTACCGTATTCAACATTCTCGGACCCCTCACGAACCCCGGTCATCCGACGATGCAGCTTCTCGGCGTTTACGATGAGTATCTCGTGGAGCCGCTCGCGCAGGTTCTTGTAAACCTCGGCGTAAAGCGCGGCATGGTAGTATACGGACTCGACAAACTGGACGAGATCAGCATGAGCGCGCCGACCAAGATATGTGAGATCCGCGACGGATGGTTCCGTACGACCGTGGTTAAGCCCGAAGATTTCGGATTTGCCAGCTGCACGAAGGACGATCTGAAGGGCGGTACCCCTGCGGACAACGCGGCCATCACACGCGCCATTCTCGCAGGCGAAAAAGGGCACAAGCGCAACGCGGTTCTGATGAACGCCGGCGCATCATTATACATCGCCGGAAAAGCGGACAGCATGGCGGACGGTATCCGGCTGGCGGCCGAGCTGATCGATTCCGGTAAGGCTACGGAGACACTCGAAAAGATCATCGAGGTCAGCAACCGTCCCGAGTAACACGGAGGATGAAACACGTGAACATTTTGGAACAGCTTGCGGAACATGCAAGGTTTCGGACGGAGGAAGCGAAGAAGGTTATCCCCTTTGCCGCAATCCGGTCCATGGCGGAGGAACTTCCGAAGAAACCCGGACGCTTTATCTCGGCATTGTCCCGCGAAGGAATCTCCTTTATCTGCGAATGTAAGAAGGCCTCGCCCTCAAAGGGGCTGATCGCGCCGGACTTCCCGTACCTTCACATCGCGAAGGAATATGAGGCGGCGGGCGCGGACGCGATCTCGGTTCTGACCGAGCCGAAATGGTTTCTCGGAAGCGATGAATACCTTCGAAAGATCGCCGCGCAGGTTTCGATACCGTGTCTTCGGAAAGATTTCACGGTCGACCCGTATATGATCTACGAGGCAAAGCTTCTCGGCGCGTCGGCGGTGCTTCTCATCGTTTCGATCCTCGATGAAGCGCAGATCCGCGAATATCTTTCCATCTGTGATTCGCTCGGACTGGATGCCCTTACGGAAGCGCATGACGAGACCGAGATCGAGACGGCGCTTCGTGCGGGAGCACGGATAATCGGCGTCAACAACCGGAACCTTAAGGATTTTACGGTGGACACATCGAACAGCCGGAAACTGCGGGAAATGGTACCGCTGGACGTCCTCTTTGTTTCCGAAAGCGGCGTGAAGACCGCGGAGGATGTCGAAGCGCTTCGAAGAAGCGGCGTTGACGCGGTGCTTGTCGGAGAAACCCTGATGAAGGCTTCTGACAAGAAGGCAAAGCTTGCGGAACTCCGCGGAACGGCGCGGCAGTGAAACGGCGGCAGCCGGAAGCCGGGGCGGAATCCCCCGCGCAGACGGCGGAAAGGCACATATCATGACAGAGATTAAACTGTGCGGGCTTACCCGCGCGGAAGATATAGAAGCGGCGAACCGTTTAAGGCCGGACTACATCGGACTGGTCTTCGCGAAGAAAAGCAAGCGGTACGTGACACCCGAAAAAGCGGCTTCGCTGAAAGTACTTCTCGCGGAAGAAATCAAAGCCGTCGGCGTCTTCGTAAATGAACCGCCGGAGCAGGTTGCAAAGCTTCTCACCGACGGCGTGATCGATATTGCGCAGCTTCACGGAGCGGAGGACGAGGATTACATCCGGACGCTCCGCACGCTGACGGACAAACCGGTTATCAAAGCGTTCCGTCTCGGAACAGCCGGTACAGAGCCGGGTTCGGAAGCAGCGGCAATCCTCACTGAAGCGGCCCGGTGTTCCGCCGATTACATCCTGTTAGACTCGGGAGCCGGCACCGGCGAAGCATTTGACCGGACGATTCTGAAAGACTTCAACAGACCGTTTTTCCTCGCCGGGGGAATGAGCCCCGAAACGGTCGCGGAAGCAATACGCGAGGTACATCCATTTGCCGTCGATGTCAGTTCGGGCATCGAAACGGAAGGCGTCAAGGACGCGGCGAAGATGCAGGCGTTCTGTGACGCGGTAAGAAAGGAGACGTTATGAGCAATCCAAACGGAAGATTCGGTATTCACGGCGGACAGTATATTCCCGAAACGCTGATGAATGCGGTCAATGAGCTTGAGGAAGCCTACAACCACTATAAGAACGATCCCGATTTCAATAGGGAGCTTTCAGACCTCTTCAATGAGTACGCGGGACGCCCTTCAAGACTTTACTATGCGGAAAAGATGACGAAGGACCTCGGCGGAGCAAAGATCTATCTGAAGCGCGAGGATTTGAATCACACCGGTTCCCATAAGATCAACAACGTGCTCGGCCAGGCGCTTCTCGCGAAGAAGATGGGCAAGACCCGTCTGATCGCGGAAACCGGCGCGGGACAGCACGGCGTTGCAACGGCAACCGCGGCGGCGCTGATGGGCATGGAATGCGTTGTATTCATGGGCGAGGAGGACACGAAGCGGCAGGCGTTAAATGTGTACCGCATGCGTCTTCTCGGCGCTACCGTCATCCCCGTGAAAACCGGTACCGCGACGCTGAAGGACGCGGTTTCGGAGGCAATGCGCGAATGGACGAACCGGATCAGCGATACCCATTACTGCCTCGGCTCCGTTATGGGGCCGCACCCGTTCCCGACGATCGTCCGCGACTTCCAGGCAGTGATCTCAAAGGAGATCAAAGAGCAGATGCTTGAAAAGGAAGGACGCCTTCCCGATGCGGTTCTCGCGTGTGTCGGCGGCGGCTCGAACGCGATGGGTTCGTTCTACCATTTCATCGAAGATAAGAGCGTCCGTCTGATCGGCTGCGAGGCGGCAGGACGCGGCGTCAATACAAAGGAGACCGCGGCGACCATCGCGAACGGTAAGCTCGGCATATTCCACGGCATGAAGTCGTATTTCTGTCAGGATGAGTTCGGCCAGATCGCTCCGGTGTACTCCATCTCCGCGGGTCTTGACTACCCGGGAATCGGTCCGGAGCACGCGCACCTTTACGATATCGGAAGAGCGGAATATGTGCCGGTAACCGACGTGGAGGCTGTGGAAGCGTTTGAGTATCTGTCGCGGACCGAAGGCATCATTCCCGCCATTGAATCCGCGCACGCGGTTGCATACGCGAGAAAGCTCGCGCCGACGATGGGGAAAGATCAGATCATGGTCATTACCGTTTCCGGCCGTGGCGACAAGGACTGCGCGGCAATCGCCCGCTACAGAGGGGAGGATATCCATGAGTAAGAATAACCGAATTGCCTCCGCGTTTCGTAACGGCAAGGCATTTATCGCATTTATCACCTGCGGCGATCCCGATCTTGCGACAACCGCCGCGGCAGTAAGAGAGGCCGTTGCGAACGGCGCCGACCTGATCGAGCTCGGCATCCCGTTCTCCGATCCGACCGCCGAAGGTCCGGTCATCCAGGAGGCAAATGTGAGAGCCCTCTCGGGCGGCGTAACGACCGACCTTGTTTTCGACCTTGTACGCGAGCTCCGAAAGGACATAACCGTCCCGCTCGTGTTCATGACCTATGCTAACGTTGTGTATTCCTATGACCCGGAGCGTTTCCTCGCAAAATGCGAAGAGACCGGTATCGACGGACTGATCCTCCCCGACGTACCGTTTGAGGAAAAGGAGGAGTTCCTGCCGTACTGCAGAAAGCACGGCGTGGCTCTCATCTCGCTGATCGCTCCGACCTCGGCACAGCGCATCTCAATGATTGCGAAGGAGGCGGAAGGCTTTGTCTATCTCGTTTCGAGTCTCGGCGTGACCGGTACGAGAAGCGAGATCCGGACTGACCTTGCCTCCATTGCGGAAGAGGTGCGGAAGAACACGGACGTTCCGTGCGCGATCGGTTTCGGTATCTCAAAACCCGAGCAGGCGGCTGCCATGGCAAAGGTCGCGGACGGCGTTATCGTCGGTTCCGCCATCGTGAAGATCCTTGCCGCGTACGGAAAGGACGCACCCGCCCATGTCGGCGAATACGTGCGCTCGATGAAGGACGCAATCCGTTAGAGAATCAGGCGATTTCTGTTTACAACGCTTTTCCGGTCTGCTATGATGATTGAAAGGCCGGAGGCATGGGGTGGTTTCTCATTGCGGGAAGCAGGCATCCGGACCGCGGTAGGGCATAAGGAAAGGGGTGAAGCATTATGCAAAATAAGACGATTACCGTCTGGGGAATCACCTGGAGGGTTCTGATCGGAGTCATTACACCGATCCTGTTCCTTTTCGCGTACAATCACGCGACGAAGGTTGAGAGAGAGTATGTACGCGACGGAAAGATCAAGATCTGTACGGTGGAAAAGATTATTGAGATGGGCAATAAACAGAACGTAACCGTCAGCTATGAAAACGACCAGGGCAAGAAGGTTACGGCCAAAGCCATACTGAACCGGAAGGTCAGTGTCGGCGAAAAGGCCGAGGCCTACGTGCTCGATTCGAAGCCGGGCGAGGTATACTATCCGCCGTCCACGTTTTTACGGATCATCCTTTTCGTCATCATCGGCCTCCTGTGCCTTCTGATGTGGGCTCCGCTTGCGCTTGCGATCTACCAGATCCGGCAGACGAAGATGGAGGAAATGGCGCGGCAGCTGCATGAGATGAACAGCCGGTACTGATAACCGTAACGGCGCATTTGTCATGAAATAAGAATCATTCGGACCGGGGGTGCAACGGGTTGTTGCACCCTCGGTTTTTTCGCGGAAAAGGGTACAATGCGTTATTGACTTTTCGGCGGATAAAGAATACAATTATTTCCGTATGGTGATATCGGCAGATAGTGTCTCCCGGTATCGCGAACAAGCCATACACACCGAGCTGCCCGGAAGGCAGTAAACCGATATATTCTAAAGGAGGAAATTACCATGGCAAGAGTTTATAACTTTTCCGCGGGCCCGGCTGTACTGCCGGAGGAAGTATTGAAGGAAGCCGCAGCAGAGATGCTCGACTACCAGGGAAGCGGTCAGTCCGTAATGGAGATGAGCCACCGCTCCAAAGTATTTGACAAGATCATCAAGGATGCAGAGCAGGATCTCCGTGATCTTCTGAACATCCCGGACAACTACAAGGTGCTGTTCCTTCAGGGCGGCGCACACCTTCAGTTCGCGATGATCCCCATGAACCTTATGAAAAACAGGGTTGCCGATTACATCGTAACCGGTCAGTGGGCTAAGAGAGCTTTCAAGGAAGCGCAGAAGTTCGGTGATGCAAAGTGCATCGCTTCGAGTGAAGACAAGACATTTTCCTATATTCCGGATTGCTCCGATCTTCCGATCGATGAGAATGCGGACTATGTTTACATCTGTGAGAACAATACCATTTACGGTACCAAGT
>JAGADM010000073.1 GCA_017613595.1 Lachnospiraceae bacterium | reverse complement strand
GTCATCGGATCCAGGTGGCGCTCCGCACACTCTACGGATGCGTAGAAGGATTTCAGATCAATACATAAATAGGCGGAATCTGCGTTCATGCGTCCTCTTAATAAATGTCATTGTAATCAATGCCGAGATGCTGCCAGAGAACCTCAAAGCTGGCCGGTCCGATGTTCAGCACCGCGGTCTTCGCTTCGATGTCCGTGTAGCCCTTTGCTTCGAGCTGATCCAGAGTATCAAGCATCAGATAACGTCCTGCGGTATAAGGAAGGTAAACAAACGGATCCGTCGCAACCGCATCGTAGAAGAAGGATGCGTAATCATCGTAATTATAGTTTCCGAGGTAATTCTCCGCGTCCTCAAGGCTCCATCCCATGTAATGTACGCCGAGCGATACAATGGCGGCCATATCCATGCTGAGATTGTAATCGACGCAGTACAGTTCGGCGACGTTCGGGTCGGGAATGATATAATTGTATGCTTCCTGGCCTGCAATTACCGCCCAGCCTTCCATATAACCCGTGTAACTCAGTAACACGTTAATCGGGTGATAGCCTTCGCAATGCGAGAAATACTCGGTCTGATAAAGGTGTCCGGGATATCCTTCGTGTGCAAGCGTGCTGAAGAAGCTCGCGCAGTCGTCGATTCCTTCCGGATTGAAGCGGATAATCTTACGGGAACCGTTATCGAACTGAGGCGTCATAAAGTATGCAAGAACGCCGTCCACGCGGAGCGCTTCGGGCAAAGAACTTACCGTATACTTCGTCTCGCGGATTGCGGGATAATTCGTTTTGATGTATTCCTTCAGGGAATCCAGAATAACCTCCGGATCCTCAACGGTATAACCTTCATAAGGATAGTTCGCGAGCGCATCCGAATGGAAACGGACCAGTTTTACCAGTGCCGTGTATTCTTCATCGAATTTGCCGGTCAGGTAATCGAACATTTCGGTGCCGCTCATGTTGACGCCGAGCGTTGCCTGCGCGGTGTACTCGAAATAATCCTTGCCGCCCGGAAGCTTGCACATACCGAACGCTTCGTCCGCACAGGAATCATACCACTTATTGATTTCATCCTTAAACGAAATCATCGGCTGGAATACATACTGTTCCAGTTTTTCCTGATACCGCTTAACGTATTCCGCATTCTGCTGTTCGGAAAGCCCTGCCTCAAGAATATTTACTTCAAATGCTTCCACAAGCGGATTACCGCTCTTTACGATAATGCCGTCAATGTATTCAATGGTGGTGTCGAGCATGGTCTCGGTCAGAAGGCAGCCTTTTTCAAGGTATTCCTTTCTTGCGAGTTTCAGCACTTCGTCAAGGAAACGCGGGCAATCCTCAACGGTCTCAAGGAAATCCAGAACGTCCTGTTCACTCAGGAATGCATATTCCGTAAGCAGCGTGGAAATTCCGTTAATAATATTGTTGTTCTCGCTGAAGATGCTGCAATACGTATCATAGTTCAGAGACTCCTGCTGGATACCGATATTGAACTCATACATCAGGCGGTCATAGTTCACCTGCTGTCCGGGTGTCAGTGCTTCATAATCGAATCCGGCCATGCGGGACTTATACTTTCTGCAGAAATCCGCATATTCCGCCGGATCGCTCTCCACTTTACCGAACGTGTTGTTCTTCATAATTCCGAACTGCTCGGGATATTCAAAATAGAAATGAAGTTCCATACCCGAATCTTTCGCCAGCTCGCGGGTAATCTCATTAAGAAAATCATCGAACTGATTCTGTTCATCCGTGTACTGCGGAAAATCCACCGCAGGCGTGCTCCACGGCTTGTTATTCACGGGCATCGGCGTTACTTCGGGCGTTCCCGTGGGATCCGGATCCCCGGTCGGCTCCGGGCCGTCCGTAGGCGTCGGCGTATTCGTTACCGACGAATGCTGCGCTTCACGCGTCTTACCTTTGGATACGGATTCCTGCTTCGTACATCCGGAAAGAAGCGAAAGAATCATGCAAAGGACAAGCAAAAGCGCTGTCTTTCTTCTGAAAATCTTCATAAATAACCTCCCAACACCGGTTACATCCCCGTACTTCGGGGCGCAACCTGACGTTCCTCTTTTTACATTTGTTTCAGTATAACCCATTTTTACGGCAAATACAACCGAAACTGCCGTTTTTTCGTAAAATCTGTAAATAATACTTGCATTTTTCGTAAAAATCCGTTACAATGACATCAGTAAGTAAACCAAGTTTACAAGCAATTCTTGTTTTTCCACAGTGCGTAAGGAGGATTTTTATGGACCGTGCGGAATTAGGAAAGATTATCAAAGATGCCCGTCTTGCGAAGAAAATGACGCAAAGCGAAGTTGTCGGCACCTTTATCACCCGTAATATGTTAAGCCAGATTGAGAGCGGCGTTGCCGTTCCTTCCATTAAGACTCTGGAGTACCTCTCCAAGAAACTGGATATCTCAATTCAGATGCTTTCGGCCGGCGAACGGACCGAGCGCTCCGCCGCTACCCCGTCCGATTATGATTACATCCGGCAGTCCAAGGCCAAATTCAAGGCCGGACAGTACGAGGAAGCCGCAGCAATTGTTAAGCCGTGTCTGGAGGAAACTTCGGAATTCTTCGATGAGGCTTGTGCCATCTATACGATGAGCACGCTCGCATTTGCCGGCAAGAACGATGTCGACAAGCAGACGGCCTGCGCCTATGCGCGTGAGGCACTCCGCTACTCGGAGAAAGGCTTCTATGCCTGCCGTGAATGGAAGGTCGAAGCTATCTGCCTGATTGAACGGCTCAGCTGATAATTCTTTTCAAAGCAAACAAAGGGGCTGTTAAAAAAGTCCTGAAAAAGGAGCAGGTTACCGGACTTTAGCGCTTCGGTGACCTGCTCATGTGTTTTTGATTCGGATTTCCTGTCGTGACAGAAGTCCTTTACGTCTTTTTCCGCACACTAACAAGCCGGCTCCCGCCGACTGCTTGTTTCTCGTATGGCTCCTATGCGTTTCTTCTATGCGATTTCTGAGGTTCCTGACGCATTATGCGTCTTATTGTGGTACTTCCACAGATTAAAACCGATCGCTATCAGCGTAAACTCCAGAATTACGTCTTTTAAGCCCCGCCGGAATGCCCTCTTGTATGACCGGTTCCATTTCATGCTTCCGTACGTCCCCTCTGCCTGAATGCTACGATTCATCCGAAGCAATGCTCCGTGGACGCTGTCCAGGTTTTCAAGAACCTCCCGATGTATCTGGGTCAATTCCCGATTGAGCTGTATCTGACGGTTGCCCTCCCGTTTGCAGCAGTTCGCCTTCAGCGGGCAGCCCTCACAGTTCTCACATTCGTAGATTTCTTCCGTTCGTCCGTATCGGTTTCCCCGGATGTGGCGGTCATACTTGTGATAAAAGGACTTTCCGTTCGGACACACGGGATTTCCGTCCTCACCGGTCTTGAAGTTTATCGCACGGAAGGGATCGTCCCGGTACTGCGGGTCCTTGCTTTCCTTGTCGTACATCGTAAACTTCATGTATTTTTCCATGTCATGTTCCTGACAATAAAGATAGTTGTTGTAGGAACCATATCCCGCATCCGCGACCGGATACTTCGGATAATGACCAACCATTCCCTGAAACTTTTCCATGAGAGGGACAAAGCATTCCATATCGGAGGCGTACTGTCTGGCGTCGATCGCAGCAATGAATTCGTCACAGATCACGGCCTGCATGTTGTATGCCGGCAGCAGTTGGTCATTCCCCATATAGTCACGCTTTACCCGCATAAACGTTGCATCGTGATCCGTCTTGGAGTAACTGTTCCTCGCTTCCCCGCAGATTTCCATGTGCTTCGCGTAGGTTGTTAAACGATCCCGATATCCCTTGAACTCCTGGTACTTTCTCTGAACGGAGCTTTTATGATGCCCTTTTCCGTTTACAAACGACGATTCGTCAATCCGCATTGCCCTTTTATAGGCGTCCAGCATCTGGTCCACGTATTCGATCGCGTATTCTTCCCGGCCTTCCAGTCTCACGCCAAGAAAGAGAAGATCCTCTTCGTTGATCCGGGCAATGAGATCGGTGATCTTTCCAAACACCTTATCCCGGCTTCTGACGCAGGCTTTTTTCCATACCCAGGTATACTTGTTGGCATTGGCCTCGATCTTTGTCCCGTCAATGTATGCATGGTCGGTGTCAACGTGTTCCTTTGCGAAGATCACCTTGTTGATCGATCGAAAGACTGCCTCCACCGATTCGCTCAGATCGTTCTTGATAAAGTTCCCGAAAGTGACATGCGAAGGGGCTTTCATGCCATCCAGAAGCCACATGTACCGGATGTCGGTCTTACAGGCTTTCTCAATGTTTCGAAGGGAAAGATAGCCATTTTCCATGAACGAAAAGAGGATTATTTTCAGTAGTTTCACTGCATCGCATCTGGGACGACCGGTCCTGCACTCCTTTACTGCAAGAAACTCATTAAGGTCAATGCAATCCAGGATCTCGCGGAAACTGTACACTGGGTCAGAAATGTCGATAATCGTTTCAATTTTCAGTGGCAATTTCAGTTGAACGGGAGTATAATAAGTGCTGGTATAAATAGGTTTTTGCATACTGAAATTATACCAGAAACCCGCCTGGATTGCCATTGCAACCGGCGGGTTTTCTTACTTGTTTTCGAGATTTTATAGACTTCGAGCCCGGCTTTTGACCGGGCTCGTATCGTGGGGAGTTTTTTAACAGCTCCTTTTCTTTTTCCTTACTGGTTCTCTTCAACTTCGATCTTACGGATCTCTTTCGTATCAATCTCTTTCCTGATTGCCGCAATGAACTCGTCAAGGCTCTTCTGCCCTTCGTCGCCGAGGAAACGGCTGCGGACGGATACAAGTCCCTGCTCGGCTTCCTTCGCGCCGACAACAAGCATGTAAGGAAGTCTGTCGAGACGTGCCTCACGGATCTTGTAGCCGATCTTCTCGTCACGCGCATCGACCGTTGCGAGGATGCCGGCCTTCTTCAGCTTTGCGCAAACCTCTTCGGCGTAATCGTTCGTCTTCTCGGAAATCGGAAGCACGCGAACCTGCTCGGG
>JAGADM010000072.1 GCA_017613595.1 Lachnospiraceae bacterium | reverse complement strand
CGACGACCATCATGCTGGTCGGTCTCGTAAACTCCGGGATCATGCAGTTTGAGCAGACCATCAGCGTTATCTTCGGTGCGAACATCGGAACGACGTTCACCGGCTGGCTGCTGACGCTTTCGGGAATCAGTTCAGACCGCTGGTATCTCGCAATCTTAAAACCTGAGGTATTCTCTCCGATCCTTGCCTTAACGGGTATCGGAATGATGATGTTCAGCAAGAAGGACCGCAGGATCAGCATCGGAACGGTTTTCGTGGGATTTGCCGTATTGATGCAGGGTATGACGATGATGAAGGATGCCGTGAGCCCGCTCGCGGAGACGTCCTGGTTCAAGGAAATCCTTGTGCAGTTCAAGAACCCGATCTTCGGTCTTCTGATCGGTCTTTTGCTGACTGCGGTAATCCAGAGTTCGGCGGCAACAATCGCAATCCTGATGTCATTTGCCCTCTCCGGAACAGGTATTACCTACCAGATGGCGATTCCGATCATTATGGGTCTCAATATCGGTACGTGTGCGACGTCGCTGATTTCGTGTATCGGAACCGAGACAAAGGCAAAGCGCGTTGCCGTTGTGCACGTGATGATCAAGATTATCGGCGCTGTCTTCTGGCTGGCCGTATTCGTGGCTGTAGGCGGTCTGTTCTTCGAGAAGGCCGTGGATAAGCCGATCAACGGTGTCGGTATCGCGGCCGTACATACCGCGTTCAACATTCTGACAACGCTTTTACTGATCCCGTTCACGAAGCCGTTAGTACGTTTGACGGAGTTTCTGGTACGCGACACCGCGCAGAAGGAGCCCGAGGACGAGCTCAAATGGCTTGACGAACGTCTGCTCCGCTCCCCGTCCGTAGCCGTAGCGGAATGTAACAACGTATCAAAGCAGATGGCGCGCCTCGCGAAGGAGAACCTTCTTGCGGCAATCGACCTGTTCGATCATTTCGACGAAGAGGCCGTTTCAAAGATCAAGGCGGTAGAGGATAAGCTGGACCGCTACGAAGACCGCCTCGGCACTTATCTCGTGAAACTTTCGATGATGTCCATTTCGGCTCAGGACGGACGCGTGATCTCGAAGATTCTGCATTCGATCGGCGACTTCGAACGTCTCGGCGACCATGCGGTGAACCTGTATTACGCCGCGTCCGAAATCAACCGGAAGGGGCTTTCGTTCACGCCTGTTGCGAAGGTTGAGATGGGAATTCTTGCCAACGCGATCCGAGAGATTCTGACGATGACGCATGACTGCTATGAGGAAGCCGATCCGGAGCTTGCGTTCCGCGTGGAGCCTCTCGAGCAGGTGATCGACAAGCTGACCGCGACGATTAAAAACAATCATATCGCCCGCCTGCAGAAGGGCGGATGCTCAATCGAGATGGGATTTATCCTCTCGGATATTCTGAATAACTACAAGAGAATTTCCGACCACTGCAGCAATGTAGCGGTGGCGGTTATTGAAGTGGACCGCGGCGCATTTGATACACACGAGTATCTTAGCGGCGTTAAGTTTGGAAATCTGGAATTCAACCAGATTTATGACGGATTCGATAAGAAGTACAGTCTTGAATAAGCCGGACAGGCCTTATCGGCATAAGAAAACGGCGATATAAGAAAGGAGCATTAAGATGGAACCGATTCGAAGCATTGATGCGGAGGACGATCCTTTCGCATACCGGTACGATACGCAGATGCTGATCGACCGCCGCGACGAGGATCTTGATGAGGACGAGATCGCGGAGTACATTACGACGCATATTGAAGGAAATTCGCTGATTGCGGTCGGCGACGAGGATCTGATCAAGATTCATTTTCACACGAATGAGCCGTGGAAACTCCTTGAGTACTGTGCATCCATCGGAGAAATTTACGACATTGTCGTTGAGGACATGATCCGTCAGTCGAACGGAAAGCAAGGTTGATACGATGATTTTTGATACGCATGCGCATTATGATGATGACTGGTTCGACGAAGACCGGGAAGCAGTTCTTCAGGGACTCTTTGAAAAGGGCGTGAAAACGGTTGTCAATGTCGGCGCTTCGATGGAAGGGTCGCGTGCTTCCGTTACGCTTTCGGAGCAGTACCCGTTTGTTTATGCGGCGGTCGGAGTGCATCCGGATCATGCCCCTGCCATGACCGAAGCGGATATCGAAGAACTGAGGAAGCTGGCGTGCGGCAGTAAGGTTGTCGCAATCGGCGAAATCGGCTTTGATTACGGGCACGAGGACGAACTGACGGAAGAGGAGAGAGACCGGCAGCGTGCCGCGCAGAAATACTGGTTTGAACGGCAGCTTTCGCTTGCGGACCAGCTCTCGCTTCCGGTTATCATTCATTCGCGCGGAGCAGACGGCGACACGCTTTCGGTAATGCGGGAGTGGGCGGACGGTAAGAAGGATAAGTCCGGGTTCCGCGGCGGGATCATCCACTGCTTCAGCGGTTCGCCCGAGATTGCGGAGGAATACCGGAAGCTCGGCTTCCATGTCGGTGTAGGCGGTGTTCTGACGTTTAAGAACGCAAGGCGGCTGCCGGATGTGGTGGCGAGTGCGCCGCTTTCGCAGATTGTTCTCGAGACGGATGCGCCTTACCTGGCGCCTGTTCCGCACCGCGGAGAGAGAAACGACTCATCCTACCTGCCGCTGGTTGTTTCAAAAATCGCGGAGATCAAGGGAATCTCCGAAGAAGAAGTAATCCGCGTTACCGAAGAGAACGCGAAGAAGCTGTTCGGGATGGAATGAGCTATCTGTTTAAAGGAGCATTATGGGTGAGAAACAAGAGAAGAAGGAGACGAAAGAGCGGCGGCTGAGCCTTTACGCAAAGATTTTGATTGCGGTCGGATGCGTATGGGCCGTATTCTTTGCGCTCAGCTTTAGTAAGAGTTTCGACGACTGGTACGTGAACAACATCTTTCCGCTGATTCACGGCGTAGTCGCGAGAATCTTCAACGTATTCCCATTTGCCGCAGGTGAGATTATCATGTACCTCGGCGCGGTTACGTTAATTGTGACGATAATATGGTCCGTCGTGTTCGGAATCTTTAAACTGGTGCGGCGCATCCGCAGGAAACCCGCGAAGAAAAGCCGTGTTTACCGGACTTATATGAAGGTGATCCTGGTTGTAGCGGTGTATTTTCTGTGGACGTACCTGTTTCATTGGTGGATTCCGTATAACGGGCATGTAATGGGCGAACCGGCTGCGGAGGAGCGCCGCGGCTATACCATCGAGGAATACCGCTACGTGTGGAACCGGATTGCCGTTAAGTTCCGTGATTCGCAGAAAGCAGTGCCGCGGGACGAGAACGGACGGATTATCTATCCCGATAAGAAAACCGCATATGAGGCAGTTGTCCGCTCCATGAGAAAACTGTCCGAGCGCTATCCGAGGCTCAAAGGATATTACGGAACGCCGAAAGCAGCCGGATGCTCAGATGTGCTTGAGTGGATGTGGATCGCAGGGTACACCTATCCGTACACGATGGAGATTACTTACAACAAGTACACGAGCGATCTGTACTGGTATGTTCTGATAGCACACGAAACCGCGCATTATAAGGGCTTTTACAAGGAAAACGAAGGCGAATTCATGGGGATGCTCGCGGCTGTG
>JAGADM010000071.1 GCA_017613595.1 Lachnospiraceae bacterium | reverse complement strand
TTCTCGGGATCCTTAATCCCTTCCGGCGTCTCAGGCCACTGACCTTGACGATACAACTCAACACATTTTCTTTTAAACTCGTAGCTATAACGCATGAAAATACCCTCCTTACTGGTTGTCCAGTAAAGAGGGTACATATCACGGAAGGAATTCCGGCGCTTTTTGATAACTTGACGGTTTCGGTGTCCGCCTTCATTCAGCCGGCGGACGCAGCCGTACATTTTCCATCATATGCATAAGCGCGGACGCAGTACATTTTCATTCACATGCGTTATACGCGGAAAGGAGGTCTCATGGAACGTCTGATATTTCATGTCGATGTAAACAGCGCTTTTCTGTCCTGGACCTCCGTCAAGAGGCTTCAAAACGGCCTGTCCGACCTGCGCCTTGTTCCGTCCTGCATCGGCGGCGAGACGGGTACAAGAAGCGGCATCGTACTTGCCAAATCCATCCCCGCAAAGCAGTTCAAAATCGAAACGGCGGAGCCGGTTTCTCTTGCCCTGCGCAAATGCCCTACGCTGATCGTCGAACCACCGGACTTCCTCTGGTACCGGCAGTGCTCAAAGGCATTCAAGGATATATGCCGAAGCTACGCTCCCGTGGTTGAGGAATACTCGATCGATGAAGTCTTTCTTGATATGACCGGTACGAACCGTATCTATCCCGACCCGGTCAAGACAGCTTACGAGATCAAAGACCGTATCAAAAACGAACTCGGCTTCACAGTCAATATCGGCATCGGTCCGAACAAGCTGCTCGCGAAGATGGCGGGTGATTTCGAAAAGCCCGACAAGGTACATACCCTTTTCCGCGAAGAGATACCCGCGAAGATGTGGCCGCTTCCCGTCCGCGACCTTTTATACTGCGGCAAAGCATCCGCCGAGCGCCTCAACAACGGCGGCATCTATACGATCGGCGAACTGGCCGCTGCGAACCTTGACGACCTTAAGAAACTGATGGGCGAGAAGGGCGGCGAATTCCTGCACCGTTCCGCGAACGGCGAGGACACCAGCGAGGTTACCGAAGAATACGGCGACGCGAAAAGCTACAGCATCGTCACGACCGAGGAAGAGGATATCTCCGACTACGAGCGTGCGGACCGCATCCTTTTAAACCAGACCGACCGGGTGTCGAAGCGGCTCCGGCGCGACGGCATGCGCACGACCTGCATTTCGGTCACCGTCCGCTACCTGGACTTTAAGACACGCTCGCATCAGAAGAAGTTAGACGAGCCGACCGACATCTCCGTAGAAATCTTCGAAACCGGCAAGCAGCTGCTCCGCGGATTATGGGACGGAAAGACGCCTCTCCGTCTCATCGGCATCGCGCTGAATGATGTGACAAAGGATACCGTCACCCAGCTCTCCCTCTTCCCCGAAGATAACGTCCTCCGGGAGAAGCGCCAGAAGATGGACCGCACGATGGACGACATTCTCGACCGTTTCGGTAAAGGAAGCCTGAAGCGCGGCTCGGGGATTGAGAAGAAGGGATAGTTTGAAATACAACCTCGGATCCGACGTAAAAGATAACCTGAAACACGGAAAAGCCCTCCGCCTGTTACGGCAGAGGGCTTGTTTTCATATTTCAACGCCCGGCTGAACCCTGTTTTCTGCATCAGCATCCGGCTGAAACGTTTCATTTTCTTATGCCCGTAAAAGATTAAAACATCGAGAACACATGGAGCATCAGCCCGATCTCTCCGATGATCAGAACGAAGAAGATGATGAAGAATATCTTGGCTCCGCTCTCATGAAGTTCCATATTGAGAACTCCCGCCCTATAGAGAACCCCGATCACAACGCCCATGACAACCGGCAGCAGTCCGAAGATCAGCAGAAGGATTCCGTTCAGAAAACCGTCCGCGTCAAGGAAGTATTCCTTCTCAAAACGTACATCAAGCTTTATCTTTCTGACAACAATCAGCGGGTCGTCCGACAGTTTGCGGACATAACCGGAAAGCGCGAGCGGACCGTTCTTCGGATTTCCGTCCGCGTCGAAATTCTTCTCAAGCCATTTCTTCCCGGCGCGGATTACAATCACGACATTGTCCTCCGTTAACGCCATGTAATAGTATTCCGTTCCGGTCGGAATCACATAACTGAAAGTGTGCTTGATCTCGCAGATCGGCTCCGTGTACGCGGAAACGATTTTCGTCGCAACCCACTCCGACTTATACTCTGAAAGACTGTCTGATTTGCCGTAAATATGCGGATTCTTGTTCAGATATACCATCCTGCCGCCCACAAATGCGGCAATTCCGAACGACGCAACAAGAATAATAATTGCTAAAACAGGCCCTGCTTTCTTCATCCCCTCTGTCTCCTCTCAAAATACGCGAAGTATTGTCCGGACAAATGACATAGTAAACGAATCCCTTCGGAAAGTCAACCGCCCAAACGCAAACGAAGGGCCTGCCGCCTAAGCGACAGGCCCTTACCGTTTTATTTGGGGGTAAAGTTAATGGGGGGGATGTCAATCATCAATGGAGATGTACTTCTTCTCTTCAATCTCCGGTTTAGCTTCCTTCTTCGGGACTGTAATCCTCAGAATGCCGTTATCAAATTTCGCTTTGATATCATTCTCGGTAACGTCTTTACCGACATAGAAGCTTCGGCTGCAGGAACCATAGTACCGCTCTCTGCGGATGTACTTTCCTTCCTTATCCTTCTCATCCTCTTTCTGCTCCTTGGAAGCGTGGATGATCAGGTAGCCGTTCTTAAGCTCGGCCTTCACTTCGTTCTTGCCGTATCCCGGAAGATCCATGGCAAGTTCATAAGTTCCCTCGGTTTCCTTGACATCGGTCTTCATCAGGCCGTTCATCGGGAATCCGATGCGTTCCATCGGTCTCATCTGCCGAGGCGCTCTCTCTTCAGGTCCGAACATATTATCAAAAAGATCATCAAACAAAGTATCATTGAAAACACCGGGTAACAACATAGGTCATTCCTCCTTTTATCGGTTTAAAACCGTTACATGTGAATTTGGGAAACTCCGGAGGATTTCTTTCTTCCTCCCTCGTTCTGACTATGTTATACCACCTGTTAGCACTCATGTCAAGTGAGTGCTAACAGTTTTCACATTTTCTTCACATTCTTCTTTTTGGGTCCCTGAAGAAGCTTTACGAGCACATCATAGGCACGCTCACGAATCAATGCGGAGTCGTCCGTAATCCGCTCAGCGTATGCGCCTGCCTCTTCCGGACTTTTTCCGAGGATTCCGGCAAGCATCGTAATGTAGAGCCGCTCTGAGCCGTCATTTCCTTCCTCCCCTTCCTTCTCAAAGAAAGCGGGAATTGCTCTGAGCGCCGCGCGGATCCGGAGACGGATTTCCTCAGACTGCCCGGCGAAAGCCGGCCCCTCTGCCGCCTCAACGCGGTCCTTCCCTGCATCCTCATTAACAATCATCCCGATAAGGATCTGCTCCGCGACATTCCGCCCGGAAGGCTCACTTAACCCTTCGCGGTAAATCTCCCGAAGATTCGGATAACTCTCCGCCCCCTGATAGAGAAGCGCGAGAAATGCGGCCGCGCCGTAGAACGGATCCTTCTTACGGACAGCCAGACGCTCCGCCGCTTCCTTGTTGCCGCGGAACAGCGCAGTCATCAGATCGGTAAGGATTTCTTCCTTTCCGGAATAATAGCAATAGAATTTGCCTGTCGTGCAGCCTGCTTCGGCAGCAAGCGCCTTCATACCGGTCACAGCATAGCCGTCCCTTAAAAACGCGCGCGCCGCCACCTGGAACAGGGCGTTCTTCGTCTTCTGCTGCTGTTCGGGATTTACGGTTCTCGACATTTTCCGGTCCTCCTTCTTTTAAATCATCCCGTTTTCTTATTATTCGAATCCTTCGGGATATAATTTTCGGAAAATGCGTAAAATAATTCTTCCATTTTCCGTGAAGTATAGTACAATGGATTCGGACATTACTGTAAGGAGTATACGCCCGGCCATGTATTACGTTATCGCAACCATAATCGGCTATCTCGTCGGATGCTTCAGCACGGCGGATACCGTTTCGCGTATCAAACACGTCAACATACACCGTGAAGGAACAGGAAATCCCGGAGCTTCGAATGTAACATTCATTCTCGGCTGGAAGATGGGGATTCTCGTCGGCGCCACGGATATTGTGAAGGGAATTCTCGCGACGCTTCTGACAACCGTTATTACCGGCAATCAGTCTCTCGGGATTTTCGCCGGCTGCGGCTGCATCCTCGGTCATATGTTTCCGTTTTATCTGAAATTTCACGGCGGTAAAGGCTTCGCCACACTCATCGGCGTCCTCTTCGGGTTCGATCAGAAGTTCTGCCTGCTTGCTGTTTTGTTCATCTTCCTGATTACCTGGATTACCGATTATATCGTACTGGCAACGCTTAACACGGCTGTTCTTTTCCCGGTACGCGCTTTCGACGTCAATGCCGCGACCCCGGCTCTGATCTTCATTCTGGCCGTAGTTGCCGTCATGTTCGTAAAGCATTGGAAGAACCTGAACCGCATCTTCGTTGCACGGTCCGGGGAAAAGGGCTTCTCCCTGTTATTTAAAAAGAAATCAACCTGAATGTAAAACGGCGTCCCGACTCACGGGGCGCCGCTCTTTTATTGTCTGTGTCTTTTTGCTTCGTACATGAGTACCGCTGCTGCCACGGCCGCATTCAGCGACTCGGCACTTCCTTCCATCGGAATGCGCACTCTCTTATCCGCTAACGCCGTCGCTTCATCCGACAATCCGTTTCCTTCGTTTCCGATCATAATTCCGACCGGTCCCGCGTAATCGGGCTCATCATAGGGAACCGATCCCTGCAGATGCGCCGCATACAGCGTATAGCCGCATTTCCGGAGGTTTTCAAGCGTTTCCGGAAAATGCTCCGCATACGCGAACGGAACGCGGAATATGGCCCCCATCGTCGCTCTGACGACCTTCGGCGCGTAAGCGTCCGCCGAATCCGCGGAAAGAATGACGCCGAACCCGGCCGCCTCCGCCGTACGGAGTATCGTTCCGAGGTTCCCGGGATCCTGCAGTGTCTCAAGAAGCAGCAGTCTCCTGCCGTCCGCGGCAATCTGCCCGGGCGTCTGTTCACGCATCTTCACAAGCGCGATTACACCCTGCGGCGTAACCGTCTCGGCAACGGAAGCGAACACGTCGTCCGCCACTTCCTCGTACGGACATGCTTCCACAGCCGCACGCTCCTCTTCGGAAAGCGCCGCGAGAGCCGACTGCGCCCAGTACGCCTTTATGAGAAGTTCCGGAGCCTGCGTCAGCACCTCGAAGAACATCTTCCGTCCTTCGATGACGAACAGTCTATCCTCTTCCCTCGCACTCCTCTTTTTGAGGAGCTTCGCGACGGTCTTCAACTGATTGTTCGATCTGGCAGTAATCATACAGATTTCACTCTTCTTCGTTCGCGAGCTTGGCAGCCTGGTCGGCCGCGATCAATGCATCAAGAATCTCCTGCAGGTCGCCGTTCATGATCTTATCGATCTTGTAGAGCGTCAGACCGATACGGTGATCGGTCACACGGCTCTGCGGGAAGTTGTAGGTACGGATTTTCTCGGAGCGGTCTCCGGTTCCGATCTGGCTCCGTCTTGCCGCTGCTTCCGCCTCATGTGCCTTCTGCAGCTCGAGATCGAGCAGTTTCGAACGAAGTAAGGCAAATGCCTTGTCCTTGTTCTGTAACTGCGATTTCTCGGTCTGGGAGTATACGACGATACCCGTCGGATAGTGTGTCAGACGTACGGCGGAGTCGGTCGTGTTTACGCACTGGCCGCCGTTACCGGACGCACGCATAACGTCGATACGGATATCCTTTTCATCAATCTGTACGTCCACGTCCTCTGCCTCGGGCATTACCGCAACCGAAGCGGTCGAAGTATGGATACGGCCGCCGGACTCGGTCTCCGGGACACGCTGCACGCGGTGTACGCCGCTCTCGTATTTGAGGACGGAATACGCGCCCTGGCCGTGCACCATGAACTGCACTTCCTTCATGCCGCCGATACCGGTCTCATCAATGTTCACGAGCTCGGTCTTCCAGTGCTTCGATTCAATATAGTGGATATACATGCGGTAAAGCTCCGCCGCGAACAGCGCAGCCTCGTCGCCGCCGGCACCCGCACGGATCTCGACAACAACGTCCTTCTCATCAAGCGGATCCTTCGGCAGAAGAAGGATCTTCATCTCCTTCTCGAGTCTCTCGACATCGTCCTTTGCCGCGGAAAGCTCTTCCTTGAGCATCTCCCGCATATCTTCATCACTCTCTACGGCAAGCAGATCCTCGCTGTCGGCGATTGTCTCCTTTGCCTTCTTATAAGCGGTATACGCCTCCACAAGCGGAAGCATATCGCTCTGTTCTTTCATCAGTTTGCGGAAGCGGTTCTGGTCGCTCGTTACCATCGGGTCGGCAAGTTCGAGCTGCATCTCCTCATACCGCTTCAGCAGGTCTTCCAGTTTATCAAACATTTTCTTTCTCCTTTGTATCGTTTCTTGTCATTCGTTTTACGGGTTCCGACGAAACGCTACAAATGTCCTGCCACCACGCGGTCATTGCCCGCGTAGTCCTTAATTACCTTTACCTCGGAGAATCCGTTCGCGAGAAACAGCTCGGGAACGGTAATCCCCTGGTCATAACCGATCTCCACGATCAGATAACCTCCCTTCTCACCCGGTCCGCCCGCGCGTCTTAGGTGTTTCGCACCCTCCGCCGTCAGGATCCGGTAAAATGTAAGTCCGTCCTCGCCGCCGTACAGCGCGAGCTCCGGCTCGTAATCGCGCACCTCGGGCATCAGCCCTTCCATCTGGATTGCGGGTATATAAGGCGGGTTTGATACGATCACATCGTACGTCCCGTCAATCTTTTCAAACATATCGCTTAAGACCCATGCGACATCCGCGCCGTTACGCGCCGCATTGTCCCGCGCTACGCAAAGCGCCTTCTCCGAAATGTCCGCCGCCGTTACCGACGCAGCTTCGGAAAGCTTCTTAAGGCTTACCGCGATGCATCCGGTCCCGGTACACATATCAAGCACCTTTGCCCCTTTACAAAGAGGGATCGCGTACTCGACAAGCACTTCGGTATCCTGTCTCGGGCACAGAGTATCCCTTGTCACACGGAAAGGAATCCCCATGAAAACCTGCTCGCCGGTAATCTGCTGAAGCGGTTCCCTGGCCGCACGCCGTCCGATCAGTTCCGCGTACCGGTCCGCCTCCGCGTCCTTAATGCGTTCCGACGCGCGCATGGTCCAGTCGGTGATCGTCATGCCTGTGACATGTAAAAGCAGTTCCCGTGCGTCATAATCCGCATCCGGAACTCCCGCATTGCCCAGCTGAATCGCCGCCTGTTTCAGCGCTTCCCGATAAGTCATTGCCGTTATCTCCGTTCAGAAAAGCCTTCCAGTCAAACACCGCGTTGATCGAAGCAATCGCACACTCGAGCATTGCGTCGTCCGGCTCCTTGGTCGTCAGAGCCTGCATCCAGAGTCCCGGACGGCTGATCGCGTTCACAATCTTATTGTCCGAGCGTCCCGCAAGCTTTAAGAATTCATAGCTGATTCCCGCCACAAGCGGCAGCAGCAGAAGCCGTGTTCCGAAACGTACCAGCAGTTTGATCGCCGCACTGTCTCCCTCATATAACGGGAAGCAGTTTACGACGGAAAATACAAGGATGCTGATCACCATAACCAGCAGCAGGAAGCTCGTTCCGCAGCGTTTATGCTCTTTACTCGAATTGCGCGCGTTCTCCACCGTCAGCGGAAGACCGTGCTCAATACAGTTGATGGATTTATGCTCCGCTCCGTGATAGCGGTATACACGCTTGATGTCGGGCATCAGCGAGATAGACGCGACATAAGCAATAAATATCACCATCCGGAGGATTCCTTCGATCACGCTTGTCGCAACCGGACTGTCCCAGCCCGTCAACGACTCGATCAGACCGGTAATGAATACCGGCAGGAAGAAGAACAGCGCAATCGTAAGCGCAAGCGACAGTATAACGGTCAACGCGATCGCCGC
>JAGADM010000070.1 GCA_017613595.1 Lachnospiraceae bacterium | reverse complement strand
ACCGATGGCAATCGACTCGCCTTTGATGCCGCGGATACATTTGCCTTCGCACTGACGCTCCTGCGGACATACTCTGCCGCATACCGACGGCAGCGAACTCGACTGACTGATCACGGCATATGCCTTATCAAACTCACCGGTCTTTACATAGGAAATGAAGCCGGGGATGTTGATGTTAACCGGGCAGCCTTCCACGCAGAGAGGCTTCTTACAGGTGAGGCAGCGCTGTGCTTCGTTGACAGCTTCCTCTGCATTATATCCGAGACATACCTCGCGGAAATTCTTCGCGCGCTCTTTCGCGTCCTGTTCCCGAACCGGAACCTTCTTCATCGGATCACCCATCACTTGTCACCTCCGCAGTTTCCGCAGCCGCCGTGGTGCGTATTGCCTTCCTGTTCCTTCAGATATGCGCGGCCTTCCGCAGTCTTGTACTGTGCGGAACGCTTCATAGCCTGGTCAAAGTCCACTAGATGTCCGTCGAACTCCGGTCCGTCCACGCAGGCAAATTTCACCTCGCCGCCGACCATCAGACGGCATCCGCCGCACATGCCCGTTCCGTCGACCATGATCGGGTTCATCGACACTACCGTCTTGATCCCGTACTTCTTGGTCGTCAGCGCGCAGAATTTCATCATGATCATCGGTCCGATCGCTACGCACACATCATAATGCTTTCCTTCGGCGATCAGATCCTCGATACATTTCGTAACCATGCCGCTCCGGCCGTACGAACCGTCATCGGTTGTTACGTACACTTCGGCGGCAACCTTCTTCATCTCTTCCTCGAGAATGACGAAGCTCTTATTCTTCGCTCCGATGATGACTTCCGACGGAACGCCCTGCTCCTTCAGCCATTTGACCTGCGGATATACGGGTGCGGTTCCGACGCCGCCTGCAACGAAGAGAATGCTTTTCTTCTTCAGTTCTTCGATCGGGGTTTCGCAGAACTCGGACGGCTTGCCGAGAGGTCCTACGAAATCCGCAAGTTCATCGCCCGCATTCAGTTTGGAAAGACGAAGGCTCGTCGCTCCGACGATCTGAAATACAATCGTGATGGTTCCGGCTTCGCGGTCATAGTCGCAGATGGTAAGCGGAATGCGCTCGCCTTCCTCATCGACACGCAGGATAATGAACTGTCCCGGGAGGCAGTTCTTCGCCACACGGGGCGCTTCCACAACCATCGTGAAGATGTTGGCTGCGGGCTCTTCTTTCGAAATAATACGATACATTTTCCTTCTCCTGAAACTGTCGCATGCCGGAGACACACTCCGGCAGGACATGATATCTTTACAAAACCGCAGGCGTTTTACAGAACTTCAATCTTGTCCGCTACGATTTCGTCTTTCACTTCATTAATGGCTTCCTCAGCCTTCTCCACGGCTTCAGACGCCGCATTTTCCGCTGCATACTGCACGGAGTCGTACCCCTCGGACGCCGCCGCTTCCGCATCGGCTGCAGGCGCTTCCGCCTCTTTCTTTGCTTCCGCAGTGTCCAGGTTGCCCTTCGCGAGGCCGCTCAGTTCATCGTTATTGATGGTGTATCCGTTCATCCAGCCCGGATTTACCTTAATCTGTGCGAAAGTATTCTCTTCAATCTGCTTGTCCTTCTTCTCTCCTACTGCGGCAAGAACGAAGATGAGGATTGCCAGGAACAGGCACACAACACCGATGATGATATTCGTGATGGAACTCTTGGTCGTCTTCAGGTCGATAGCGTACGGCAGGAAATACTCGTCCACATTGGTAATGCCGAGTTCCTTCGCGTAACGGTTGAGGTTATTCTTAACCTCGTCTTTGATCTTCGAAACTTCACCCTGATAGCTGATCTTCTTGGTCAGACGATCCGTCTTTCCGTTGTAATAATCCGCGGTGCTGTTGTAAACAGCCTCATACGAATCAAACAGCTTACGGTGAACCTTAACGCCGATGAACTTCGTGCATGTGGCATCGAGCGGAACAAGATACCAGCGGTATGTCTCGTTTCCGTCACTTGTCTCATAGCAATAATAATCCCAAACGATATCGGTCTCGCCGGAAAGCATCATGCCCGCCTTAATCTGATCTGCCTTGATGTCCTTTACCTTTGTCGCGTTCTTCAATCCGAAATAATCCTTAATGCCGAAAATCAGCATAAAGATGCCGACCAAGGCAAAGATGCCGATACCGACCCAAGCATTCTTATTCTTCATATTTCCTCCCTTATGCGTGCGCATATAAAAAGTCACTACAGAGTTAATTATATCCGCGCGCAAGGCTTTTCGCAAGGAAAATAATATATTCCCCCTTTATAGGGGGAAATGCGTTGCATTTTCCGTTCTCATTTGCTATAATTTTTCTACTGAACGCGTGAAAATGCAGAAGGAGGGTTTACATGAAGAAAATAATCGGCTACATCTGCGGCGCCGTAGCAGTCGTTCTCGGTGTGTTCGCAGTCATTCGCGTGATCAATCGCAAGCGTTTCAAGGAACAGGTTTTTGAGGAAGGCGAAGACAACGAGGATATCTTCGAAGAGGATGACGCATCCGATAAGCCCGTATATGTGTCCGACCGTTCGGGAGACGGCAATGTTGACACCTTTATGCTTGATACGACGGGGGACGGCAAGATTGACACCGTACTTCTCGATACCACCGGCGACGGCGAGGTTGACACGGTTCTGACCGACACAACCGGCGACGGCGACCTGGATACGATCTATACGGATTTTAACTAAAACATTTGGGACTTACGAGAACAGCCGCTTCCGGGGAAGCGGCTGTTTTTTATGATTCGGTTAGATTGTTTTGGGTATTGCGTTGTTTTCTTCCTTCCCGAAGAAAGCCTATGAGAGAGATCATGATAAGCACGAAAACAAACGGGAACAGGAACGCATAAAACATCAAAAGATCTTCAGGCGCAGGCGGTCCTGATCGAACCAATTCACCGCTGAGCTTTAATGCTGAATAAGTATGTACACCAAATGCCGCCCAAAGGGGGTTTCTCCGGCTGATTTGTCCTATTCTCACTTCCGACGGGTCTTTCGAAATACCATTCTCGCCTTTCCGCGTGTAAGGATACAGCATACAAATAAAAGCTCCCAACTGTATCCACAAAGCCAGCAGGAGAATCTTGCGGCCTGCCTTTCGCTTTGTGATAAGATTTATATCAACCTGGACATCGTAATAAACCACGCCGGATTCTGTCTCACC
Organism: Lachnospiraceae bacterium; assembly: GCA_017613595.1. The sequence goes on along the minus strand of JAGADM010000070.1, from coordinate 9,805 downwards.
GGACATTGAAACTTCTTTGCCGTCCAGCAATGTCGCATATTTGTAACCGTAGCGATACCTGTCTGAGTAGATGCTTATGAATTTTTTCCGCTTATTCGAATACGTATCTTTCCATTCATCCGACTGTTGGCATATATAGATTCCCGCATAGTCTGAATCAAATTTGCTTTTTCCTTCCCCTTCATAACTCCTTTCGTAAAGCAGCGGCGCATTATCTGTTGCATTTGTGAATTGTATGTCACGAAGATAATCGACATATCCGCCTTTTACACTCACGCGGGTCGGAACAATACCGTCTGCGTCCCGGAATCCCCAAAGTTTCATCACATAAAGCCCACCCGAATCGGTCGCGAGCGAAACAAGCTCATCAAATTGCTGTTTTGATAAGTAGCGGCTTAAGTCCCAGATATACTCTTTCCTTACTGTCTCCAATCCTGCATTACCCTCGGTCTGTCCGACCACAGTAAAAGACAGAAGCGCCGAAGATCCATCCAGGTTTAATTCTCCCGTATGTCCGTCCGCATAATATGGCATACGGCCTGACACTTTAACCCGGATACAATCCTTATAATCTTCTACCTCCTGCTTATAATCGCTGTCCCATTTGCGTACCGGGCCGGACACTGCCTTATAGTATTCGTTCATCCCCTGTATGATTGCTCCGGCTCCCGTCGGAATACCATTAAGTACACGCTGTTCTTCCGTAAAACAAGAGATATCCCTGGTATATACAGTATCTCCGTAAAGGGCCGTAAATCTTTCCTGCACCGTATCATAAAGATTCTCCCTGGTAACGTCGAATATTGAAAGAGACAAGTCGAATATCAACAAAAGTGCAAACAGTTCGATTCCCAAACACAGCTTGAGTTTTTTCCATATACTTTTCTTATTCTCCATCTTTCTTCTCCCCACAATCCTCTCTGTCAATCCTATAAGCAGTCAAGTCCTTTATCACCTCTCCGGCAAGGATCAGTCCTGCAGCCGGGGGGACAAAGGAAATGCTTCCCGGTGTACGCTGCCCCACGTCGAGCGGCGTCTCCTTCGAATACACCACCTTCACATGCGTGATGCCGCGTGCCTTCAGCTCGCGGCGCATGACCTTGGCAAGCGGGCACACCGACGTCTTTGAAATATCGGCGACCTCGAACATTTCGGGATGGAGTTTATTGCCGGTACCCATCGAGCAGATAATCGGCACTCCAGCCGCTTTGGAACGCTCTACGAGGGTGATTTTGGCGGTTACCGTATCAATGGCGTCAACAACATAGTCCCAGTCGGGAAAAGGGAATTCGTCCGCATTGTCCGGCAGGAAGAACTTCTGATACAGATGAACCTTAATTTCCGGATTGATATCCGCCACACGCGCTGCCGCAACCTCCGTCTTAGGCTTGCCGACAGTGCTATTAAGGGCTAGGATCTGACGGTTCAGGTTACTCACGCTGATGTCATCCTTATCGATCAGCGACAGTTCACCGACACCGGCCCGTGCCAAGGCTTCCACAACATAACCTCCGACGCCGCCGAGACCGAACACGGCCACATGACTGTTTGCAAGCTTCTGTACCCCCTCCTGCCCGATCAGCCACTCCGTCCGGATGAATTGTTCACCGTCTGTCCGCATGCTTTCCCGCTCCATTCATAAATTGATCCGACGAGCTGCCTCTTCGGACCGAATCCATCATATCATACATCTTTCTTTACGGCAAATGAAACCGCACATTTGCCGCATAAAAAAGCGAGCCCGCTTGGGGCCCGCCTTTCAGTCATTCTAGAAATCGTCATCTCCGAGGAAGATGTCTCCGCCGTATTTCTCACTGTTACGTGCGCGAATCTCGGCAAGTTTCTGCTGGAGTCTGGTAAGACGGTCGCCGTCCTCCTTTTTCTCTTCCTTGGCTTCTTCGGCCTTCTCGTCGTCCGCTTTGTCCTCTTCGCCTTCCGCGGGCTTCTCAGCCTCCTCGGAAACAGGCTCTGCGGGAGTCTCCGCTGCCGGCTCTTCCTTCGGTTCTTCAACGGGAAGTTCGGGCTCGTCGTCCATCGGAGCAACCGGCTCATCGTCCATCGGAGCAACCGGCTCGTCATTCATCGGAAGCTCGGGTTCATCGTCCATCGGGACATCCGGCTCGTCATCCATCGGAAGGTCAGGCTCAAGGTCCATCGGAAGTTCCGGTTCCTCATCCATCGGAAGCTCGGGCTCGTCGTCCATCGGGAGCTCCGGCTCGTCATCCATCGGAACCGCAGGCTCTTCATTCATCGGGACATCCACGGTCTCGGTTTTCGCCTCGGCCGCTCTTACGAGATCATCGAGCTTGATTCCCTCCGGTGTTACCGGTGTACCGAAATCGTCTACCTCATCATCCTCCATCCAGGAAGTATTCTTCTTGGCGAAAGATTTAATCTTGTATCCGGGCTTGTAGAAATCGTCCTCGTAAGATTCATTCTCGTCCGGTGTGTCAAATCCCAAACCGTTGAACGTAGGAAGGACAAATCCTTCGATAATCTCTCGTTCCGTTCTGACAGGTTCGTATCCGTAAGGATTGGTTCCGTAAGCATCGTCCTCGTCGGAAGCACCATCCGCTTCACCCGGAGTTTCGCTGTTCCACGAACCATTCTGCGGGCCAAATCCGAAGCTGTCTGTTGCAGTATCCTGCGCACCGAATCCGAAATCGGATGTCTCTTCATTTTGAGGAACTGTTCCGTAATCGCCTTCCGACCGGGAGCCGTTATCTTCATCCTGAAGTCCGAGGCCTCCGAAGAAGCTGAATGCGGGGCTGCTTTCCTTGGCCGCCGTGTCGTCCGCGATACGGTCACCCATGAACCAGTTCTGGTTTGATGCGGGGGTATCCTCGTAAACAGGCTTGTAAATATCGGAACTGATCTGACTGATCAGATCGGCGTTATCATTTGCCGGCTCAATCTCACCGCCGAACGGATCCGGAATCTCTTCGGGTTCCTCTTCCTGCTTGTGAATTCCGGGGAAGGTGTAAATCGGCATCTTATATGCGCTCGTTACTTCCTCGGCCGCCTCAGGAATTTCTTCGACTGCTTCTTCAACCTTTTCCTCAACAGCCTCAGGGATTTCTTCGACAACTTCTTCGATTGCCTCGGGTATCTCCTCAACTGCTTCTGCCGCTTCTTCAACAGTTTCTTCTACTGTCTCAGTTACTTCAGCGACAGGCTCTTCGATTGCTTCCGCAACTTCTTCAACCTTTTCCTCAACAGCCTCAGGGATTTCTTCGACAGCTTCTTCGATCGCCTCAGGTATCTCCTCAACTGCTTCTGCCGCTTCTTCAACAGTTTCTTCTACTGTCTCAGTTACTTCAGCGACAGGCTCTTCGATTGCTTCCGCAACTTCTTCAACCTTTTCCTCAACAGCCTCAGGGATTTCTTCAACCGCTTCTTCGATCGTCTCAGGAATTTCTTCGACAGCTTCTTCAATCGTCTCAGGAATCTCTTCGACAGTTTCTTCGATTGTCTCAGGTATCTCTTCGACAGCTTCTTCGATTGTCTCAGGAATTTCTTCAACCGCTTCGGCTGCTTCTTCTATTGCTTCATCTGCTGTCTCAGTTACTTCAGCGACAGGCTCTTCGATTGCTTCCGCAACTTCTTCAATCTTTTCTTCAACAGCCTCAGGAATCTCTTCGACAGCTTCTTCGATCGTTTCAGGAATTTCTTCGACAACTTCTTCAATCGTCTCAGGAATCTCTTCAACAGTTTCTTCGATTGTCTCAGGTATCTCCTCAACCGCTTCGGTTACTTCTTCAACTGTCTCAGTTACTTCAGCGACAGGCTCTTCAATCTTCTCTTCAACGGCCTCAGCAACTTCAGCGACAGGCTCTTCAATCGATTCGGCAACCGGCTCAGCCGCCTCGGCTGTCTTCTCAACAACTGCCTCAACTACCGGCGCTGCAGCAAATGCTGCGCTTTCCTTACGGAAACTGTCTGCAATTTCTTTAGAGGACAGGCCCTCTGCCATGGCAGCCTCATATGCCTTTGCTACTTCATCGGCTCCGAACTCATCACCGAACGCCTCGGTCAGATGCTTTCTTGCGGCTTCCTCCGCCTCTCTAGCAAGCCTCTCTTCAGCTTCCCTGGCGATTCTTTCCTCAGCCTCGCGGGCGATACGCTCTTCAGCTTCTCTTGCAATTCTTTCCTCAGCTTCGCGGGCAATCCGCTCTTCCTCTTCACGGGCAAGGCGTGCGGCATTTTCCCTTGCGATACGCTCTTCGGCTTCTCTGCGAAGTTCCTCCGCGGCTCTCTGACGTTCCGCTTCCGCTCTCAGACGTTCTTCCTCAGCTTTGCGAAGTTCTTCCTCGGCTCTGCGGCGTTCCTCCTGCTCGCGGGCGATACGCTCTGCCTCGGCGCGCTGTCTCTCAGCCTCCGCGTCGATTGCCCGAAGCTCTTCTTCAATCCGTCTCAGCTCTTCGTCCGTGTCATCCTCTTCCGTATACGGAGCAGGTGCCGGTGCCTCAGCCGCACGGCTTATATCGTCCGAAACCGGAAGCTCCTGCTGCGCCGCGCGCATGCCGAGCGCTTTCACACTGTTCGACAGTTCCGCGGTGGACGCGAGCAGTTTCGCGTACATATCGGTCATGCGGGCGTAAGTCTCTGTCAGGCTCGCAATGTTTCTCTCATCTTCCTCAAGACGGTTCGCAAGTACCTCTTCCCAGTTGCTCTCTTCATGAACAACCTTCCGCTCGGTAACGATCGTCTTCATATAGTATTCTTTGTAGGTCAGATTGTTGCCGAACACACAGAACAATCCGACACCTACCGCGATCAGCATAATGCCGCAGATCGTGTTGTACTGCAGGTGAATGACATCCGTCAGAAGCAGTACGCCGCCGACCATCATCAGAAAGCTGATGATCATACCGACAACGGAAAATGACCTTACGACATTTCTGTGTTCCAGCTTCTGGTCGCGGTCGTAAACGATTTCCTCTTTCAGAGACTTCTGCAGTCTCGATCCGCTTACCGGAACGGTGTATACCGGCTCGGCTGCGGCAGACTGCGCGGATTCCTTCTCCGGAACCACTTCCTCGACGATCACCTTTTCGGGCTCCGGCTTAACGGTTTCCTTCACGGTTTTCTCGGGTGCTTTCTCTTCGGTATCTTTCTTCACTTGCTCCTCCGCTCCGCTCTTAAGCTTGTAAAGACTCTTCATTGCCTCGAACGGATCACCGCCTTCCTCAGCGGCTTCTCCGCCCTTCTCCTCATCGGTCTCGGCGACGAACTGTGTGGTCGAACCGAACAGGATTAAAAATAACACGGACAAATACGAAACAATATATACGATATAGGATACGTTCCAGCTCCAAACCGCCGCGGCGCCTTCCTCAGCGGCTTCCGACTGATAACAGAGAAGCGGCCGGAAGCTTCCGATCATATTTCCGACACTCTCGACAACTCCCGGAATACATAACAGGATTGTCAGCCCCAGCGACACGAAACACAGTACACAGGTAATGGTTTTGAACGCCGATTGTCCGGCATCGACCGCCATCACAAAGCACCATCCGGTCAGCAGGAAGATCACCAGCGCGATCCAGTACTTGCTGTCCGCAAGCGAGCGGAACAATAAGCCGAGTGCGTTCAGTCCGATCGGTATCGCAAGAAGCATCAGCGACTTTCTGACCAGTGCGAACAGACACACGAGCATCGCGATCATTCCGAGTATCTGCAGCACCCATCCGATCTTGAAAAGCGCCTCTCCCTTCATGGAACTGTCCATCGCCAGCTTGGCAGCCCCTCCTTTGCTGACCGTCCAGTCAAGGAAAAGGATAAAGGTTGCGACCATCGCGCAGATGGCGGCGAGATATGGGATCAGGGATTCCTGTCGAATTTGAAGTTTGGATTTAATCATATCCATTCCTCCGTGAAAGAGCTTAATGCCCGTTCTTCGCGCGAAAAAAGGGCATAGTAATAGAAATAACTATTATATGTATCATATCACATCCTTGCTGCCAATTCCACAACAATAATTAAGAATTGTGATATACTACATAAAAAATCCGTATTACTGCGGAAAATGATAAGAAAATCTATGTTATACCGGCCCATACTCTGCTATACTATGAGCAATACCGAAAGGGGAGGTTTACGACAGAAATGAAGATCCACGTCAATCAGCTCGGGTATCGTCCCAGTGATGCCAAAACAGCCGTGATTGCTTCCGAAGAACCGGTAAACGGTTCTCTCTTCCTTGTGGACGAATCCGATTCTACAAAAGTAGAACTAAGTGTTCAGGCTTTCGGAAACGATTCCTACTCCGGAGAGACGCTGTATTGGGCCGATTTCAGCCAGGTTAAAGACGAAGGCCGTTATTTTATCGAATACTACGATTGTAGCCGGTCCGATTCGTTTTCGATTTCCGAGACCGTATACCGCAAGGCATTCGAAGATCTGATCCACATGTTCTACTTTATGCGCTGCGGCTGCGAACTTACCGAAAAGTTCGCCGGTCCTTATCACCATAAAAAATGCCACAGCGGAAGCACCCTTCGCTACAGCGATAACAAAATGCTTCCCCCGATCACCGGCGGCTGGCATGATGCCGGCGACTACGGCCGCTATACGACCCCCGGCGCCGTTGCGTTAGGTCATCTTCTCTACACTTACGAACTGTTCGCGGACAAATGCCCGACGCTTTTCATTCCCGAAAGCGGCAACGGCGTTCCCGACATTCTGAATGAATGCCGCTACGAACTTGAGTGGCTTCTTAAGATGCAGGCCGAGGACGGAAGTGTTTATCATAAGATTACTACCGAACGTTTCTGCGGTTTCATCATGCCCGAAGAGGATAAGGATCAGATGGTCCTCTATCCGATTTCCTCGATGGCAACCGCCGATTTTGCGGCTGTGACCGCTCTTGCTTCCCGTATTTATAAAAAATTCGACTGCTCATTTGCCGGCAAGCTGAAGGCTGCCGCTCTCGCGGCACGCGACTTCTTATACGCGCATCCCGACATCATCGAATTCCGTAATCCGCCCGGAAACTGGACCGGCGGCTATTGGGACAAAGATGACCGTGACGAGCGTATGTGGATGTTCGCGGAGATATTCCGCCTGACCGGTGAGGCACGTGATTTAGCCGAACTCACCAAACTGGCTTCGACCGATATCAGCAAGACCGCTCTCGGTTGGGGGCAGGTCGGCGGATTTGCCGGACTCAGTGTCCTTTTCGCTCCCGCCGAGTCGTTCCCGGACGAACTGTTCACCGTGTTCTCGGATGCTTACCGCAAGAGCGCCGATGAACTTCTCGAGCTGACCGGCAGGAACGGTTACCGCCTTGCGATGCCGTTAGAGGGATTTGTGTGGGGAAGCAACATGGTTGTCATGAACTGCTCCATGACGCTTCTTGTGGCTTCGCTCCTGACCGGCGACACGACTTACGCATCGGCTGCCGAAGAAAATGTTCATTATCTCCTCGGACGCAATCCTCTGAACCGGAGCTACATCACCGGACACGGTGCCGGCGCGTTCCGCAATCCGCACAACCGTCCGACCGCGAGTGACAATGTGGACGATCCGTATCCGGGTCTCGTATCCGGTGGTCCGAGCGCCCGCGTGTATGATGAGCCTGCGAAGGCCGTCATCCCCGAAGGAACTCCTCCGCTTCTGTGTCATCTCGACGACGTAGGCTCCTTCTCCACCAACGAGATCGCTATCTACTGGAACTCGATCACCGTTCTCGTATTTGCCTGCTTCTCATAAACATGCTCATTCATTAAAAGCGCGTAATCATTTACCGCTTCACGTAATAACCTTCAAAAAACTGCCGCATCACTGCGGCAGTTTTTTCATTGCCCTTGAAACGGCAGGGCGGTACTTCCGGTTTTTCAGCGGTCATTTATAGATCCGGCTATAAGGCTCACTGACATAACAAAGAAAGGTCTCGACGGCAAATTTGAATATTGACATCACATCCATATAGATATCCGCCATACTGCTTACGGCGTTTTCAAAAGTCATCGCGCAGCGCTGCGCGCAATACGTTTCGTAATACATGAGAAAGCTTAACAAAGCCGCAGGAATCCAGGAGTACCCGCAGTGTCCGAAGCCGAATATTTCGAGAAAGAGAATCCCCAGACCGATTCCGGCCGCATAAGCCCCAATCAGGGCAAATATATTCGCAAACCATTCGGCCTTGACAAGCGCCAGGATAATCAGCGGAGCAACGACAAGAAGCAGAATCAGAAACACATCTGCCACAGGCTCCGCACAGTACTCCGCCGAACAAAGGTCTACAATCAGCGAAGCCGCGAATCCCGCGGGAATAACCACCATCGCGTAGCCTGCTAAAACCGATAACGGTTCATCCTCCCGAAGAGACATCCGGTATCCGACGATCATGACTGCGACGTACATAAGAAACAGCAGTACCGGATGCGCATATTCCGCAAGGCTTCCGGCTGTAGCAGCGAACAGATAATTGATTTCCGTGCCGAAGAACATGATCGCACAGAGAATCAGATTATACTGTCTCTCGCTGAGCAGTTCCGTAATCGGTACAACCGTCTGCTCCCGCGCTTCTTTTCTGCCTGAACCAAGCCCCATATGCCGCTTCCTTTCCCTTTTCCTTCCGCTTTCGATTATTGTATCATAAATCGTTATAAAAACCAATCCTGTCGGCCTTAAAACGCACGAAAAAACCTCCCCGAAGCCTTTCCGGCAACGAAGAGGTTCTTCCGTTCCCCCTACAACAAACTGTGGTCTATCTTCTGCTGCGGCCGCCTTTGCTCCTTGCGAGAATCTGCATGATTCTCAGGAAAAGGTTTGCGATATCCAGATAGATATCCACCGCGCAGTCGACTGCATTGTCAACGGTAAATGCGAACTGCTGCGAACGATACACATCGTACGCGATATAAAGGCTGAACAGGATTGCTCCGATCCAGGCAAATGCGATGTTGGAAATTCCGAGGATAAGCATTACGATCTCTGCAATCAGAAGTCCGATCAGGCATGGGAGAAGCAGATACCCGAAGCTTGCGCATTTGTCCGGGAAGAAGATCGCGAAGGCCGTCATGGCGAGTGTCACACACATCGTGATCAGGAACGCTTCCACAACCACTTCCGAACCGTAGGCCTTTGACATAAGTTCCACACAGGTGGAAATTGCCAGTCCGATCGGGATTACGATCATATTGTATCCGAGGAAGGACACCGCGGGATTTTTGGACTTTGCGGAAAGCCAGATCCCACCGAAACATAATACGAAATAAAGAATCAGGAACACAAACGGATCCATGTATTTCGCCGCATTGCCGACCGTCACACACAGAATAAAGTTCACGATGATTCCGTAGAGAACGGTTCCGCAAAGGATAATATTGTACATTTTCTCATCGATCAGTTCCGTTACCGAAAAGATCTCCGCAAGTCTTGCTTCTCTTCTCTCTTTTCCGAAATTTGCCATTACCCAACTCCTTTCTCCGGCCGTTCAGCCGGGGCCAAATAACAGCAGATTCTTCGCACATCGATATGCTCTGTTTTATTGCTTGCGGGTATATTATCATATTGTTTTCCGAATGTCAATATAATTTACATAAAAATTACATTTACTTTTTCAAGCATAAAAACAGACCGGAAGGAAAACCCTCCGGCCTGCGTTTCTTTTCTTATGATACGCGATTACTCAGCGTAGTCAAATCCCATCTTGATCGCTTTCGCATTCAGTTCCTTGAGGTCCTGATGACGGGCGCTTACGATCTTGTCAATGATCTTGTCGATGTTCTCGGTCGAGATGATACCGGTTTCCTTGATCATCTTTCCTACGAGGATCATGTTGGCAAGGGTAGGCATT
>JAGADM010000069.1 GCA_017613595.1 Lachnospiraceae bacterium | reverse complement strand
GTCCGGATTAACCTCAGCCTGGGCAAGAATACGATTGGCGCTTACTCTGCCGATACCGTAGATGTAAGTAAGGCCGATCTCGACACGTTTCTCTCTTGGTAAGTCAACACCACTGATACGAGCCATGTACTAAAACCTCCGTAAAATAATTATCTTTCGGGCAAATGCCCGGGACCGCAGTCCCCGGGAGTACTCTCCCTGCCGGTCGGAACCGGCTCAGCCGCTTTAAAATGTGACAGCCCGACGTACATCGGAACCGAAAGCCGCGTAGATACTCGCAGCTAAAGTAAAGTCGTCTTTCCTTTCGTGACGCTCTTTACCCACACTATCACAATTTGTGCCGCTCCTTTCGGAACAGCCTGTCGTCTCCGGGTTTAGAAACGACGATTGTAACACAAAAAGCAAGTGCTGTTCTATCGAGTCAACAATACTCTTCGGAACAACCTCTCAAGTACTGTTGTTATCAGCCTTGTCTCTGTTTGTGTCTCGGGTTCTCACAAATGATCATGATAGCCCCTTTTCTTTTGATGATTTTGCATTTTTCGCAAATGGGCTTTACTGAAGATCTCACTTTCATAGTGCAAACACTCCTTTCCTCGAAAAAAGTCCGTTTACTATATTAACAGAGCGCTTGGCAAATTGCAAGCACATTTTTCCCGAAAAACAAGGTTTTTCCGTGCTTTTTTCGGTCTTTTTGACGGAAAATGAAAACGGAACCCGCGAAAGGTCCCGTTTTCTTCATTTTATCCTGTAAACATAATGCTTTTTCTATTGGATACGTTCCCCGACGCGCTTCCATTTTTCGTTCTCCCGGTAACAGTTTGTTTCCGAAGAAACCAGAAAACCTTCGCTGTCATAGGATTCCTTTACGGTTCCACGCAGAGTACCCGCCACGGTAACCTTGTTCTCAAGAGAAACCCGGTTTCCGTTTTTATCATATTTATACTGAATGACGGAAACGACATTCTGTCTTCCGCCGTAGTTATCCTCTCCGGAAGCCGTGAACGGGTAACCCGTCTTTTCTTCATTTCATTATCCCCCCAAATGGAATATCCGTCGTTATCGGGATCCGTTCAAGCCCTCAATGTTTCTCCTCTTCCGTCTGTCCGAGGTGTGCGGTGTTCCGGCCCTGTACCCGGCTTCGTCCGAAACGAAGTCCGCACGAGATTCCCCAGACTGCCGAGAGAATTCCCGCGAAGATAACTATCCCCGCCGGAAGTCCCCAGTTCAGGAAGCCGTAAAAGTCATTCGTATGCGGCCACACTCCGGTACCGTTGATCAGAATGTTCGTAAGATAAGCCGCTCCGTAAACCGCTACCGGAATCATCGTAAAGAAGGTCCATCGGAACGGTACGGCAACCGTTTCATCCGCCGTCTTCAGTCCGGTCGAGGCGCAGTCCGCAGGACACAGCAGGAACTCCGCCATAGCCGTAACCGGCAGCAGCAGGTGAAAAAACAGGTTGGCCCGCAGATACATAAACCGGTAACCGTAAAGCGGACCGAGGAAACCGGCAACCGTCAGAAACGTAAGCCCGACCGCGGATGCCGCAAGCAGTTTCAAAAGCATCGGCTGCGTTTTCCCGCACAGTTTACGGATAAGGCAGACCGCTGCGGCGATTCCGCAGAACTCGTTGGAGAGTACCGTAAAGTACTTCAGATTTTCCGCTCCGGACGATGAGAGCGTCCGGTCATTGCCGCGGAAGAACAGCATCAGAATCGTTCCGGTTACCGCGAAAACGATAATCAGTCCGAGGAGTATATACGAAATCACCTGTGAGCGTTTTCTGCTGTTCATGCCCTGCCTCATCCATGTCTTATTTCTCAGTCGTTTCCGTCTCCGCTGTAAGTAGTAAGGCGGAAGGTCTGATTAACGGTTCTCTCTACATCATCATAAGTAGAAACGTATGTGAAATCTCCGTTTATGCCGGAAGGCTTTCCGGAAGCGTCATAGGCATAAGTAACCGTTCCGGTATCATTATATCTGTCCATATCGCTGTACGAGTGATATATTACCTTTGCCACACAACCGTTTTGATATGTCAGTCGGTAACTGTCCGTATAATCATTCCCGGTAGATATGCTGATCGGACGCTTTTCGGAATCATATTCAATTTCCGTGAAATCGTTGGGACCGCCTCCGCCGCAGTAGTAAGAACTGTACAGAAGCAGGTCTCCGTCGTACAAAGAATATCCGCCTCCCATGATAGTGGTGACTCCTTTATCCGACGGATATTCCTTCATCTTCAGCAACTCCACCATCAGTTTTCTGTAACCCTCGCCGGAATAGCCGGCAATCTCGGCGAGGTGTTTTGCGGTTCCCTCTGCAGGACGGAACGACTTTTTAATCTCTTCATCGTATCGAATGTCTAATAAAACCGGTATATGGAATTGCCCGTCGGGCTGAGAGTCGTGGAATTCCTGCCGCAGCGCATCCAGCGAGAAGCCGTTTCCGGTTTCCAGCATTTCCTTCATCTTCGCATTCGGAAGATATACATCCGAAGAACGCGCAAGCACATACTCATCTCCCAAAAGCACACGGGGAATAAGCATTACCGGACCGTTATCAAAATACTTTATCTCGTAAAAAATCCTGTTGTCCGGCTCGTTCCCGCGATCTTCGCAGACAATCCCCACGCCGATAATACGGCCTCTTCCGTCTTTCGTATAGTTATAGTGTACTTTCGCAAGTTCCTCTCCGCTTTCGGTTGTATGCGTTTCCGTGATCAGAGAACCGGATTCATCATATTCATAGGAAATGCGGTAGCTGTGAATGCTGTCATCGGAAGACCGGGAACTGCTGAATACGGTGATATCATCACCGTCGCCGTAAAAAGAGTATCCGTAGAACCTCCATGTGAAATCCTCTCCGCCGCGTTCCTCCGTAAGGACAAGTCTGCCTTCCTTGTACGTCTTCTTCGTACTCTGGGAAAGGGTATGATCTTTTATGTAATAGGTCCGGGTCTCTTCGGTGCTCAGATTCCCTTCCGCGTCATAGCCGTACAGGTCCTCCCAGGAAAGGTAATCCCCGGAATAACCCGATTTGTGTATCAGACGTCCGTTCTGATCATAGGTGTAGAAACACTTGCTGTATTCCGAAAGTTCCACCGTCTTTCTTCCCTGTGTGTCCGTTTCAGTATATTCCAGAAAGCGCGGGTTCCATTCGGGTTCGGCAGTTCCTTCCCCGGATAAGATCAGTTCACCGAAGTGACTGCTGCTTTTGACATATACTTCCTTATCCTTTAAGAAATACCGTACAAGTCTCTCGTTTCCGTCCGCGTCGTAATACCGGACTGCCCGGTCAGCCTCTATATCCCACTCAAATCCTTTATATAACGGATTTTCGGAGACATCCCCCGTAAGTATGTTTTCGGACCGGTACGCGAAAACGACTTCCTTTGCTTCCGCGATTGCCCGCTGCTTAAGCTCCTTGTCCGAGTAACCCGCGGGGATCGGTGCTCCGGTCGGCGCGGGAGTAACATCCGGTGTCGGGGTCTCCGTCACCGTCGGTACCGGCGCATCGGTTACGGCCGGTGTCACTTCACCGGTCGGAGTTACTTCTCCGGATGGCGTCACTTCGCCGGAAGGTACCGTTTCGCCGGTCGGGGTTACCTCTGCCGTCACAGCCGTTTCGGTCGGCTTCCCGCCTTTGTCCGAAGGGTCCTTTGAGCCGCAGGCGGTAAGCGCGGCGAGCATTCCGCATACAACCACGGCCTTCCATAGTCTGTTACGTCTTCTCATTTTCCCATTCCTCCTATTTCTTCCCGATCAGATTGGTCTTCTTCCAGAGCTTTACCATCAGCGGGTTCCAGAGGAACACAAAACCGATCACAACACCCGGAAAATTCAGAATCACATCGTCGATATCCATGCTTCCGCGCCCGCTCAGATACTGCGCAATCTCCACAAAGCAGATCAGTGCGAGCATGAACGGAAGGAAAATGTACCACTTCCGCATTCCCTTAACAAGAAACGGCACGAACCATGCCATCGGCATGAACAGCAGTATGTTTCCGATCAGGTTCGATGCGACCTGGCGGATGCGGAGGGAATGACTCTTATACGCGTCGACATACAGTTGTATCGTCGCGAACGGTTTTAAGGAATACCGCGCTTCGGGGCTCCACCAGCGGTAATAGTTGCGTTCCCCGCCGAACAGCAGTCCCGCGAGGATTACGAGATATACCGCAAATAAGACCCCCATCGCGAACATCGCCGCCCTCGGACGTTTCGGCCGCGGCGTTCCCGCGAGCAGGAAGCACGTGCCGAGAAATGCGACGCCCCCAATCAGGATGCCCGCCTGCAGAAACGATTCCGTTCCGATAATGTGTCCGTTCCGCTCGGATACGACAAATACGAAGGTCAGCGCCCCGGTGATCAGAAACGATATCACCGCAAGCGTTATCCACACGATAGCCTGATTATTATTCTTTTTCTTCTTAGCTGCCATTCGTTCATTCTTTCCTGAAGTCTATTCTTCCCCATTGCCGGTATACGGCTCGATCGTGACGGTCATTGCCGTACGGCTGCCCTCCTCCGACTCATAATAACTGATCTCGGAGAGTTCCCCGGTCATCTTCTTCAGCCTGCCGTTCGCGTCATACGTGTATACAAGCTTGTATCCGCCGCTTCCGCCGCCCAGATAGAAGTATTCGTTCTTCTTATCCGCGCGGGTAAGCCGCCCGGCGGAATCATACTGAAATTCTTTCACGATCTTTCCGTCGCTGTAAGCGGTGACTGTTTTTATGCGTTTCTTCGCATCATACTGAATCCGCTGATCCACACCCGAACCGGTGGATGAAATTCTTCTTATCAGACAGTCTCCGTCAAAGAGACACGAGCTTCCGAACCAGGTTCCTTCTTCAAATTCCTTTTCGTTCCATATTTTGTTCATCGGAAACTCTTTCAGTTCCGTCAATCCGAGAGACGCCCCGTAACAGAGGAGAAGTACTCTGCCGTTCTCCTTCGGATAGGTCTTCACAACCGGATAAGGGTTCGGCGTATAAAGGGCTGACTCGAGTGCACCGTAAACGGTACTCTCCTGCTCACGCTCCATTGCGCAGTATTCCTCACGTATCTCCTCATAACATAATCCCGTGCATGTCTCGAGCTTCTTCTGTAATTCGGTCCCCGGAAGGAATACTACCGCATCTTCATACAGGCATGCCCATTCTCCGGCCGGATTCACCACCTTGTTCCGAAGCAGAACCGGTCCGTTACTGTAATACCGGAACTCATACTCACAGGCGTTGATCTCATACTGCTTTCCGTCCAGATAGCTGATCGCGCGGATGTTAGCAACGCGGCCCTGATCATCCTTTTCATAAGTATACGTCTCTTTCAGTTCCTTATCGTTACTGCCGCGTACAGTCTTGTTCTGCAGGTTGCCGTCTGCGTCATACTCATATACCGTCTCCGCAGTCTTTCCGAACTGCAGCCTCGTTACATCGAGGGACAGTGTTCCGTCCGCCGAAAGCGAATAACGGTTCAAAATCTTTTCGATAGGGCTCTGCGCGGATTCGCTGATCGAAAGTATCCGTCCGTTCTCATCGTATACGGTATGCGTTTCTTTCCGCTCAAACCCGTAACCCTCGATTGGGTATTCCTGCTCCGTTACTTCCTTCGGATTACCGTTCTCATAATACGTATATGCCGTATAGTATGCGACCGAGTTGCCTCTTGTTTCATACTTCTCGGACGGATGATCCTTATCGCCGACACAGATGTTTTTCACGTTATCCTCAAGTACGGCATTTCCGTCCCACATAAGACACACGCCTTCTTCTCCGATCAGACGGCGGAACACCTCCTTATCATCCTGCAGATACCGTTCCAGTTTCACCTTCCCGGTTTCGTCATAATAAGAAAGAATCCGGTTATAAACCTCATCATTCGAATGATTATCCTCGTGAACAAGAATAAAATACTCGCCCTCGGTGCGAACCTCTTCCCGGCGGTAGGTGAAAGCCGCATTCGCCGCTTCTTCCTGAATCCGCTTTACTATCTCCGCATCGGAATACCCTTCCGGAACAACGGGACGTGTCGGTTCCGGCGAAGGCGTCGGTGTCGGTTCGGCCGTCGGCTCCGCAGTCGGTCCGGCCGTGGGTACCGGGGTTGCCTCCTTCGTCGGCGCTTCCGCGGTCGGCGTTACCGCCGCTTCTCCGGACGGCTTTTTGTTCTCCCTGCCGCATGCCGCGGCCGCAAGGATACAGATGCATACGATCAAAAACAGAGAAATCTTTTTCATTTGTCTCCCCCTATGAAAAAATCATACTCCTGTTATTATACTTGGAAACGGCGGAAAATGGAATACCTTCCGCAGATTCTTCACAACGAATATGCTCCTCTTCCGCCGGGCATGAAAAAAGACCCGGTACCGAAGTACCGGGTCCTGAAAAGTCCTGCTTATTTATCACGCCAGATGATACGTCCCTTCGAGAGATCATAAGGGGAAAGTTCCATGGTTACCTTGTCGCCGGGAACAATCTTGATGTAGTTCATACGGAGCTTGCCGCTGATATGGGCAAGAACAATATGACCGTTCTCAAGCTGTACGCGGAACATGGCGTTGGGAAGCTTCTCCACAACAGTACCTTCAATTTCAACTACGTCTTGTTTCGACATGCAAATCCTCCGTTTAATGTTTGATCAGGGATAAGATTTCAGGCTCGCCTTCCGTAATCAGGATCGTGTTCTCGTAATGAGAAGCAAGGGAGCCGTCTTCGGTGACAATCGTCCAGTCATCCTCAAGGATGCATACTCTCCAGTCGCCCATGTTAACCATGGGTTCGATGGCAAGCGTCATACCGGGCTGCAGTTTCATACCGCGCCGTTTCTGATGAAAATTCGGAATCTGGGGATCCTCATGCATCTCCGTTCCGATTCCGTGGCCTACCAGATCCTTGACACAGCTGTATCCGTGCGCCACGACATAATCTTCGATGGCTGCAGATATATCATACAGGTGATTGCCTGCTTTTGCAAGTTTAATTCCTTCGTAAAAGCTTTCTTCGGTCACTTTGATCAGGTCCGCAGCTTCCGGAGAAATCTTTCCGACGCCGTAGGTTCTGGCAGCGTCCGAATGATAGCCTTTGTAGATCAGTCCGGCGTCAAGGCTTACGATATCGCCTTCCTGAAGGATCTCGTCCTTACTCGGAATGCCGTGAACAACCTTATCGTTGACCGAGATGCAGATCGAAGCGGGATATCCGTCGTAGTTGAGGAACGACGGGATGCATCCGAAGCTGCGGATCATGCGGTCGCCGATATTGTTCAGCTCCATCGTGCTGATACCGGGTTTGATATGTTTTGCCATCTCCTCGTGCACAAGCGCAAGAAGGCGGCCGGCCTCTCTCATCTTTTCGATTTCGCTTTTCGACTTAATTGTAACCATGATTCGGTCTCCTGTCAATCATTGAGGATTGCCTTGATATCCTCGAAAACCTTGCCGACTTCCTGCGTACCGTCTACGGACTTCAGAATGCCCTCGCCGGTATAGTAGTCGATCAGCGGCTGCGTCTGTGCGTGATATACGTTGAGACGCTTCTGAACGGTCTCGGGCTCGTCGTCCTTACGGATGCTGAGCTCACCGCCGCAAAGGTCGCAGATACCTTCCTTCTTCGGAGGGTTAAATACGATGTGATACGTACCGCCGCAGGAAAGACATGCTCTCCGTCCGCTCATACGCTCTACGATGTTCTCATCCGGAACATCCACATCAATGGCGTAATCCAATGCGTCGCCGACCTTCTTAAGGCTCTCGGTAAGTGCTTCCGCCTGGGCGATCGTACGCGGAAAACCGTCGAGTACATAACCGTTGGCGCAGTCAGCCTGTGCGAAGCGGTCCATGATCAGTTCGAGTGTCAGTTCGTCCGGAACCAGCAGTCCCTGATCCATGAAAGCCTTCGCCTTCATGCCGAGTTCGGTTCCTTCCTTGATGTTCGCACGGAAGATATCTCCCGTCGAAATATGCGGGATTTCATAACGGGCCGCGATCATCTTGGCCTGTGTTCCCTTGCCTGCGCCGGGTGCCCCGAGCATAACTATCTTCATTTGTTGTCCTTCTTTCTGAGATTCCATATATTCACGGAAAAAGGGTGAAGCGAAGCCTCACCCATAAATTCCATTCATTTACTCACTAAGGAATCCCTTATAGTGACGTGTCAGCATCATGGATTCAATCTGCTTCAACGTTTCCAGAATAACACCTACTACGATGATCAGCGAAGTACCGCCGAAGCCGAGGCTCTGAATCTTGAAAATGCCGCAGCATACGATCGGGATCAGAGCAACAATCGTAAGTCCGATCGCGCCGATGAAGACGATCTTGTTCAGAACACCGGTAAGGTAGTCGATGGTAGGCTTACCGGGACGAATACCCGGAACAAATCCGCCGCTCTTCTTCAGGTTACCGGCAATCTCTACCGGATTGAAGGTGATGCTTGTATAGAAGTATGCGAAGAAGATGATCATTACGATATAAAGCAATGCACCGATCGTATACTTGATTGCGAACCGGTCACCGGTAAAATCAAACCAGTTTTCGGTACGGCACATATAAAGCACCTTGCCCCAGAATCCGCCGTTACGGTCCGGGAACTTGTTAAAGAACGAGGAAATAACAAGCGGGAACTGGAAGATGGACATTGCGAAGATTACCGGGATAACGCCGGCCGTGTTCACCTTTAACGGAATGTATGTTGAGCTTCCGCCCATCATCTTTCTTCCGACCATCTTCTTGCTGTACTGTACTGCGATTCTTCTCTCTGCATCCTGGAGAAGCACGATCAGTACGAGCGTAGCGAGTGCGATCACAATGATCAGACCGCCGGCAAGTACTTTACCGATCAGCTTGCTCTGGGAAGCAACCTTGTTCGTATAGAGAAGACCGAAATCAGAAGGCAGGCCTGCAACGATATTGATCAACAGGATGATGGAAATACCGTTTCCTACGCCGTTCTCTGTAATTCTCTCTCCCAACCACATCAGGAAGGTGGAACCTGCCGTAAATGCGATTACAACAAGGAGTACACCAAGCCATCCGTCCTGAATCGGAGAATTTGCGGTGTTCTTGAAACCGATGGCCATAGCGGTCGACTCGATCAGTGCAAGAAGCACGGTAAGATAACGGGAGTATTTCTCGATTTTCTTACGTCCGCTCTCTCCGTCTTTCTGCATCTCAGCCAAAGGCGGAATCGCAATGGTGAGAAGCTGCATGATAATTGAAGATGTAATGTAAGGGGAAATGCTCAATGCGAAGATGGACATCTTCTCCAAAGAGCCTCCGGTCAGCATGTTGATGAAGCCTTCATTCCCGTTAAACATCTTCTGCAGGAATGCAGATGCTTGTTCATTACTGATTCCGGGTGCCGGAATCAGAGATCCGAGACGTACCAGTACAAGACAGGCAAATGTGAAAAGAAGTTTTCTTCTGATTTCTTTTACCTTGAATGCATTGATAAACATCTTAAACATATCAGATCACCTCAGCACTTCCACCAAGAGCCTGAATTTTCTCAATCGCAGATGCGCTGAAGGCATTTGCCTTAACATTCAATTTCTTGGTAAGTTCACCGTTGCCAAGAACCTTGACACCGTCCTTCGGGTTGCTGAACAAGCCGATCTCTACCATGGAATCGATCGTGACATCTGCGCCGTCCTCAAAACGATTCAGCATGGAAACATTTACGGAAACGATCTCCTGCGTATTTCTGTTCTTGAAGCCTCTCTTCGGAAGACGACGATACAAAGGCATCTGACCGCCTTCAAAACCGGTTCTGGGAGCTCCGGAACGAGCCTTCTGACCCTTGTGACCCTTACCTGCGGTCTTTCCGTTTCCGGAAGCGTGACCACGGCCTCTGCGGAACGCGTCGCTGTGCTTCGCGCCGTCAGCCGGTTTGATATCTGTCAAATTCATCGTGTGCACCTCCTATCAAATAATTAGATTTCTTCTACCTTGACAAGATGCTTAACCTGAGCGATCATGCCGCGGGTTGCTGCATTGTCCGGCAACGTGTTGAAGCTGTTGAGCTTACGAAGGCCCAGAGATTCAACAACTTTCTTATGTTTCGGAATTGCACCGATTGTAGACTTTACTAATGTAACTTTCAACTCTGCCATTTCGTAATTCCTCCTATAAATCGCTTACGGAGATGCCACGAAGGGAGGCAACTTCCTCGGGAGTCTTCAGTTCGCTGAGACCTGCAAGAGTTGCAAGAACAACGTTCTGCTTGTTGTTGGAACCGAGAGACTTGGTACGAATGTTCTTGTAGCCTGCAAGCTCGAGAACGATACGTGCGGGACCGCCGGCGATGATACCGGTACCGATGGATGCCTTCTTCAGAAGAACGCTTGCGCTTCCGAAGTTACCGATGAAGTCGTGAGGAATGGAACCATTCTCATCGATCGGAAGGGAGATAACCTTCTTCATTGCATCTTCCTTAGCCTTACGGATAGCTTCCGGAACTTCGGCAGCCTTACCGAGACCTGCGCCTACATGGCCGTTCTTGTCACCTACAACAACAAGTGCGGCAAATCTCATGTTACGTCCGCCCTTAACTACCTTGGTTACACGCTTGATGGCGACAACCTTGTCTTCCATCTCCATATTGCTCGTGTCAATAATTGTACGTTTCATATTGTCCCTCCTCGACTAAAACTTCAGACCAGCTTCGCGAGCTGCATCTGCTAATGCCTGAATTTTGCCTGCATATATGAAACCGCCTCTGTCGAAGACAACCTCGTTGATTCCCTTTTCCAGTGCCTTCTTGGCAATTACCGTTCCGAGAGTGGATGCAGCGGCAACATTGTCTGTATACTCAAGGTCCGCCTTAACGTCCTTGTCCTGGGTAGAAGCAGCAACCAGGGTCTTACCGGCAACGTCATCGATAATCTGACAAGACATGTGCTTGTTCGAACGGAATACGGCAAGTCTGGGTCTTTCAGCAGTACCGGAGAAACGATTACGGATTTTCATGTGCTTTTTCACACGGATTTCGGATCTACTTTCTTTACTAACCATGATTCTCTACTCCTTTCTACTTCTTACCGGTCTT
>JAGADM010000068.1 GCA_017613595.1 Lachnospiraceae bacterium | reverse complement strand
AGCCGGTAAATCTTCTCGCCGTACTGCTCCTTCAAAACATCGGATATCATCCGGATCTTCATATGACTGGTTCCCTCACTCCGGTGTCACATTTTCCATAAGCTAAACGGTCATTGCTTCCCCGTTCAGCCACACGCCGGTAAGCCGGTCGTCCTTCGTGTAAACAAGCTTCAGCGAGAAGAACGGCGCGCCCTCCTTGAGGAGGCGGAAGAACGCTTTGTCACCCACCCAGATTGGCAGGTCGCACACGCGGTCGATGTCAATCCACTCGAGCGTGCCCTCATCGCACTCCTTCAGCTCGCCCTCCCACTCGTCCGCCGTGAAAAGGTGCATATATTCGACCACGTCGTCGCCGTAGACAAATGTGACGATGCCTCTCGCGCGATACGAGGTCAGCGTCAGCCCGGTTTCCTCGAAGACTTCACGCCGCAGGCATTCGTCGGGGCTCTCGCCGTACAGAAAATGCCCGCCGACGCCGATGTATTTGTCTTTGTTGATGTCTTGCTCCTTCTTCACGCGGTGTAACATCAGATACTGCCCGTCGCGCTCAAGATAACATAAGGTTGTCAGTTCCGGGGTCTTCATGACAAATCTCCTTCTGCCGCGGATGTTAGTTCTGCCCGTCCCGCAACATATGTCCGGCTTTCCGCCCTGTCCGGCCGGAAGCTTTTTCATCAGAATAATAACATGCCATCCGGCGGGCGTCAAATCAAGCTTCAAACTTGATTGACCCCCTTTTCGTTTGCCCTTAGGTTTGTTGGTACGAGCGCCCCCTCCGGGGACTCCCGTATCACGCTTTTTGGCTTGATGGTACGCGCGACCGTCCCCCGCGCGGCAACTGCTCCGGTTCCTTCTACTTCACCCTCTCCATGTCAAACAAATTGGCGATAAGCTTGTTTAAATCTTCGTTGTCCTTGCCGGCATACTCGTAAAGCACCTCGAAGAACTTTGCCGATGTGGAATTTGTGAAAGCGTTCCGACGGACGTATTCGCGAATTATGCTGTGGAACTCTTTTCTTCCGAGAATTTCCTCCATCTGGTACAGAGCTCTCTGACATTCCTGATAGATGGCGCTGATGTAATCATTGTCAGTATTGAATTCATAATAGGACTGGTTAAACGGAATCATGCCACGCTGCATGATATGCTGCAGCTGTGTCACATCCCTCATATCCCTGAACTCCCGGCTTAACCGCATAAATGACGAAAACGTATTTTCGGAGGCCGCATTGCGCGAACGGTACTCCTCGAAAACCACTTCCGTGTATGAGGTGATGGACTCGTCAAGCCAGGGCTCCATGCCGGAGTTGCTGCCGACGATGCCCATGAACCACTGGTGCCCGATTTCATGCGCCACACAGGTCTCCAGCGTGAAGAAACTCGGCTTTTCCATGCTGCTCGGATCCACGGTAATCACAGGATACCATTCCTGATCGGTAATGATAATCAGATTCGGATACTCCATGCCTCCCGCGTCAATCCGCGAGACAATGATGTCAAGTTCCTCATAAGGATATCTTCCGAACGCCTCACCGAAGGCCGCAAGCGAATCCTCCGCCGCCTTAAGGGTCGTCTCGACTGCAGCATCCGTTGCATTGCCGAACGGACTGTCTTTCCAGTATTCATCCGCCTCTATGAGTTTCGGATAGAAAAGATTCACATGAACGCCGTCATAGTCGGCTTCCTTATGCACAAATTGATTGGATGCGGAAAATACAAAGTCTCTCACACAGGGCGCCGTGAACGTGTAGGTCACCACATCGCCGTTGCTCTCCTTTTTCGTCTCGGTTCCGGTAGAAGCAACAAGAAATCCCTCCGGAACCGTCAGGCGGACATCATAATCGGATACCTCCGAATAGAAACACTCCCCGCACTGGATAAACCCTTCGTGTGACCAGCCGTTTTCGTCGTACTCCGCGAGAATCGGATAGAAATTGGTCACATTGTAAACGTCTTTATAAACACCGTATCGGTCGGGAACCGTCGGAATCTTCGCTGAAAAATCATACGAAAGCGTCATCTTTTCGCCCGGCGCCAAAGGCGTCTTCAGTTTTAACCACACAACAGAAACATCCTTGTCCCGATTCACCGTAAGAACCGAGTCATCCCGGCTGTCTTTCACATTGGTAATCTCGGTTATGGCGCCGTTTGGTTTATAGTCGTTCGGTCTGGTTTCGTCTCTGTTATATCCCGCGGTCTCCGCATCGACGAAAAGACTCGAATAATCCCGCAGACACAATTCATCCCAGGTACTCTCCGTGTCGTTATAAAAGGAAAATACGACCTGCCCGCCGACTGTCCTTTTCTCCGGATCCATCTGAAGATTCATATCATAGTGGTACAAATCTCTTGTCGGGAACAGAATGTCGCACCCTTCCTCCGGCCACGGCGAAACGGTCGGAACCGGTGACGGGGTCGGGGTATCGGTCACGGTCGGCTCGTCCGTCGGTGTGACCGGCTTATCGGTCGGCGTGACCGTAGTTGTCACAGGCGTTTCAGTCGCCTTATTCTTCGTGTTCTTTTCGTCCTTTCCGCATGCACAAAGCGATGTCAGCATTGCGCAAAGAAGCAACATGTTTAGTAATCTTTTACCTCTTCTCAAAGCTTTTTCTCCTTTCTTTCTGCCCGCTCTGCGGGCATTTTCCACAAACAAGCCAAGTAAATCACTTTCATTTTACTAAACTTTGATAAAAATATGAAAAAAGAATGAATCGCCTGACACCCGTTGTTGCATTCTTACGGCCTTACGGCTATAATGCGTTTATAAATCAAGAAAGGAGAGACTTTTCCATGACATTTGATGAATATGAAAAAGCGATGCACTTGGGGCAGAAGGAATACAGTGCCTGCATGAACAAAGGGCTGCATCCTTACCTCATCTGCATGGAAGACGTCATGGCTCCTTATGAGACCGAAGCAAAGGT
>JAGADM010000009.1 GCA_017613595.1 Lachnospiraceae bacterium | reverse complement strand
GCCGCGAGGATGGCGCAGACGCCGAGCATGACGTTCTTCTTGCGGTCCTTATAAAGAAGCTCGTATCCGCGGCTGTCCACGGCCCGGGCGCCGGGCTTGGTTAAAAGGTATGCGACATACTCTTCCGTTTTCGTAAGGGCGTCCTGTTTCGGCTTGAGCATTCTTGAATCGCTCAGTTTCCGTTCTTCCGAAGCGAGTTCTTCCCGGAACTCCATGAGCTTTTCTTCATATCCTTCCGGTTCAACTTCTGCCAGTCTTGCGATGTATGTCTGGTAGAATACCTGCTCATTCGTTCCGAAATAGTTATGATACGGTTTCGTGAAAAAAAGGACATAGAGAAGCGCAAGAAGTAAGACTGCTCCGATCTTCTCATAGCGGAAGAATTTCACCGCTTCATGAATAAGCACTGAGCCGTGGCTTCCGGAGATGTGCTCTTCCATGGGATTTGCCTTATGGCGGAAGCAGGTGCGCTTTCTTACGAACAGACCGGTTCCTCTCTCGGAGAGGAGGTAGCCCGTCGCAAAAAGAAGGATGCCCGTAACCAGCATGATGGTAAGTGCAACCGCCCAATAGGAAAAAGGCGTTCCGAAGACGGTTTCGTTATGGTACTCGCCGAGGCTGTAACCGCTGTCGGCGAAGGAAACAAGGTTAATCCGCCGGAACACGGAACGGTAGTCCCGCTTTCCGATGGTCAGGTAAAGGACGCCTTCGATGCCAATCCCAGCGAAAAGAATCAGATAAACCTTCATCGCTGAGGAAAGAAGGATACTTAGAACCGCCGCAAGAACTGCGACCAGGATGGTAACTACGCAGGTCCAGAGATAGGAAAGCAGGAGGAACGTGCCGATGGATACCGGAAGCACAGACGTACGGTATCCGGACAGGGACTGCAGGGGTTCTGAAAGGAACGAACGCACAGGAGTTCCGTACAAGGCACATCCCGCAAGGATAGTGGTAAGGAAAAACAGAAGGTTACTGACCATGACACCTGCGGATACGGCGGCTATCCTTGTGCCGAACATCCTGCCGCGTCCCCGGTACATGGAAGAATACAGGCGCATAAGTCCCTGTTCCTTCTCCTTTGCAAAAAGAAGGGATGCGAGGAGGATTGCGACAAACATCTCAAGAAAGATGACGCTCGGAAGCGACAATGCTTCGGCGATGCCCTTCGTTCCGGTAAAGGATATCGTCAGACCGTCAATTCTCTCATAATCCCGGCTTGTCTTTTCGATATCTGACAGGATGGATTCATCGCCTCCGAACAGGGACGTCATCCGCTTGTATACGGATTCGGATTCGTTGACCTTTCGGAGATACTCGGGATAGGTAACCACATCATTGCATTCATTGTATACGAGGGAATAAAGCGTATTCTCCTCCCAGAGGGTATCGCAGTATTCCGGTTCCTTAGTGAGGTCAGGTCCCCGGTATTCCGCGGCATCGGAGTCGTCCCCGAAGAGAGCGGTGCGGACTGTGTGCCATTTGCCGCTGATGAAATCAAGACCTTCTTCGGGGCTCTTTCCCTTAAGCTCTGCGGTCAGGTTTTTATAGGCATGCGCGGGGATGTCGGCCTGTTCCGCACGGTACCAGAAATAAACCCCGTTCAGCGAAAGAAGGAGCAGAAAGAACAGCAGCAGTTTTCGGTTGTGACGGATTTTAAACCATTCGTGACGGAACATTATCTGCTCTCCATTCCGAGTCCCATGTAGATTTTCTCCACGGAGGGTTCTCCCTCGCCTTCATAGTTATCATAGAGTTCCTGAAGGGTGCCGCTCTTCACAATCTTTCCGTGATTTAAGAAGATGATTTCGGAAGCAAGCTTTTCTAAGTCGCTGACGATATGCGTGGCGATGATGACCGTCTTCGCCTTTGCGACGCGGGACACCAGTTCGCGGAAGTTGACGCGTTCCTTCGGGTCAAGTCCGACTGTCGGCTCGTCAAGGATCAGGATGTCCGGATTTCCGACAAGCGCCTGCGCGAGGAGCGCACGCTGACGCATGCCGCCGGAGTAGGTTCCGATGGCATCGCCGCGCACTTCCCACAGGTTCACGTCCCGGATGATCGCATCGATGATCTCCGCCGCATCCGTCCGTTTCATGCCCTTTAACGAGGCAATATAGTACAAAAACCGCACCAGCGAGAAATCCTCATAGAGTTTCTGCTGCTGCGGCATGTAGCCGATATGTCTGCGGTACTCTTTGCCCATCTTTCCGATTTCCGTACCGTCATAAAGAAGCCTTCCGGACGTTGCCGGAAAGCCGGTCGTGATGATTCCCATCAGGGTAGACTTCCCGGCGCCGTTCGGCCCGAGAAGCCCATAGATGCCCTCATGAAAGGTGTAAGAGAACGCGTCAAGCGCCCTCTTCCCCTTCCGGTATTCCTTGCTCAGCTGGTCTGCTATGAGTTCCATGTCAGTCTCCTATTTTTGAAGCCATTCCTGAATCTGCTGATTTGCGGATTCACATAAATCCACATACGAGCCGGTTTCCTCTGCAAGCCTTTTCCATTCCTTCTCAATATCGAAATCCGGATTCAACTGATAACTTCCGTCATCTTTTTGCAAATACATTTCGCTTAACGGCATAATCCCATGATTATCCGTCTTCACAAATTTATTACCTGTTCCAGAAAACAACTACTAAAACTTCCCTTACCGATACGGTTCGGGAGGGATGTATTAATAGATTGTAAAAGTAATAGGCCCGCTATTCAAGGCATTTAAGTCATTATATATCTTAGTAAAATATGATTCTGTCACAGCAGTACCTAGTATAATTCCTATTGCGCTTG
>JAGADM010000008.1 GCA_017613595.1 Lachnospiraceae bacterium | reverse complement strand
TGAACACGGAGATCCGCGCGTACGAAGATCTCGATAAGTTCGGACTTTACCCGAACGGCGGAACCGTAACCGCTCAGCCGGAAATCCTTTTCGCAAGAATCGATTTCAAGGAGATTGCGCCGAAGATTGCCGAAATTCAGGAAAAGCAGAAGGCGGAATACGAGGCGGAGCAGGCGATAGAAGCAGGCGGCGAGGCACCGAAGACTGAGGCGGCTCCGGCGGATCCGAAGACCGATGAGAGCCGATTCATCGACATTGATCCGAAGGCGGAGATTACCTATGACGATTTCGCGAAACTGCAGTTCCGTGTCGGCGTGATCGTGAAGTGCGAAGAAGTTCCGAAGTCCAAGAAGCTTCTCTGCTCGCAGGTTAAGGTCGGAAGCAAAACGCTTCAGATCGTATCCGGTATCAAAAAGGATTACAGTCCCGAGCAGATGGTCGGAAAGCATGTCATGGTGCTGACGAATCTGAAGCCGGCAACGCTTGCGGGAATTCAATCCGAGGGCATGCTTCTGTGCGCTGAGGACGAGAACGGCGAGCTTGCGCTGATGAGCCCTGAAAAGTTTATGCCTAGCGGAGCGGAGATCTGCTAGACCGTGTTTTTCGTTTAAAAATGTGAATTGCTCCGGAGTTTCCCGAAGAAAGAGGGTTCTCCGGAGCTTTTTTGCGGAAAATCGGACGAAAAACGGACTTTTTGGCTATCAATTTGTCACTCTCCGTTGTATTTTTCGCGGTTTTGGTATATGATTACTATGTATGTTAAATTGCAGATGTACTTCGGCGGGACCCTCAAAAATCGTTGAAGTATACGGAGGTTTGTATGGGGAGATTTTTAAAGGAATTAAAGTATTCCCTCGGAATGAAGAAACATATCTTCTTTATCATTCTGGTCGGCTTTGCTGCGTGCGGCGCGGCATGGCTTTTTCAGGATACCCTCAGAGAAGAGCTGAAGAAGTCATTTCCGAGCACTTATGATTTACAGAATGCATCGACGGAGGAGCAGAAGTATCTTCTCAGCGGCAAGATGTCGACGAAGAGCCCGCAGGTTACGGACAGCGACCTGAAGGCGGAGATCGCGTTCCACGCGAATCTTGTGAGAGCCGGCTGGGTAAAGGGCTATGATGAGATCTGCACGGAGTATCTGCAGATTGCATCCTTCCTCGGTCCCGATCAGGCTGTAAAGGGATATGAGACGGACGAGTACTACTCAAACAAAGATATTGACAGTAACGGAGCTAAATACACAACGGTTCAGACAATCTGGATGGACAAGGATATGGTGGAGACGTTCCGTCTCGGTGAAGACGCGAAGCAGATCTACAGTATGCCGAACAATTATCTTGAAAAGATTTATGTTATGCTCGGTTCCGATTATCAGATGGAGAACGGATATCGTATCGGAAACATTCTGACGGCCAAGAATTCCGTCGGAAAGATTCAGCTGCAGATTGCAGGATTCCTTCCGAAGGGGGCGACCGCGAAGATCGGTGATAAGGAGATCGATCTCAGCAGTTATATCCTTTGTCCTTTTGTTCCGATGGATGACATCTATGAGATTAAGGAAGAGGTTCCGTCATCTTATACGGACGGGGTATATATTCAGGTAAAGTATCTGAACGATGAATTCCTGGCAGGCGCTTATCTGAACAACCCTCCGAACAAGAAGAACGATCAGAAGACCGGTTTACAGTACGCAGAGGTAAGAAGCCTTTGGATCGAGCGCTCGGCCGTTACCGAGGATGCTCCCGACTGGCTGAAGGCCCTTGCCAATTCGACATCGAAAGACGTTGTCCGCGTTATGGTCGGCGCGAATTACGGTGCTGCCGGAACAATCACGGCAGGGACAAAATTTGATATGTATGCCGCGCAGACGACTACGTCGCTGGAAGCACATAACATTCTTGATCCGGGAACAACCTGGAAGATTTACGGCAGAGACGTAGTTCTTGATGATTACATCGTATTCCTGCAGCCCGAGAAGCAGGAAGAAGAAACGCAGAATCAGACCGAGAACAACTCGGAAGAGCCGGGGAACACAGACCCTATCATGATCGATGAGCCGATCGGACCGCAGGAGCGTTCATTCAAGGTGGATGAAAGATCCATGCTGTTCCATGTTCAGTTTATGATGAACTCCGGGTATATTAAGACGACGCTTACCCGCAATGAGGCACAGCTGAGCCTTGCGGAAGTGATTGATGAATCCTGGAGAGACTTCCGCCGTGATAACCCGAAGAAGGATCCTTTGACCACATACCGGATTGACGGCGCAAGCAAGGATAATTCGATTCTGTTCCGTGAGAATTCCATGAAACTTACGGATCAGGTTCTGAAGTTTACAAAGAAAGCATTCCCGATCTGCATGATCCTTTTTGCTTTATATCTTTTCTATAAGTTCTACTGCGGAAAGGAATTCTATACATCGCTTTACATGACCGGTACCAACCGGGTGGAGATGATGGTGCTTTATCTGATCGAAGGCGTGCTGATGATCGTGCTTGCGGCTGCCCTGTCATACCTGGGTGCTTTCGTCATCTGTAAGCTATTGAAACTTCACTTGACGGTTCCGAAGCCGGTATTCCGCCGTATCGGAAAGCTTGTCGGATATCCGACGGCCGCCATCATGATCTGGATTCTTATCCGAGATTTCGCCCGGATGTTCCGGCGGACGCAGGAGGTGTAACATGGGATTAAAACTGATCAATATCTCAAAATCCTACGGCCTCGGTATCGGGAAGCCCAGAAAGAAGATTCTGGACAATGTAAATATGGAGATTCAGGACGGTGAGATGGTTGCCATCGTCGGACGCCGCGGAAGCGGCAAGACCGCCCTGATGAATATTATGACCGGTCTTACGAGACCGGATTCCGGTCATTACATGATCGACGGCAAGGTGGTCGGTTTCGGCCGGATGTTCAGGATGGCAAGTTTTCGTGCCAAGGACTGCGGTATCATCACGAGAGATCCGCTGCTTGTTTCGGACATGACATTATTTGACAACATTACGATGCCGTTAAATCATCGTTTCATGACCAAGAAGCGTAAGCTGAAGAGAGCCCGTGAGGTGCTTCGGGGACTGGGGCTGAAGGGCAAAGGCCGGTTCTATCCGACCGAGTTCTCCGTACTTGACCGTCAGAAGGTCTGCGCAGGCCGTGCAATGATTGCGGAGCCGAAGTACATTTTCGCGGACGAGCCTACGGGATGTCTTTCCGCGGCTGACCGCGAGCGGTTCATGGACTTTCTGGAAGTTCTGAACAGCGCCGGTTATACGATCATCGTATTTACCTATTCCAAGAGAGTTGCGGCACACTGCCAGAGAATGATCCCGGTTGCGGGTGAAGCTGTTCCTGAGCAGTCCGAGAGCGAGAAGGATGATTTCGCGGATCGCGGAGAAGAGGTTTCGGACGAGACACAGATCGTTCCTTCCGTAGAGAATGAAAGCCCCGAGGAGGAAGCTTCTCCCGAGGTTTATGAGATTCTCGAAGAGACGGAGAAACCCCGCCGCAGAAGAGACGAAGATCTTCCGGCAGACGATGAGGAAGAGCGGTATGCCCGCGGCGAGGAAGCCGAGGAGGACGTTCCGCTTCCCGATCCGGATGAACTTCCGGAGCGGCCGAGACGTCGTTCGACGCGTAAGAAACAGTAATAAACGGTAACCAGAGGAACTATAATGCGTACAGCGAAGAAGAATGAGTGGGGAAGAAGCGCGGGCGTGCTTCTTCCCGTCTTTTCTTTGCCCAGTCCTTACGGAATCGGGACTTTGGGCAAAGCCGCCTATCAGTTTGTGGATTTTCTTAAGGAGATGGGACACCGGTATTGGCAGGTGCTTCCGGTCGGACCGACGAGTTACGGCGACAGCCCGTACCAGTCGTATTCCGCATTTGCAGGCAATCCTTACTTTATCGACCTTGACACTTTGAAGGAAGAGGGACTTCTCACGCAGGAGGAGATTAACTCCGGGTATTACGGAACCGAACCCCGTTATGTGGATTACGGCGCACAGTTCGGAAGCCGCTACCGCGTGTTAAGGATGGCATTTGCCCGAAGCAAATGCGAAGGCACGGACGAGTATAAGAAGTTTGAGAAGGAAGCGGCATACTGGCTCGATGATTACTGCCTGTTCATGGCAGTCAAGGAGAGAGAAGGCTACGCAGGCTGGCAGAACTGGGATAATGACGGACTCCGTCTTCATAAAAAGAAGGCTGTTGACGAAGCGAAAGAAGAACTCCGTGACGAGATTGCTTTCCAGAAGTTTATGCAGTTCACGTTCTTTAAGCAGTGGCACAAGCTTCGCGCCTATGCAAACGAGCAGGGTGTGGAGATTATCGGTGATATTCCGCTCTATGTTTCGATGGACAGCGCCGATACATGGGCGCACAGCGAACTCTTTGACCTCGATGTGGACCATAACGCCGAAAATATCGCAGGTGTTCCGCCGGATGCTTTTTCCGAAGACGGCCAGCGCTGGGGCAACCCGTTATATCGCTGGGATGTGATGGAGCAGAAGGATTTCAAGTGGTGGCGCGAACGTATGAAGGCAACCGCCGCGCTTTACGACGTGATCCGGATTGATCATTTCATCGGAATCGTAAACTACTGGTCGATTCCCGTGAAATGTAAGACCGCTAAAGGCGGCAAATGGAAGAAAGGTCCCGGCGAGAAGCTGACAAAGGTGATCGATGAGTCCGTTAAGGGCGCGAAGATCATTGCGGAAGACCTCGGAGTACTGACGAAGCCGGTAAAGGATCTGATCGAAAAATGCGGCTACCCGGGCATGAAGGTGCTTGAATTCGGTGTTGCCGGAGACTCTTCAAACGGATATCTGATGCACAACTACCAGAATCCGAACTGCATCGCCTATGTCGGAACGCACGACAACGAAACGCTTGCCGGATTCCTTGCGGGCTGCGAAGAGTGGGAAATCAACTGGATGATGGGGTATTTCGGCATCCTGAAGAAGGAAGAACTGCATGACCAGATGATCCGCAAGCTTTATGAGAGCATCGCGAACGTCGTAATCATTCAGATGCAGGATTTCCTTCATCTCGACAATTCCTGCCGGATCAACCATCCTGCCACGATCGGAACGAACTGGCAATGGCGTATGCTTCCCGGCGAGACCGATAAGGTGGACAAGGGCTACTACAGCTGGGTTTGCAAGATGTTCTCGAGAGATTTCAAATAAAGAAGAGAAGATAGACCACAGTGCCGAACGCAAGCCCGGCAAAGAAACCGAAGATGATCGTAATGAGCGAGATGGGATCGAAAAGACGCCCGTTTCGCTCATTTAAAAAGACGTGACAGCACCGGTTCGGGTTATAGAAATAGGAACGGAAGATCCCTTCCTCCGGAAAGATACACGGATATTCCTTCCCGCCGACGTTGTAGAAAGCAACTTCATAAAAACTGCTCTCGCGAGGGTAATCGATACGTGTAAAATACGCCTCCCGGCGCCGCATGAAGATGAGCCGGAGCAGGCATACAAGGAAGAAAAGGACAAGAATCGCGGAAAGAACCATCAGAAGACCTGCACCGCCGATCAGAACGATGTCGATGCGTCCGAAGATGAGACAGCCCGTGATGAAAACGAGAAGAATAAGAATAACGGTACTCATGGCGGCTCCTTTCCGACAGTCTTTGTTTCCGCTTTCAGTATATCATGCGGATATGCGGATGACAAGGGAACGGCAGGGGCTGCGGCGGGTACACGAAGGACATCGTAAAACGCGTTCAGATGCGTTAACCGCGGCAATCCGAAGCGGAGCCGGACGGAGAAAGAGAGGAAGCAGAACCGTGATCATAAGAAATCTGATTGAGGATACGAATGGGACCTGCCCGGTAAAGGCGGAGCACGGACTTTCGTTTCTCGTGGAAACGCGGAAACACCGCTATCTTCTCGATACCGGAGCTTCCGATAAAACATGGGACAATGCCGATACGCTCGGGGAAAATGTGACGGATGTCGACGCCGTAGTCCTGAGCCACGGGCATTACGACCATACCGGCGGCCTTATGGGGCTTGTAAGGCGAGGCTACCGCGGGCCGGTTTACATGCGCGATAATGCGGATCGGTTGTATTATAACCTTCGCGAGTATGAAAAATACATCGGAATCGATTCGGAGATACGGAATCTTCCGGGGCTTATCCTGACGCCGCGGGAAGGCATTACGGAAGTTGACGAAACGCTTTCGCTGTTCTCAGGAGTAAACGGGACAAGATTTGAGCCGGAGGGCAACCGGACACTTTATGAAAAGAAAGACGGGAAGTTCTTTAGGGACTCGTTTGAACACGAGCAGTACGCAGTTCTCAGGGAGGGCGCAAGGTCGGTTCTGGTTTCCGGCTGCGCGCACAAAGGAATCGTTAATATTCTTGAGCGTTACCGGGAATTGTACGGCTCCTATCCGGACGCCGTGGTGAGCGGGTTTCATATGATGAACGCAGACGGTTATGATGACGCCGCGGTTTCGCGGATCCGGGAAGTTGCGAAAGAGCTCGCCGCGACAGGCGTGACATTTTACACGGGACACTGCACCGGGATTGCTGCATACGAACAGATGAAACCGATCCTTCGGGACAAGCTTATGTATGTGCATGCGGGCGACTGTGTGGAACTGTAAAAGGAAAATGCAAAAGTATTTCTGCGGAATCCTTCCCGGATTCCGCTTTTTTGATATAATGAAGAGAAATGTAGGACGGGGACAAACCGGAAGTTAGTCAGGCAAAAACAAAGGACGAAGTTGAGACCGGAAGTTAGTTTGACTTTCAACTTTTTTTAGATATTTCGGGAAAATGCGGCGAAAAAACGGCACATTTTCCGTCTAAAGGACAGAAGAGCAAAGGAGGGAACCTCAATGGATAACGGTGCAAGTAGCTACCGCCGTTTCCTGGACGGTGACGATGAGGGACTCCGCAGGATTATCGACTTGTATTATGACGGACTGGCGCTTTATCTGAACGCCTATCTGAATAATCTTACGGATGCCGAAGACTGTGCCGAAGAGGCCATGATAGTTCTGGCGACCAAGAAGCCGCGATTCGCGGGACGGTCGTCTTTTAAGACATGGCTTTATACAATCGGACGTAATCTGGCAATTGACCGGATCCGGTGCAAACCGCCGGAAACGGAGCCTTTGTCGGAGGAACTCGTTAGTTACGGATACGGTGAGGGGAACGCCGAAGCGATTCTTGTCGAGAGGGAAGAACGGGAACGGTTAGCGAGCGCAATGAATGATTTGCGTCCGGACTACCGGAAGGTTCTGACACTTAAGTTTTACGAAGGAATGGAACTCAGTGAGATAGCAGGAGTCATGGGAAAATCTTCGGCCGGAATCTATCATCTTTTTGAGCGCGCCAAAAAGTCGCTTCGTATGAAGTTAGAAGATAGGTAAGAGGGGAGGAAAGACCTATACCTTATAAAGTCGGAGGAAGAATATGAGAGATCATGACGAAGTGTTCCGAAGAGTGATGAAAGCTAAGGAACAATACGAACAACAGAAAAAGGAGAAAAGCATGTTTCAGTTTTCGAAGGGTGCGCCGGGTGGGGGCGCACGGGATAAAAAAGCGAGGCGAAAGACGTCCTCAAAGCTGTTTGTGTGGGGAATGCGCGCGGCAGCCGCATTATTATGGGTTGTGCTGATCGGAGGAATCGCTGCCGCGGTGTATTTCGGAGTGAAGTATAAAAACAACCTGAAGGGTACCCGTACCGGCGATAACCCGACCGGCCATGTGACCGATACCCCGACCGGAAATGCCGCGAAAACATCGCTTACGATGTGGTGTACCGCCAAGGAAGGTTCGTTCGACAAGGTTGCGTTTGAGAGAGCAATCGACGAAATGCGGGTAAAGTATCCGAATGTTGATCTTTGTTTAAAAACTTATTGGGACCCGGAACTGGAATTGGCAGTAAGTAAGGCACTTCAGGAAGGAACGGCGCCTGATATCTTCTGTGTGGGAAACGGGTATGTTCTTGACGATATGGCTGCACAGGGGCAGGTGTATTGCCTGGACGGTGCATATGCGAAATATACGGATGCATTACCGAAAACAATGTGTGAAAATGTCAGTTATAACGGAAAGTTGTACGGCGTTCCGTATATGGTTACCGTGAGAGCTCTTTTCGTAAACAGGAAAGTGCTTCGTTCGGTCGGCATAAATGAGGTTCCTTCCACTTATGACGAGCTTATCACGTGCTGTGAAACGTTACGCCAAAACGGTATTGCTCCGTTTGGTTGTGCTGATGAGGAATGGTGCATGAGCGAGTATCTCGAAACGCTGATCATTAAGAGTGCCGGAGCTTCAGCGCTTCAGGCCATCTATCGGAACGGCGCATCCTGGCAGAACCGGGATGTTGCGGAAGCAATCGACCTTTATGAGGAGTTTGTTCAAAAGGGATATTTCTCTCCTGCGGATGATGCGTCCGGTCGCGGCAACGGAGAGGTGAAGGCAGATTTCATGGACGGCCGCTACGCTTTCTATTTGGGCGGAAGCTGGAACTGCCCGGAGTTGGCGATTTGCGACGACATCGCTGTGGTTGATTTTCCGGTGATTGACAGTGCTGATTCCGGTGCAGGTCAGTTCTTATGCGGAGCGGATAAGGCGCTTGCGGTGAATAACGGTTCCGCGCAGAAGGAACTTGCGGCGCAGTATGCGATGGAATTAGGGCAGCTTGTTTCTATGTATATTTACCTCGACGGGGCCGCGCTTCCTGCTTGGACGGTGAATTATGATACAACCGGTGTGGATGCGCTTTCCGCTCAGATTACGGGAAGGCTCCGACAGGCAAGCGATTTCGTCATCAGCATCAACGACGGAGTAACGGACAGCCGGACGGTTATGAAATACTCGGAGCTGATCCGTAAGGCTTATAACCGCGAGATTAACGGCACGGCATTTACCGCGGCCATGGAAGCGTTTCGAGCGGAGCAGAATGAAAGCGGAGAATAAGATTTTCCATCGAAAAAGCAAAATAAGTTATTGACAATCGGCAGATATGTGATAGAATTAACGCGTTAACTGTTAACGCGTTAATTTTTTGCCGTGATTCCGGTAACGGCAGGAAAGAAAACCTCGGAAAGGAGCGGCTATGGCAGAAAGACATTCGTCAACGGATATCGTTCAGACATTCTGTGCAACCGACCGGGCGCACCGCGCGGCCGTGGAAAGCCAGCTGGCGACTCTCGGCATCCACCGGAGCCAGCATATGATGCTGATGTATCTCTATCATTGCGAGAACATACCGTCACAGGCGGAAATGGCGAAGGCGTTCGGAATCAGTCCGGCTGCGGTTACGGGGACAATCCAGAAGCTTGAAAAAGCCGGTTTCATTGAACGGACCATGAAAAACGGCCGCGAAAAGGAAATCACGGTTTCCGAAACCGGGCGCGCGATCGTAGAGCGTACGAAGAAGATTTTCGGCGATCTGGACGATGCGATGTGCGCGGGAATATCCGACGAGGAGCTCGAATCCTTTATGGAAGTGCTTCTTCGGATGCAGGGCAACCTGAAGGCGCTTACGGCGTCGGAATAAAACAGCAGTTTACCGGGGAAGTCCCGGAAAGAAAGGAACACATATTATATGAAATGGTCGAAGTACATTAAGCCGTATCTGGCGTTCTTCATTCTCGGACCGCTTTGTATGATTGTGGAAGTAGTCGGTGAAGTAATCATGCCGAGACTTCTGGCAATTGTCATCAACAATGCGAACCGCGGAACGCTGACAACGGCGACCAGCCTCGGAATCATGGGATTGATGATCCTGACGGCACTTGTCATGATGGCCGGCGGTATCGGCGGCGCATATTTCGCCTCGAAGGCTTCCGTCAGCTTTGCCGCGGACTTAAGAGAGGATTGCTACCGCAGAATCCAGCAGTATTCTTTCGCGAATATTGATAAGTTTTCAACCGGTTCCCTCGTTACGCGTCTTACCAATGACGTAACGCAGGTACAGAACTTCATCGCGATGGTTCTTCGTATGGCGCTCCGCGCGCCGGGTATGATGATCGCGGCGTTAGTCATGGCGATTCTTCTGAATCCCCCGTTGTCGGTTGTATTTGCCGTATCCATCCCGACCATGCTCGTAGCGGTCGGAGGCATTATCTTTACCGGTTTCCCGAGATTCGGCCGCGTGCAGAAGAAGGTTGACGCCCTGAACTCGACGGTTCAGGAAAATGTTACAAACGTACGCGTGGTTAAGAGCTTCGTCCGTGAGGATTACGAGATTGAAAAGTTCCGCGAATCCAACGCAAACCTGAAAAAAGCGGGTATTTCCGCTTCCAAGGTTATGATCTTTATGTCTCCGGTCATGACGCTTTTCATGAACGGAACCGTTATCGCCGTTATCCTGATCGGCGGGCCGATGGTTCTCGATTACAGAATGGAGATCGGTGATCTGTCCGCGTTCTTAACATACGTAACGCAGATTCTTTCCTCGCTTGTCATGATCACCTTCCTGCTGATGTTCTCTTCGAGAGCGCTGGCTTCCGCAAAGCGTATCCGTGAAGTTATGGATGAGCCTCTCGACCTGACCGATGAGAACGCAAAGCAGAAGGATCTGACCGTACAGAACGGCGAGATTACCTTTAAGAACGTTTCCTTCCGATACTATAAGAACAGCGAAGAGAAGGTTCTGAACAATATCAACCTGCATATTCCGGCTGGTTCCACGGTCGGCATCATCGGCTCAACGGGCTGCGGTAAGACGACGCTTGTTTCGATGATCCCGAGACTGTATGACTGTGATGAAGGCGAAGTGCTTGTGGACGGCGTGGATGTCCGTGACTATTCGCTTTATAACCTCCGTGAAGGTGTATCCATGGTTCTTCAGAAGAACACGCTGTTCTCCGGAACCGTAACCGAGAACCTTCAGTGGGGCGATGAGAATGCTTCTCCCGAAGAGATCAGGCGTATGGCGGAGTACGCGCAGGCAGACAAATTTGTCTCGGCCTTCCGCGACGGCTACGACACGATGATCGAGCAGGGCGGAACGAACGTGTCCGGCGGCCAGAAGCAGCGTCTCTGTATCGCGAGAGCGCTTCTTAAGAAGCCGAAGATCCTGATCCTTGACGATTCGACGAGCGCCGTTGATACGGCGACCGAAGCACAGATCCGGAAAGCATTTTCCGAGAAATCCGTGCCGATTATGGGCGAGGCGGATCCGTACACCGAGAATCTCCGCAAAGCGACCAAGCTGATCATTGCGCAGCGTATCAGTTCCGTTCAGGATGCTGACACGATCATCGTTATGGACGACGGTGTGATCACCGGTATGGGAACCCATGACGAGCTGCTTGCAAATAACACCGAGTACCGTGAAATCTACGAGTCTCAGACGGGAAAGGGGGCGTGAGCAGATGGCAAGATCATTGGAACAGCTGCAGCAGCAGTACAACAGCATAGCTAAGAAAAATGCGTTCAAGCAGCGCCCGCAGGGAGGCCCGAGAGGCCGCGGAATGATGGGCGGCAAGCCGAAGAGCGCAAAGAAGACCATCGCAAGGCTTCTTACCTACATGCAAGGTTTCCGTCTCCGTTTCGCACTCGTTCTTCTGTGCATGCTCGTAACGACGGTTACCAGCCTTGTCGGCGGTTACTTTATGGCACCGATCATCAACAAACTTGATCTGGCGGTGCATCCGGATAAGGAATTAAAGAGATCCGTATTCGAAAAGATTGCGGACAAATGGATCCTCCGTTTCGCGGATAAGTTCTTCCCCGGCGATCCGGCGGTTATGACTTACATTCTGATGGCGCTTATCATGCTCGCTTCCATTTACTGCATCGGCGTTATCACAACCTATACGCAGGCCCGCCTGATGCTTTCCATCTCGCAGGGTATGATCGAGCGGATCCGTAACGATCTGTTCGCGAAACTGCAGAAGCTTCCGGTTCGTTTCTTCGACTCGAGACAGACCGGTGAGATCATGTCCCGTTTCACAAACGATATCGATAACATCGATGTCATGATCAATAACTCGTTTACACAGCTTGTTTCGGGCGGTGTAACGCTTGTCGGAACGCTGATCTTCATGATCACCACAAGCTGGATATTGACAATCGTTACCGTGGTATTCATTCCGCTTCTTCTGTTCGGCGGTCTGACAATCGGTAAACTGAGCCGCAAATACTATGCCGCACAGCAGAGTGCACTCGGCGCAGTGAACGGCTATATTGAAGAAACCGTTACCGGTCAGAAGGTCGTAAAGGTATTCAACCACGAGGAATGCTGCGTGGAAGAGTTCTCCGCTCTCAATGACGATATGCGCGACAAGCAGTTCAAAGCGCAGTTCTGGGGCGGCGTGACCGGACCGATCATGGGCAACACTTCGCAGATTTCCTACGCCGCGACGGTCGGTATCGGCGGCGTGCTGATGATCTTCGGCAAGGTTACGGCCGGCGGACTTACGGTATTTGCCAACTATTCCCGTCAGTTCGCGATGCCAATCAATATGCTTTCGCAGCAGATGGCAACCTTCTTCTCGGCTCTCGCAGGCGCTGAGCGTGTCTTCGAGGTTATGGACGAGGTTCCGGAGGCGCCGGATGTGAAGGACGCCGATCCGATGCCCGCGATGAAGGGACACGTTGTCATGGAGCATGTAACCTTCGGCTACAACCCTGACAAGACCGTCCTCAAAGACATCAACCTGTATGCGAAGCCCGGCCAGAAGATCGCATTTGTCGGCTCCACCGGTGCCGGTAAGACGACGATTACGAACCTTCTGAACCGTTTCTATGACATTAACGAAGGAAAGATAACGATTGACGGCGTAGACGTTAAACAGATCGAAAGAGACGTACTTCGTAAGAATATCGCAATGGTACTGCAGGATACGCACCTGTTCTCCGGAACGGTTATGGAAAATATCCGTTACGGACGTCTCGATGCAACCGACGAGGAAGTTATCGCCGCAGCGAAGACAGCCAGCGCGCACAGCTTTATCATGCGTCTTTCCGACGGATACCAGACGAAGCTTGAAGGTGACGGCGCGAACCTCTCGCAAGGTCAGAGACAGCTTCTCAATATCGCAAGAGCAGCGCTTTCGAAGGCTCCGATCCTGGTTCTTGACGAAGCAACCAGTTCGGTCGATACCCGTACCGAGCGTCACATCGAGCACGGTATGGACCGCCTGATGAAGGACCGCACCACATTTGTCATCGCTCATCGTCTTTCGACGGTACGCAATGCCAATGCGATCATGGTTCTTGAGCACGGCGAGATCATCGAGCGCGGCGACCATGACGATTTGCTCGCACAGAAGGGCCGTTATTACGAGCTCTACATGGGAACCAGGGAACTGGATTAAATAACCGATTATCGTTTTTCTGCAGGCGGGATCCTCAGAACACGTAAAGTGCCGTCCGGTGCAGGGAATACCATTTCCCTGCACAAGCGAAGGCGCGAAAGAAATGAAACACAGCCGGTACATCTATGATCGTATCGGCTTTTCTAAAAGAAAAGAGAAGGCTATGTACAGAAAGATTTTATTGGGTGTTATCGGAATCGTTCTGATGCTCGCAGCAGCCGGTTGCGGGCAAAAGAAGGAAGAAACAGGCGATTCGAGGCTGGTTCTGGGGTTCAGCCAGATCGGAAGTGAAAGCGCGTGGCGTATCGGCAACACCAGGGATATCGAAGAGCAGGCAGAGTCTTACGGTATCGGGCTGATGCTTGAAAACGCCAACCAGAAACAGGAGAACCAGATTGCCGCCATACGGCGCTTTATCGCGTATAAGGTGGATGCAATCGCATTTTCCCCGGTGGTTGAAGAGGGTTGGGACAATGTACTTAAAGAAGCGAAAGATGCGGGAATCCCTGTAATCCTGGTGGATCGGGACATCAACACCGCACAGGAGGGGCTTACCACATGCCTGATCGGTGCGGACTTCTATAAGGAAGGCGTCATGGCGGCGGAGTATCTTATCCGAAAGGCCGACAGCCTTGGGTTAGAGCATATAAATATTGTGGAAATAACGGGAACGGAAAATTCCACACCGATGCGTCAGCGGCAGGCCGGGTTTTACGATACGGTGAAAGATGACGCACGCATGTGTATTCTGGAAAGTATTGACGGCGATTTTTTAAAGAGCCGGGGTGCAGAGTGCATGCGGTATCTTCTTGACAAGTACGGTGATTCCATTGATGTTGTCTTTTCACACAATGATGAGATGACGATCGGAGCAATCCCCGAGATTGAAAAGGCGAACCTTGTCCCCGGCAAAGACATGCTGATCATCTCGATCGATGGTGGACAGGAGGCCATTGACGTGCTGAAATCGGGAAAGATCAACTGTGTGGTGGAGTGTACGCCGAAACTCGGAAAGGCGCTGATGGAGACGGCGATCAAACTGAAAAACGGGGAACGTGTGGAAGCAGTGATCCATCCTGAGGAGCAGGTGTTCAGTGATGAGATGAATGTTTCGGCAATTGCACCGAGAGGGTATTAGGACTGCGGGAAAGGCAGGCATGTAATGGGTAAAGTCAGTAAGGAAAAAAGCATACTCGGACAGATTGCTGATTTAAGTCACCGTCTGGTATTTATGCTGGTGATCCCCATCATCATAAGTCTTGTTCTGATGCTTTTTTATGCGGGCAAATACCATAACTCCATTGACCGTATGGAGACCGTGGCGAGTCTGAAGACAGTCGTTACGGAGGAAATCCCGGAAAGCGCCTGGAATATCGTAAGCGGGCGCGACACATTTGCCGAAAGCAATATTTATACTACCATCCGGAAGGTAAATGATACCATTGATACCATTACGGAACAGACGGACGAGGAAAGCAGGCTGTCTCTGATTGTGGCAAGGCGTACCATGCAGACGCTGGAAAACTATGTGGACCGCATAAAAGAAAATATCGAGACCGACATTCCCGTTGTGGAGAACGAAGCCGTTGTGGAAGAGGTCCGCGGAGTGGCATCGCTTGTTGACAGTATGCTGACGGAATATATTGCGAAAGAGATCAATTCGGCGGCCAGGATGAGCCTGAGTCTTCGGATATGGGTGCTTCTCACCGCGGTGGTGGAGTTGCTGATCGTTATCGTAGCGCTGCTTGTCCGGAATAAGTCCGTAAAGGCGACGGCAACGTCCGTCCGTCTTCCGATTGAGCGGTTGGAGGAAGTTGCCTCACACATTGCCGAAGGTTCTCTCGATGCCAGAATCGAAGATACGAACGTTACCGAGCTTCGGAATCTGACGCTTCAGGTAAATACGATGGCGGATCGTCTGGAGGATATGATGAAGAAGAGCAATCGGGATGCGAGAAGCCTCCGGAAAGCGGAACTTCGTACGCTTCAGGCGCAGATTAATCCGCATTTTCTCTATAACACGCTGGACGCCATCGTGTGGAAGGCAGAGGCCGGCGAAAAGGATGAAGTAATCCAGTTGACAAGTGCGCTGAGCGACTTCTTCCGAATCAGCCTTTCTTCCGGTGCGGACTGGATTCCCATCAGTCAGGAGAAGAAACATATCGAAGGTTACTTGAAGATTCAGCAGACGAGATACCGTGATATCATGGATTATGAGATTGATATCCCGGATGAAATCGGCGATTACTATATTCTGAAGCTGCTGCTGCAGCCGCTTGTGGAGAATGCTCTCTATCACGGGATTAAGATTAAGCGCGGCGGCGGAATCATCCGTGTGAAGGGGAGACTCGAGAACGGTTTTCTGTACTTTTCCGTTACCGATACGGGGCTCGGAATGAGCCCGGAACAGCTGCATGACCTGGAGGAAAGAATGAAAAAAGGACAGCCGACGGTCAGTGAGGGCGGCGGAGGTTTCGGTCTGGTCAATGTCAATATGCGTATCCGTCTTTACTATAATCAGGCGGACGACTTAACGATTGAGAGCGGAGCGGAAGGAACTTCGGTAAGTTTCAAGGTTCCGTGCAGAACCAGAGAGGAGATAAGTGAAAATGAAAGTATTTCTGGTTGATGACGAAATTGTTGTCAGAGAAGGAATCCGCGAGTCTTTTCCGTGGGACGACACGCCGTATGTACTGGTAGGGGAAGCACCCGACGGCGAAATGGCGCTTCCGATGATAAGAGATACCAATCCCGATATAGTTATTACAGACATTAAAATGCCCTTTATGGACGGGATCGAGCTGTGCCGGATCATGCAGAAGCAGATGCCGTGGATCGGAGTCATCGTGCTCAGCGGCTATGATGAGTTTGAATATGCGCGCCAGTGTATCCAGCTGGGCGTTCGCGAGTATATGCTGAAACCCATCAATGCGGGCAATCTGAAGGAAGTACTCGATAAAGTGAGCATGCAACTGAAGGCAGAGCGCAACACGTTTGAACATGCGGCCAGTCTCCGCGCGAGGATGGAAAGCGGCGGAAAGCTGGTAAAAGAAAAACTGATCGGCTCGCTCTTCTCGAACGAAGCGGCCGAAGAGGACGCACCGAATGTGCTTACCCAGCTTGCGGCAATGGGATGCTCCGTTCCGGCTCCGTTTTATGCGGTGATCGATGCGGCATTCTCCCCGACTGCCGAGGGACAGGCGGTTGCCGATGAGCTTTCGGAGGCAGGCGGCGGGAATGTTCTCCCGTCTCCGGGAAGGGTCGGAACACGGTTCCTGATCACCGGGGAGACCGTCGAAGACGTTGAGGAGAGAGCGTACGCATTTGCCACAACCCTTGTTAGAGAACTGGAGCATACGGGATCATCGGAAATCCGCGTGGGAATCGGAGACATTGTCGAAAAGCCGGAGGAGATCTATCACAGTTTTAAAACGGCAAGACATATCCGTCACCTGCTGGTAGAGCGGACGGACGAAAAGTCGATCATTCTCGGCGTAAGGGAAATGGGCGATTCGGAGGACGAGAAAACACCCGCGGTTATCAGTGAGGCGAAGCTGTACATGTCGCTTCATTTCACAAATCCGAATCTGATGCTGCAGGATGTCGCGAAGGCCGTGAACATGAGCAGCAGCCGGTTCTCAACGGTGTTCTCCCAGCAGAAAGGGCAGACGTTTACCGAGTATCTGATCTATCTCAGGCTGAATAAGGCCAAGGAATTGCTGCGGACCACAGACGAAAGAAGTTCGCAGATTGCGCGGGAAGTCGGTTATAATGACGCGCATTATTTCAGTTATATCTTCAAGAAAAATACCGGGATGACACCCTCGGAATATAGGGCGCAATATCAAAATCAACCGGAATAAAATGATTCTTACCGCGTTTGGAGAAAACCTTCCAAACGCGGTTTTATTTTGAACAAAGTCAAAATGAACCTTGATTTACCCTTGCGGACAAATACGCTATCCTTATCCTCGGAAGGTCGATGACGGCCTTAGATTTTGAAGGAGGACAGCAAAAATGCGAAAGTTAAAAGCTTTGTTATTGGTGGTTACTCTTGTATGTTCCTGCATGCTGGCAGCTTGCGGCAAGGGAGACAAGAAAGACGGAAAGATTAAGATCGGCGTTGTAAATAACCCGCCGTCGGAGTCCGGTTACCGTGAGGCAAATGTAAAGGACATGGAGGCCGTTTTCTCTGCAGAGAACGGGTACGAACTTAAGACTTTCTACAGCAAGGTTAATGACGAGCAGCTTCAGGCAGCAAAAGGATTCATCACGGACGGTGTTGATTACCTTCTGATTTCCGCCGCTGAGACGACCGGTTGGGACGACGTTCTCAAGAAGGCAAAGGATGCAGGCGTTAAGGTTTACATCTTCGACCGTAAGATCGAAGTTGACGAGAGCCTTTATGAGGCGGCCGTTATTTCTGACATGGCAAAAGAAGGCGAGACCGCAGTAAACTGGCTGCTCGCTCAGAATCTTCCGGAGTACAAGGTTATCCATATCCAGGGAGCTATGGGTTCCGATGCTCAGGTAGGACGTACCGGTGCTCTTGACGCACAGTTT
The DNA here is from genome assembly GCA_017613595.1 of Lachnospiraceae bacterium. The sequence continues at coordinate 1,572 of JAGADM010000008.1, read as the reverse complement.
GCTTCCGGCAAGATGAAGAAGATTGTTCAGCAGACGGCCGGCTGGGACGAAGCAGAAGCTAAGAAGATTGTTGAGACCGTTATCAACAGCGGCGAAGATTTCAACGTTATCTACGCAGAGAATGACGGTATGGCAAGAGGCGCTGTAGCGGCACTTGACGAAGCAGGTATTACACACGGTGTGGACGGCAAGGTTGTTGTTATCGGTTTTGACTGCAATAAGTGGGCGCTTCGTGAGCTCCTTGCAGGAAAATGGAACTACGACGGACAGTGCAGCCCGTTCCAGGCAAAGATCATCAGCGATTTGATCAAGAGCGGTAAGGCTCCTTCCCAGAAGATCATCATCAATGAAGAAAAGGGCTTCGACGCGAAGACCATTACGGAAAATGACATCAACACCTACGGTCTTGGTGACTAATCGATAATCCGGCGAAATCGCGCAGCTGGGCTGAGGCAATCAGCTTCGGCTGCGCTTTTTTCGGGAATCACATGGAAATGGAGGATTGGCATGCAGGAAGAATGCTTACTGACGATGCGCGGCATCGAAAAACGATTTCCGGGCGTTCTTGCCTTAAACGGTGTGGACTTTTCCTTAAGAAAGGGAGAAATCCACGCGCTGATGGGAGAAAACGGCGCCGGCAAATCCACCCTGATCAAGGTGCTGACGGGCGTGTATCAGATGGACGGCGGAGAAATACGGCTGGATGGGGAAAGTATCGTGATCCGTTCGCCGGAAGATGCCCAGAATAAAGGAATCAGCACGGTGTATCAGGAGATTACCCTGTGCCCGAATCTTACCGTTTCCGAGAACATGTTCATCGGCAGAAAGAGCGGCTTTGTGATTCGGCACAAAGACCGTGAGAAACGCGCGGATGAGATTCTTGAAAGACTCGGAATTCCGGCAAGAAGCACGCAGCTTCTCGGGAACTGTTCCCTTGCCGTACAGCAGATGGTGGCCATTGCCCGCGCGGTGGACATGCAGTGTAAGGTTTTGATCCTGGACGAACCGACCTCGTCCCTCGATGATAACGAAGTGCAGATGTTGTTCAAACTGATGAGGGACCTTCGTGCCCAGGGCGTCGGCATCATATTTGTCACCCACTTCTTAGAGCAGGTTTACGAGGTCAGCGACCGGATCACGGTACTTCGAAACGGCGAACTCGTCGGCGAATACCTGACCGAAGAACTGCCGCAGGTGCAGCTTGTTTCAAAGATGATCGGTAAAGAACTCGAAGAGCTCAGCAATCTGGGCGACGGCGACGAAGAAAAAATCATGGAACGGGAAGTGTTCTATGAGGCAAAGGGGCTTTCGAGCTCCGAGGCGATGCCGTTTGATTTTTCGATCCGGAAGGGCGAAGTCAACGGGTTCACGGGACTTCTCGGTTCGGGACGAAGTGAAAGCGTCCGCGCAATCTTCGGTGCCGACAAGGTTAACGGCGGCACGGTAACCGTTAAGGGAGAACCGGTTAAGATTACGCGCCCGGTCGATGCGATGCGTCACGGCATCGGGTATCTCGCGGAAGACCGTAAACGTGACGGCATCATAGCGGATTTAAGCGTTCGCGAGAACATC